>NZ_JACHMZ010000001.1:600000-900000 GCF_014205165.1 Micromonospora carbonacea | reverse complement strand
AGCACCCGCTGTGCCAGTGCCGGCGGTCGGTGAGGTCGCCCCGGTCGTCGGCCGGCCAGGCCACCAGGTGCGCCACCCCCGGGCGGATCTCCTGGTCGCAGCCCGGGCAGCGGTACGTCTTGACCGACGCGCCGCCGCTGATCCCGCGCACCTGCCAGTCGCCGTCGCGCCACTGCTGCACGGTGGGCACCCCGTGGCGGGCCCGGTCGGCGTCGAGGTGGGCGTGCTCGTCCCGGCGGGGACGGTTGCGACGGGGGCTCACCTCGTCAAGGTTACGGTCGGTTCCCCACCCCGGCCCGGCGAGGTGCGCGGCTGCGCGGCCCGGCCGGCGGAAGGTGCCGCACGCGCGGGGGCGGCCCGGCCGGCGACCGGGGCCACCCGCCGGGGCGGCCCGTCAGCGGCCGGGGTGCTCGCGGAAGCCGCGCCCGGCCCTGCGGCCCAGGTAGCCGGCGGTGACGAGGTGCTCCAGCAGCGGGGCCGGGGCGAGGCCGGGGTCGCGCAGCTCGCGGTACAGCGCGCGCTGGCTGGCGAGCGCCACGTCCAGGCCGACCGCGTCGAGCAGCTCGAACGGGCCCGTCGGGTAGCCGCAGCCGAGCTTCATCGCGTGGTCGATGTCGTCGATGGTGGCGTAGCCGGCCTCCAGCATCTTCACCGCGTCGTTCAGGTACGGGAAGAGCAGCGCGTCGACCACGAAGCCGGCCCGGTCGCCGCAGACCACGGCGGTCCTGTCGAGCGTGGCGCAGACGGCGCGGGCGGTCTCGGTGGCCTCCGCGCCGGTGCGGACGGTCCGCACGATCTCCACCAGGGGCCGCGCCGGCACCGGGCCGGAGAAGTGCAGCCCGATCACGTCGGCGGGCCGCCCGGTGGCCATCGCGATGTCGATCACCGGCAGCGACGAGGTGGTGGTGGCGAGCACGACGCCCGGCTTGCAGACGCCGTCGAGGCTGGCGAACAGCTCCTTCTTGACGTCGAGGTCCTCGGCCACGGCCTCGACGACCAGGTCGACCTCGGCCAGGCCGTCGAGGTCTCCGCCCGGGGCCACCCGGACCACCTCGTAGCCGGCCCCGGCGAAGACCTCGACGAGCCCGGCGGCCGTCGCCCCGGAGCCGACGACGCCGACCCGGGCGACACGGCGCGCGCCGTCGCCGGCCGCCGGCCGCTCCTGCGGGGTCGACCCGTCCGGCACGACCTTCGCCGAGCCCGGCTTCTCGTAGGTGTAGAAGCCCCGGCCGGACTTGCGGCCGAGCAGGCCCGCGGTGACCATCTGCCGGACCAGCGGCGCCGGGGCGTGCCGGCGGTCCCGCCCGCCGCGCCGGTACATGGTGTCCAGGATCTCGCACGCGGTGTCGAGGCCGATGAGGTCCAGCAGGGCGAGCGGCCCCATCGGCAGGCCGCCGCCGAGCTTCATGGCGGCGTCGATGTCCTCGCGGCTGGCGTAGCGCGACTCGAACATGCCGACGGCGTGGTTGAGGTAGCCGAAGAGCAGCGCGTTGGCGATGAACCCGGCCCGGTCGCCGATGGTGACGCCGACCTTGCCGAGCCGGGCGCAGAGGGCCTCGACGTCGGCGACCACGTCGGCGGCGGTGACCACCGTGCGGACCACCTCGACCAGCCTCATCACCGGGGCCGGGTTGAAGAAGTGGATGCCGACGACCTGCTGGGGTCGGCCGGTGGCGACGGAGACCTCGGTGACCGACAGCGAGGAGGTGTTGGTGGCGAGGACCGCCTCGGGCTTGCAGACCCGGTCCAGTTCGGCGAAGATCCGCCGCTTGAGGTCGAGGCGCTCGGGGACCGCCTCGACCACCAGGTCCACCGAGTGCAGCGCGGCCAGCCCGACCTGGAAGTCGACCCGGGCCAGCAGGGCGTCCCGGTCGGCCTCGGCGAGCTTGCCCCGGGCGACGGCCCGGTCGGTCGAGCCGGTCAGGTGGGCCCGGCCACGGTCGAGGGCGGCGTCGGAGACCTCGACCGCGACGACGTCGATGCCGTTGCGCGCGAAGACCTCGACGATGCCGGCACCCATGGTGCCCAGCCCCACAACGCCCACGCTGGTGAACTCGCGCGCCACGACCGGCCTCCCCAATGCTGCGCGGGACCGCGGGACGGGACCCCCGCGGGACCGCTTGAACGGTCACTAAGGTTCTGCGCGCGAGTCTGCCACGCGACGGTCCGCCGCCGGGACGCGGAGGGTGCCGGCGGCTCCGGCCGGGCGGCTCAGTGGCTCCGGCAGGGGCCTGTCAGCGGCTCCGGCCGGTCAGCGCCAGCAGCTCGGCGACGAACTCCGCCGGCCGCTCCAGGTGCGGGCTGTGCCCGCACCCCGGCAACACCACCTCGCGGTACGCCCCGCCGGCCGCAGCGTACCGGTCGAGCACCGCCCGGGTCTGCCCGACCATCGGCTGCGGCGGGCAGTCCCGCTCCCCCGGCCAGCCGGGCACCACCCCGAGCGACCCGAGGTGGGCCAGGTCGAACAGCGAGGTGTCCGACACGATCACGTCGGCGTCGCCGCGTACCCAGGTGACGGGGGGCTTGCCGGCGACGGCGACGAGGTCGTCGGCGATGCGGAAGTGGGCCGGGGCGAGCGCGTTGAGCACGCCGCTGCCGCCGGCCGCGATGCCCGGCCAGTGCGGCGAGGCGACCGCCGTGCCGGGGTAGTTGCCGTCCCCGGTGGCGGTGGACAGGAGGCTGTCCAGCAGCAGTTCCTCGTCGTCGCCGAGCGACGCCGGATCGGCCACGTACGCGGTCCGCAGCACGTTGCGGGGGCTGGTCGGGCCGTCCGCGCCCCGGTCGCCCGCGACCAGCCGGGCCACGAAGTCCCCGTTCGCGGTGCCGCCGCCGGTGCCCGCGAAGTCGGGCGTGGTCGGGGTGCCGGCCAGGTCCCGGGTGCCGCCGAAGCCGTACGGGGAGACGGGCGCGGAGAGCAGCAGCCCGGCCACCCGGCCGGGGTGGTCGACCAGCAGCCGCATCGCCACTCCCCCGCCGAGGGAGTGCCCGACCACCACCGGCCGCGCGCCGGGGGCGAAGAGCCCCGGGGCGTCGAGCAGGGCGGCGACGTCGTCGGCGAAGTCCCGCAGGCCCCGGGTGGCGTCCACCGCGGCGGTCTCGGTGCCGCCGTAGCCGCGCAGGTCCGGGGCGACCACCCGGAGAGTGTCGGGCAGCCGCCGCAGCAGCGGCTCCCAGAACGCCGAGGACGAGCAGTTGCCGTGCACCAGCAGCACGGGCGCGCCGTCGGGCGGGCCGGCCACCCGGACCCGCTGGACGATGCCGTTGGCCTGCACGGTGTGCTGCGTGCTCTCCATGCCGCGGCATGCTGCCACGGGGCGGCGGCCGGCTCCATGTGGGCGGCCCACATGAAAGGAGGGGCCCCCTGTTAACGCCCGTGGTAGAGAAGGGTCCCCTTCTCGCCCGCCGGCACGGGTCAGACGCGGGCGGCCGGCGGGGTGGCGACGGGCAACGGCAGGGTGGGCCGGCGGTCGCGGCGCTGCGGGCCCAGTTGGGGGGCCAGCCGCAGCCCGACCGGGTCGGTCCGGGCCAGGCCCGGGTCGAAGAAGCGCAGCTCGGTGCGGCCCAGCCGGATCACGTCCCCGTCGGAGAGCAGCTCCGGCGACTCGATCCGGCGGTCGTTGAGCCACGTGCCGTTGGTCGAGCCCAGATCCTCAAGCCACACCCCGTCGCCCGACAGCCGTACGCTGGCGTGCCTGCGGCTCAGATGCGGATCGTCCACGCTGACCTCCGCGGTCGTCGCACGGCCGATCACCTGTGGCGTGCGGCCGAGCCGGAAGCTCACCCCACGCATCGGTCCACCCGCCACCGCCAGCAGCGGCATCAGTTCCGGAAAGTCCTCCATGGACGGTCAGCCTCCAGCCACCGGTGTCCGGCGTCAGCCTGCCAGCACACCGCATCGATGCCCACCACCGCCCGGACACCTCCCGGTCCCCGGGCGGACAACTCCCGTTAGCCGATTCGGCTTTCGCCGGTGGCGCACCAGGGCCGTTGGTCCCGTGCCGAAAACCGACTCCCGGGTCCGCCGGTCCCGCCCGGGAGGCCCCGCCACCAGGCCCGTTGGCCCCGCGCCGGGGTCGGCGTACGGGCCACCCGAACACCTACCGACGAGTAGCTTCGGGGTCTACACTTCCGCCATGACGGCTGTGCGTGTCCCGGGTGCCCCGATCATCTCAGACGGCCGGCTGGTCTCCACCAGCCCCGCCACCGGGGCCGAAGTCGGTCGACTGCCCGTCGCCGCCGGGGACGACGTCACGCGCGCGGTCGCGCGGGCCCGCGAGGCGGCCGGCTGGTGGGCGGGGCTCGGCTTCACCGGCCGCCGGGAGCGGCTGCTGCGCTGGCGGGGTGTCCTCGCCCGGCGGATCGAGGAGCTGGCCGAGCTGATGCACGCCGAGGGCGGCAAGCCCGTCCCGGACGCGATCGTCGAGGTCCTCACCGCCATCGAGCACATCGACTGGGCCGCCCGCAACGCCGGCCGGGTGCTGCGCCCGCGCCGCGTGCGCTCCCGGCTCATCCTGGCCGAGTTCACCGGCCACCTCGAATACCAGCCGTACGGGGTGGTCGGCGTCATCGGCCCGTGGAACTACCCGGTCTTCACCCCGGTCGGCTCCGCCGCGTACGCGCTCGCCGCCGGCAACGCGGTCGTGCTGAAGCCCAGCGAATACACCCCCGTCGTCGGCCAGTGGCTGGTCGACAGCCTCGCCGAGGTGGTGCCCGAGCAGCCCGTCCTCACCGCCGTGCACGGCCTCGGCGACGTCGGCGCGGCCCTGTGCCGATCCGGGGTCGACAAGCTGGCCTTCACCGGCTCGACGGCCACCGCCAAGAAGGTGATGGCCGCCTGCGCCGAGACGCTCACCCCGGTCCTGCTGGAGGCCGGTGGCAAGGACGCGATGATCGTCGACAGCGACGCCGACCTCGACGCCGCCGCCGAGGCGTGCGTCTGGGGCGGGCTCACCAACGCCGGCCAGACCTGCATCGGCATCGAGCGGGTCTACGCCGTCGAGCCCGTCTTCGACGCGTTCGTCGGCAAGGTCGTCGAGCGGGCCGGGCGGCTGACCGTCGGCGCCGACGGGGCCGACATCGGGCCGATCACCATGCCCGGCCAGCTCGACGTGATCCGCCGGCACATCGACGACGCGCTGGCCCGGGGCGGGCGGGCGGTCCTCGGCGGCGCCGACGCGGTGCAGCCGCCGTACGTGCGCCCGACCATCCTGGTCGACGTGCCGGAGGACTCGCTCGCCGTCCGCGAGGAGACCTTCGGCCCGACGCTGACCATCAACCGGGTCCGCGACGCCGAGGAGGCGATCACCCGCGCCAACGCGCTCCCGTACGGCCTGGGGGGTTCGGTCTTCGGCCGGCGGCGGGCCGTGGCCATCGCGCGGCGGCTGCGCTCGGGGATGGCCGCGGTGAACTCCACCCTGACGTTCGCGGGCATGTCCACCCTGCCGTTCGGCGGGGTCGGCGAGTCCGGCTTCGGCCGCATCCACGGCGAGGACGGGCTGCGCGAGTTCGGCCGCCCCAAGGCCGTCACCCGCCGCCGGGCCCGGTCGCTGCTGCCGGCGATGACCTTCGAGCGCACCCCCGCCGACGTCGCCCGCCTGGTCAAGGTCACCAAGCTGCTGTACGGCCGCCGGCGCTGACTCGGCCGCCGGGTGACGCCCGCCGAGCGGGCGGTGAGCGCTCAGAACAGGGTCAGCTCGTCGCGCTCGATCCCGCGCAGCTTGTCGTAGTCGACGACCACGCACCGGATGCCCCGGTCCGTGGCCAGCACCCGGGCCTGCGGCTTGATCTCCTGGGCGGCGAAGACGCCGGTGACCGGGGCGAGCAGGGGGTCGCGGTTCATCAGTTCGAGGTAGCGGGTGAGCTGCTCCACCCCGTCGATCTCGCCGCGCCGCTTCACCTCGACGGCGACGGCGCCGAGGTCGGCGTCCCGGCAGAGCAGGTCCACCGGCCCGATCGCCGTCATGTACTCCCGGCGCACCAGCGTGTAGCCCTCGCCCAGCGCCGTCGGGTTGGCCGCCAGCAGCTCCTGGAGGTGCGCCTCGACGCCGTCCTTGCGCAGCCCGGGGTCGACGCCCAGCTCGTACGAGGTGTCCTGGAAGACCTCCTCCAGGGTGATCCGCAGCTCCTCGCCGGCCTTGTTGACCACCCGCCACACGCCGGGGGCCTCCTCCAGCCGGCAGGGCGGACTCATCCAGTTCAACGGCTTGTACGCCCGGTCGTCGGCGTGGATCGACACCGACCCGTCCGCCTTCACCATCAACAGGCGCGTGGCCAACGGCAGGTGTGCCGAGAGCCGTCCGACGTAGTCCACCGAGCACTTCGCAATCACCAGCCGCACCCGAAGAGGGTAGCCCAGACGCCGGCGTCCACCGCCGAGCGGCACTGGCGCGCCGGTGCCATGCTGAGACGGTGTTCGAAGTCCTCACGGGTACCGGGCTGGCCGCGTCGGCCGGCCTGAACGCCTACATACCCCTGCTGACCATGGGACTGCTCGCCCGCTACACCGATCTGATCGACCTGCCCGGCGGCTGGCAGTGGCTCGGCAACGGCTGGGTCGTCGCCATCCTCGCGGTGCTGCTCACCGTCGAGGTCGTCGCCGACAAGGTGCCGGTGCTCGACCACGTCAACGACGTCGTACAGACCGTGGTCCGGCCGACCGCCGGCGGCCTGGCCTTCGGCGCGGGCGCCACCTCCGAGACGGTCACCGTGAGCGACCCGGGCAGCTTCTTCTCGTCCAACGACTGGGTCCCGGTGGTCACCGGCGTGCTCATCGCGCTCGGCGTCCACCTGCTCAAGTCCGCCGCCCGCCCGGTGATCAACGCGACCACCGCCGGCTTCGGCGCGCCGGTCGCCAGCACCGCCGAGGACGCCACCAGCGTCGTCATGTCCCTGGTGGCGATCATCCTGCCGGTGCTGGTGCTGGCCTTCCTGCTCGGCCTGGCCGCCTTCACCGTCTGGTTCCTGCGCCGCCGCCGGGGCCGCCGCCGCGAACGCCAGGCCGCCCGCGCCGCCGGCTACCGCGTCTGATCCGGTACGCCCCACGCAACCGCCACCGGCCGGGCCCCGTCATCGGGGCCCGGCCGGTGGCTGGTTGTGGCTGGTTTTGGTGTCAGCTGTTGTTCCAGTGCCGGGTGACGAGGTCGGCGGCCTGCTGTTCCCACTGCGCGTACGCGTCGGGGTAGGCCGACACCTGCACCGTCTGGGCGGCGTCGGTCAGGGCCATGTCCTGCCAGCCGTCGACCTGCTTGAGGCCCTTGAGGAACGCCGTCGTCGCATACTCGGGGTCGGTGATCTGCTCCGGCGAACCCCAGCCGCTGGAGGGGCGCTGCTGGAACAGGCCGAGGGAGTCGTGGTCGTTGCGGTCACCCAGGTGGCCCAGGTTCTCCAGCTTCGACTCCTGCAACACCGTGCCGATCGAGATCACCGCGGCGCGCTCGTCCAGGCCCGCCTTCTTCGTGGCGGCGATGACGGCCTTGACGTTGGCGGTCTGCTCCGGGTCGAGGTCGATGCGCGACTGCGCGCCCTGCACACCGTGGGGGATGAGCTTCCCGGCGTCCACGCCAGCGGCCTTGTCGGCCTGGACGGCCTGGACGGCGGCGACGGGCCGCGCGTCAACAGTGTCGGTGGTGGCGTGGTGGAGGGGGCCGGCGGCGAGGCCACCGGCGAACGCGAGTCCGGCGATGCCGAGGACGCTCTTGCGCAGGATGGTCGTGTTCATGGGGGGGTGACTCCAATCCGGGGGTCGGCACACCCACCTGCGCCGGGGAAGGCTCAGGGGTGTGCGAGCACCACGTCGAGGCGCCCGAACAACGAACAAAGGGGGAAAGACGAGGGAGGGCCGGGCCGGCTGCCATGTGCGGTACCGCGCCGGGTCCAGGTGTAACGACCGGCGACCCGCCCCCATTCCCGGCGACCGGCCACCACGCTGGGGGGGCGGGGGCTGCTGGGTCGGGGGGTCTGGTGGGTGCTGCTTCGGTCGTGCGTCAGGTGTAACGACCCCGACCCCGCCGAGATTCCGGCCCTCGGGTGCCGCCGGCCACCCCACCCCCGGTCCCGCGCCCGGGCCGGTGCCGGCCTCGACGCCCACGCCCCGCACCCACTCCCCGCCCACCCCACCCACCCCGCCAAGTCGGACAATCCGCCCATCCCGGTGGGGGCGTGACGGGATGCCGGGCAGGTGGGGGTATCAGCGGGCCGGGATACCGCCATCTGCCCGACATGAAGTCGATCAAGCCGGCCGCCCCCGCCTCGACCCACCCCGCCACGCCCCACCTCGCACCGGCCCACCCCGCGCCGCCCGACACCGACCCGCCCCGCCCGACGGCGTGGCCCCGGTGGGGTGGGGCAGCCGACGGGCACCCGCCAAGAGATCATCTCCCGGTGCCCGCACAGACCTCTCGCGTACCACTGATCGCGACGCTCGCCGCCCTGGCGGGCGTCGCCGTCCTCCTCGTCGCGCCCGCGCCGTCGGACGCCCCCGGCCGGGCCGCCATCGGCCGGGTGCCCACGTCCGCGACACCCCCCGCCACCGACGGGGAGGACCAGCCCGGCCAGGGGACGAACCGCCCGACCCCGCCGGTGTCGGCATCGGGGCGACCGGGAGACCCCTCGCGGCCGGAACGGGACGGGCGGGCCGACGAGCCCGGCGCGGTACCCTCCGCCACGGCCCACCCGGGCGCGAGCCGCACCGACCGGCGGCCCCCGGTGGTCGACCACGGGCCGCGCGTCGGCAATCTGGTGGCGTTGACCTTCGACGCGGACATGACGGACGCCATGCGGTACCAGCTGCGCAGCGGGGCGGTGCGGTCGTACGCGAACCTGGCGATCATCGACCTGCTGGAGCGGGAGCGGGTGCCGGCCACCTTCTTCCTGACCGGCAAGTGGGTCGAGGAGTACCCCGGGGTGACCCGTCGCCTGGCCGCCAATCCACGCTTCGAGCTGGCCAACCACACGTACGGCCATCTCGCCTTCACCGCCGACTGCTACCAGTTGCCGACGATCCCCCGGCAGCGGATGGCCGCCGACGTGGCCAGGACGTTCGACGTGATCGCCCCGTACGGCGGCCGGCAGACCCGCTACTTCCGTTTCCCCGGGCTGTGCCACGACCGCACCGCGCTGGCCGAGCTCGCCCCGCTGGGCGTGACCGTGGTGGACGGGGACGTCGTCAGCGGGGACCCGTTCGCGAAGTCCTGGCGGCCGGTCGTCGACGCGGTGCTGTCCCGGGTGCGTCCCGGCTCGGTCGTCGTCCTGCACGTCACCGAGGCGAACGCCCCCATGACCGACGAGGCGCTGCCGCGCATCCTGGCCGGGCTCGCCGAGTTGGGCCTGCGGCCGGCCCCGCTCTCCGAGGTACTGGAGGCGAGACCGGCCGGGTGACCCGGTGGCCCGATCGCAGCTCGCGGCCTGATCGCGGTCGGCGGCCCGATCGCGGTCGGCGGGCCGGGACGGCCGATCGGCTACGACAAACCCGGCAAAAACCTAATATGGGAGGAGACCCGAGAGCCCAGAGGAGGCCGTCATGACTACGGCGATGGAGATGCCCCGCGTCCAGGAATGCGTGGTCGCGGCCTGCGCCTACAACCACACCGGCGACTGCCACGCGTTCGCCATCACGATCGGCAGCGCCGATCACGCGCACTGCCACACCTTCGTCGAGATGCCGATCCGGGGTGGCATCGACACGATGATCGCCCAGGTCGGCGCATGCCAGCGCTCGGACTGCCGGCACAACTCCGACCTGGAGTGTCATGCCCCGGCGATCCGCGTCGGGCCGGACAACGACATGGCCGACTGCATGACCTACGCCAGCCGCTGACCCACGTCCGGCAACCGACCCGCCGCCGCTGGCGGCGGCCACGGCAGGTGTTAAGAGGGGCCCCTTGTACAACGGAATGCGTTAACAGGGGGCCCTTCCTTACAAGCCGTTGGCGTGGCGGACCACGGTGACCAGCTCGTCGACGATGCCGGTCAGCGCGAAGTCCCTCGGCGTGAAGACCCGGGCGACGCCGGCCGCCCGCAGCGCGTCGGCGTCGCCGGCCGGGATGATGCCACCGACCACCACCGGCAGGTCGCCCCGGCCGGCGGCGCGCAGGCCGTCCAGCACCGCCGGCACGACGGCCAGGTGCGAGCCGGAGAGCACGGACAGGCCGACGAGGTCGACGTCCTCCTCCACGGCGGCGGCGACGATCTGGCCGGCGGTCAGCCGGATCCCCTGGTAGATCACCTCGAAGCCGGCGTCGCGGGCGCGCACGGCAATCTGCTCGGCCCCGTTGGAGTGCCCGTCGAGGCCGGGCTTGCCGACCAGCAGCCGCAGCCGACCGCCGCCCAACTCCCGGCCGGTCACGGCGACGCGCTGCCGCACGGCGGCCAGGGTCGCGTCGCCGCCGGCCCCGACGCCGCCGGCCAGCCCGGTCGGCGCCCGGTACTCGCCGAAGACCCGCCGCAGCGCGCCGGCCCACTCGCCGGTGGTCACCCCGGCCCGCACGCACTCCAGCGTCGCGGGCATCAGGTTCGCGGTGGTCGCGGCGTCCGCGCGGAGCCGCTCCAGTGCCGCGTCGACGGCCGCGCCGTCGCGTCCGGCCCGCCAGTCGCGTACGGCGGCCACGGCCGCCGCCTCCACCGCCGGGTCGACCTGCTCGATGGAGTCGGCGCCGGCGGCGGTCAGCGGCGACGGCTCGGTCCCGGTGAACCGGTTGACGCCCACCACCGTGTCCGCGCCGGACTCCAGCCGGCGACGGCGCTCGGCCAGCGAGGCGACCAGCGCGCTCTTGAGGTATCCGGATTCGACGGCGGCCACCACGCCGCCCATCCCCAGCACCTTCTCCAGTTCGACCCGCGCCCCGGTGACGATCCCGTCGACCAGCGCGGTCATCACGTGCGAGCCGGCGAACAGGTCCGGATATTCCAGCAGGTCGGACTCGTACGCGAGGACCTGCTGCATCCGCAGCGACCACTGCTGGTCGAAGGGGCGGGGCAGGCCCAGCGCCTCGTTCCAGGCCGGGAGCTGCACGGCGCGGGCGCGGGCGTCCCGGGAGAGGGTGACGCCGAGCATCTCCAGCACGATGCGCTGGACGTTGTTCTCCGGCTGGGCCTCGGTCAGCCCGAGCGAGTTGACCTGCACCCCGTACCGGAAGCGGCGCTGCCCGGGGTCGGTCACGCCGTAGCGGTCGCGGGTGATCTCGTCCCAGAGCGCGCCGAACGCGCGCATCTTGGCGGTCTCCTCGACGAACCGCACCCCGGCGTTGACGAAGAACGAGACCCGGGCGACGACGTCGCCCATCCGCCCGGGCGGCACCTGGCCGCAGTCGCGCACCGCGTCGAGGACGGCGACGGCGGTGGCGAGGGCGAAGCCGACCTCCTGCACGGGCGTCGCCCCGGCCTCCTGGAGGTGGTAGGAGCAGATGTTCACCGGGTTCCACCGGGGCATCCGGAGCAGCGCGTACGCGACCAGGTCGGCGGTGAGCCGCAGCGACGCCGCCGGCGGGAAGATGTACGTGCCCCGGGACAGGTACTCCTTGATGATGTCGTTCTGCGTGGTGCCGGCGCAGCGGGCCAGCTCCGCCCCCTGCTCGGCGGCGACCGTGCCGTAGAGGGCGAGCAGCCACATGGCCGGCGCGTTGATCGTCATGGACGTGTTCGTGTCGGCCAGCGGGATGCTGTCGAAGAGGGCCCGCATGTCGCCGAGGTTCGCCACGGGCACCCCGACCCGGCCGACCTCGCCGGCCGCGAGCTCGTGGTCGGGGTCGTATCCGGTCTGGGTGGGCAGGTCGAAGGCGACCGACAGGCCGGTCTGCCCCTTGGCCAGGTTGCGGTGGAAGAGGGCGTTGCTCGCGGCGGCCGAGGAGTGGCCGGCGTAGGTGCGCATCACCCAGGGGCGGTCGCGCTCGGGCAGCCGGCCGGCGGGGGCCTTCTCGTCCATTTCCGGAGTTTAAGTTACCGGTCAGTAGAACGGGTTGTGCAAAACCACACAGGCCCGCCTGCCCGCCCGTCCCGCCCAGGTCGCACACTTGACGGCATGGATGACGAGCTGGCGATCTCCGTCCGGGGGCTGCGCAAGGCGTACGGCGACAACGTCGCGGTGGCGGGCGTGGACCTCGACGTCCGGCGGGGCGAGGTGTTCGCGCTGCTCGGCCCGAACGGGGCGGGCAAGACCACCACGGTGGAGATCCTGGAGGGCTACCGGCGGCGCGACTCCGGCGAGGTCCGGGTGCTGGGCAGCGACCCCGCCGCCCCAGCCCCGGACTGGCGCTCCCGGGTCGGCATCGTGCTCCAGGGCACCGGCGAGTTCGACGAGCTGACCGTCGGCGAGGTGGTCCGGCACTTCTCGGGCTTCTATCCCGACGCCGACGACCCGGCGAAGGTCGTCGAGCGGGTCGGCCTCGGCGCGAAGGCGAAGGCCCGCACGCACACCCTCTCGGGCGGGCAGAAGCGCCGCCTCGACGTGGCGCTGGGCATCATCGGCCGCCCCGAGCTGCTCTTCCTCGACGAGCCGACCACCGGGTTCGACCCGGAGGCGCGGCGCGAGTTCTGGGAGCTGATCCGGGACCTGGCCGCCGCCGGCACCACCATCGTGCTGACCACCCACTACCTCGACGAGGCCGAGGCGCTCGCCGACCGGGTCGGGGTGATCGCCGCCGGACGGGTGATCGAGGTGGCCCCGCCGAAGCTGCTAGGCAACCGCCAGGAGTCCCTGGCGACGGTCTCCTGGCGTACCCCCGACGGGGTGCCGGAGAGCGCGGAGAGCGCGACGCCGACGGCCCTGGTCGCCGAGCTGGCCGCGCGCTACGGCGGTGAGGTCCCCGGCCTCACGGTGACCCGGCCGACCCTGGAAGACGTCTACCTGACCATGATCGGACACCGATGACGACCACGACGAAGCCGGCGGCCCCGGCCACCGCCGCCGCGCCCGCCCGCCGGCCGGGCGCGGGCACGCTCGCCCTGCGCCAGGGCCGGCTGGAGATCACCCAGTTCCTGCGCAGCCGGGAGTCCGTCGTGTTCACGATGGGCTTCCCGATCATCATGATCCTGATCTTCGCGGCCATCTTCAGCGACGAGATCGCCCCCGGGGTGAGCTACACGCAGTACTTCATCACCGGCATGATCGCGACCGGCCTGATGACGGTCAGCTTCCAGAACCTGGGCATCTGGATCCCGATCGAGCGGGACCGGGGGGTGCTGAAGCGCTACCGGGGCACGCCGATGCCGAAGTGGGTGTGGTTCGCCGGCAAGGTGATCATGGTGGTGGCGGTCGGCGTCGCCGAGACCGCCCTGCTGCTCGCCGTCTCGGTCGCCCTGTTCGACCTGGAACTGCCCGGCACGGCCGGCAGGTGGCTCACCTTCGGCTGGGTCTCCGTCCTCGGGGTCACCGCGTGCACGCTGTGCGGCATCGCGATCTCGTCGCTGGCCCGCACGGCGCGCAGCGGCTCGGCCGTGGTCACCCCGGTCGCCCTCGTCCTCCAGTTCATCTCCGGCGTCTTCTTCGTCTTCACCAACCTGCCCTCCTGGATGCAGCAGGTGGCGGCGCTGTTCCCGCTGAAGTGGATGTGCCAGGGCCTGCGCTCGGTCTTCCTGCCCGACGGCTTCGGCGCGCAGGAGCCGGGCGGCTCGTTCGAGCTGGGCCGGGTCGCCCTCGTGCTGGGGCTGTGGTGCGTGATCGGCCTGGTCCTGTGCCTGACCACCTTCCGCTGGACCACGAAGCGCGACGGCTGACCTGGCGCAAGGAAGGGCCCCCTGTTAACGCATCCGGTAGAGCGGGGCACCCCGCTCACCGCCGGCCCCCACCCGCGCCGGGCGCGGGGCAGCCGCTGCGGGGCGGGGCTGGGAGACTGTGCCGGTGGTGGCACGACTGAGTCGGCGCGGGGTGCTGGTGGCCGCGTCCGGCGCGGCGGTGCTCGCCGTGGGCGGTGCCGTGGCGGCCCGGGAGCTGATCCGCCCCCGCCCGGGGCCGGCCCCCGCGCTGCCGGACGCCCCGGCCGGCGACGAGCGGCTGCTCCGGCGGGAGTCGGCGGCCCGGGGCCGTACCGTCGACTTCTGGACGGCCGTGCCCGCCGGCCACGGCGACGGGCGGGGGCTGCCGGTCTGCCTGGTGTTGCACGGCGCGTCGGCCACCCCGCGCGACTACGCGCGCTTCGGTCTCGCCCGGTTCCTCACCGACGCCGTGCGCGGCGGCGCGCCGCCGTTCGTCCTCGCCGGGGCGACCGGCGGCCGGCTCTCCTGGCGCCCGTCGGGGGCCGACGATCCACAGCGGATGGTGCGCGAGGAGGTGCCGGCCTGGTGCGCCGAGCGCGGCTTCGACGTCGCCCGGGTCGCCGCCTGGGGCTGGTCGATGGGCGGCTTCGGGTCGCTGCTGCTCGCGGAGACCTTCCCCGGCTGGCTGCGCGCGGTGGCCGCCTTCTCCCCCGCCGTACACGCCGGGGACGCCGTCTTCACCGGCGCGGCCCGGCTGCGCGGCACCCCGGTCGGGCTCTGGTGCGGCCGGCAGGACGGGCTGCTGGACGACGTGCAGGCGCTGGCCCGCGCCCTGCCCGAGCCCCCGGTCCGGGAAGGGTACGCCGACGGCCGGCACGACTTCACCTACTGGGGGCGGGTCGTCCCGGACGCCTTCGCCCTGCTGGGCGCCGCCCTCGCCCGCCCCTGACGTCGACCGGCGGCGGGCGGGGTCCCCGGGAGCGGGCTGCGGGAGGGCCGCAGGGCGTGGACGGCGACGTGGCCCGCAGGGCACGGGCGGCGGGAGGGCCCGCAGGGTGCGTCTGCGGGCCACGCCGCGCCCGTCAGTACGTGTAGAAGCCCTTGCCCGTCTTGCGCCCCAGGTCGCCGGCGGTGACCATCCGCTGGAGCAGCTCCGGCGGGAAGAACTTCTCGTCGGCCGTGTCGGTGTAGATGTTCTTCGAGGCGTGCATGAGCACGTCGACGCCGGTCAGGTCGGTGGTCGCCAGCGGCCCCATCGCGTGCCCGAAGCCGAGCTTGCAGGCGGTGTCCAGGTCCTCGGCCGACACCACGCCGGACTCGACCAGCTTGACCGCCTCGACGACCAGCGCGGCGATCAGCCGGGTGGTGACGAAGCCGGCGATGTCCCGGTTCACCACGACGACGGTCTTGCCGATCTCCTCGGCGAACGCCCTCGCGGTGGCCAGGGTCTCGTCGCTGGTCTTGTAGCCCCGGACCAGCTCGCACAGCTTCATCATCGGCACCGGCGAGAAGAAGTGCGTGCCGACGACCGACTCGGGGCGCTCGGTGACGGCGGCGATCTGGGTGACCGGGATGGCGGAGGTGTTGGTGGCGAGCACCGCGTCGGCCCTGCAGAGCTTGTCCAGGGCCCGGAAGACCTCCTGCTTGATCTCCAGCCGCTCGAAGACCGCCTCGACGACGATGTCCGCGTCGGCCACCGCCTCCAGGTCGGTCGTCGGGGTGATCCGGCCGAGCGCGGCGTCCACCTCGCCCGGCTCGATCTTGCCCTTCTCGGCGAACTTCTCCAGCGACTTCCGGATGCCGGCCAGTCCGCGGCCGGTGGCCGCGTCGTCCAGGTCCCGCAGCGTCACCTGCCATCCCGCCTGCGCCGCCACCTGGGCGATGCCCGAGCCCATCAGCCCGGCCCCGACGACCGCGAGTCGACCCGCCATCTGCTTCTCCCTCGCCTGATTGAGTGTCTGTCAGCACCCTAGCGGCGAGACTGAACGAAGGCTAAGGCCAGGGCCACGCGGTGCACAGGCTGGGACGAGGCCCCCCGACCCGCGCCGGGGCACGGGCCGCCGGGCACGGGCCGCGCGGCGCGCGCCGGGCCCGCCCGCGCGCGCTCAGATCTCCAGGGCTGGTTCCTCCGGTACGCTGCCCCGCTCGACCTCCACGCCGAGCGCCCGCAGGTCGGCGACGAAGTCGGGGTAGCCGCGGTCGACATGGTGCACGTGGGAGACCTCGGTGACCCCGTCCGCGCAGAGCCCGGCGATGATCAGCCCCGCGCCGGCCCGGATGTCGGTGGCCCGCACGGGCGCGCCGGAGAGCCGGTCCCGGCCCCGCACGACGGCGTGGTGCCCGTCGGTCTTGATGTCCGCGCCGAGCCGCATCATCTCGTTGGCGAACATGAACCGGCCGTCGAAGATGTTCTCGGTGATCAGGGACGCGCCGTCGCTCACCGCCGCGAGGCCGATCGCCATCGGCAGCAGGTCCGTGGCGAACCCCGGGTACGGCAGGGTGACCACGTCGACGGACGTGGGCCGCTCGTCCATCCGTACCCGGAAGGCGTCGCCCCGGGTCTCCACCAGGCCGCCGGCGCAGACCAGCTTGTCCAGCGCGACCTCCAGGAAGCCCGGGTCGATGCCGGTGACGGTGACGTCCCCCCGGGTCATCGCGGCGGCGAACGCCCAGGTCCCGGCGACGATCCGGTCCCCCACCGTGGCGTGCCGCACCGGCCGCAGCTCGGGCACCCCGTCGATGTGCAGGGTGGAGGTGCCCTCCCCCTCGATGCGCGCGCCCATCCGGATCAGCATCGAGCAGATGTCGACGATCTCCGGCTCCCGGGCCGCGTTGTCGATCACCGTCGTGCCCTGGGCCAGCACGGCGGCCATCACCAGGTTCTCGGTGGCCCCGACGCTGGGGAAGTCGAGGACGATGTCCGCGCCGTGCAGGCCGTCCGGGGCGGCGGCGATGACGAAGCCGTGCTCGCCGGAGATGTCCGCACCCATCCGGGTCAGCCCGGCGACGTGCATGTCCAGCCCTCGGGAGCCGATGGCGTCCCCGCCGGGGTGGGCCACCCGGACGTACCCCCGGCGGGCCAGCAGCGGGCCCAGCACGCAGATGGACGCGCGCAGCCGACGGACGAGGTCGTAGTCGGCCTCCGCGCCGGGCAACTCGGGCACGTCGATGGCGACCGACCGGGACCGGGCCACGCCGCCCCGGGCCACCATCGGATCGACCGGCTCGTCGGCGTCGAAGCGGACGCCGCAGCCCAGCCGGCGCAGCACCTCGCCCATGATGGCGATGTCGGTGATGCGCGGGACGTTGGTGATCACGGTGCGGCCGGGGGCGAGCAGCGCGGCGGCCATCAGCTTGAGGGCCGAGTTCTTCGCCCCGACCACGTGCACCGTGCCGGCGAGGCGGGCGTCACCGGCGACGCGGATGACGTCGACGTCGTTGACCGCCGGGTCGCCGGCGTCGCCGGGGCCGAGCCCGGCGGGGCGCGCCGGGGCCGGTCGGGCGGGGATCGTCAGGTCCGGTATCCGTAGGCTGTGCGTCATGGCCGTCCACCTCACGCGCATCTACACCAAGGCCGGCGACGCCGGCATGACCAGGCTGAGCAACAACGAGCAGGTGCCCAAGACCGATCCGCGGATCGCCGCGTACGCGGACGTGGACGAGTGCAACGCCGCGATCGGGGTCGCGCTCGCCCTCGGCCAGCTCGACGACGAGTTGCGGACGGTGCTCGGGTCGATCCAGAACGACATGTTCGACGTGGGCGCCGACCTGTCCACGCCGGTGGAGCCGGATCCGAAGTATCCGCCGCTGCGGGTCACCGAGGAGTACGTGGAGCGGCTCGAAGGATGGTGCGACGAGTTCAACGCACGCCTGGGCAAGCTCGACTCCTTCATCCTCCCCGGCGGCACCGCGGGAGCGGCGCTGCTGCACGTGGCACGGACGATCGCCCGGCGGGCCGAGCGGGCGGCGTGGGCACTGGTCGCGCACGACCCCGACCGGACCAGCACCCTCCCGGCAAAGTATCTCAACCGGCTCTCCGATCTGCTCTTCATCCTGTCAAGAACGGCGAATCCGGCGGGCGACGTGCTATGGGTCCCGGGCGGCCAACGCTGACCCGTCTCCCCCTCGGATGATCGGGCGGCCAGCCGCTCACCAGCGGGCCCACCCGGTCGGCTGGGCCCGCCCACCTCGGGCCGGCAGAGTCCCCGCCCCTGCCCAACCGAAACCCACCCCGCCCCCGACACGCCCCCGACCACCGCGATCTTGCACTTGCGGCCCTCGGGATGCGCCTTTTGCCCCGTTCGCCGGGGCCCAAAGTGCAAGATCGCGCACGGGGCGGGGGGAGCGGGCGGGGCGGGCGGAGCGGGGTGGGGTGGGGTGGGGGCTTGCCGGAAAGCTTGGGGGGCGGGACGGGTTAGGCGGCGGGCCAGTCCTGGGGGGCCAGACGCGGCGAGGCCGCCCCGGGCGGGGCGGCCTCTAGCCAGGACAGGAAGCCCGTGACGGTGGAGCGGGCCATGGCGATCTCCACCGGCACGTGGCGACTGGCACAGCGCAGGATCACCCAGTCGGCGGGCATGGAGAGGCGTTCCTGCCCCTCGGGCAGCCGGCGGCGCTCCACGACCAGCGTCTTGCGGGAGAGCACCCGCTTGGGGCGCAGGGCGAGACTGAACATCCGGTACCACCGGAGTTCGTCACCGGCGAACCGGCCGAAACCCGGCGACCAGCCCCGCCCGTCGAGCACGGTGGTCACCCGGACGCTGAGCCGGATGATCCCACCGCTGCGGGTGACCAGCGCGCGCCGGAGGAAGAGGACGAACAGGGCCACGAGCACCGCGGCGACGCCGATTCCGATCCCTTCCACGATCTCCATCGGCGGGGCGGCTCAGCGGCTCTGCGCGGCGGTGACCGGGGTGGCGCTCTCGGCCAGCACGGTGACGCCCTCGCGGCTCACCGAGAGGAAGCCACCGGCCACCTCGTACGAGACCTGCTCGCCGCCGGAAAGCTTGATGCGGACCTGACCGGGCTCGGCGAGCTGCCCCAGCAGGGGCGCGTGCCCCGGCAGCACACCCAGCTCACCCTCGGTCGTGCGGGCGACGACCATCTCGGCCTCGCCGGACCAGACCTTCTCCTCGACGGCTACGAGCTCGACGTGAAGCTGCTGTGCCACGCTGTCTCCTTGCTGCGGCGGCGGATTGCCGAAAGTCTAGTCGCGCCCGTCGCGGGCCCCCAACGCGGGTGGCGTAAGCTGCGCCACCCGCGCCTGAGGAGCGCTCCGTTCGGCCCGGGGAAACGCTACTTCGTCTTGTTCCGGAAGTCCGGGTGCTCCAGCAGGAAGGCGTCGAGCTGTTCCTTCTCCAGGGCGGTGAAGAAGTCCTCCGCCTCGGGCCGCAGCCGCTCCCCCCGGTACGCCGACCCGGTGCCGATGTTCTCCCCCGGCAGCTTGATCAGCTCGACGTTGTTCGAGCGGATGTCCTTGAGCGCGATCGCGAAGTCGACCACGCTGTTGCCCCGGCCGTTGAAGATCAGCGACTGCCCGGCGGCCCGGATCACCTTGTCCAGCTTGATCGGGTTGGTCACCACGTCGGCGCTGAACGCCTGGTCGACCATCGCCTTGATGAACTGCTGCTGGTGCCGCTGCCGGCCGTAGTCGGCGTCGGGGACGCCGTTCTTCGGGTACCGCTGCCGGACGTAGTCCAGCGCCTGCCAGCCGCTGAGGTGCTGGTTGCCCTTCTTGTAGACCGCCTGCGGGCCGATGTAGCCCTCGCCGTTCGGGTTGCCCTTGCGGTGCACGCCGCTCGGCTCGCGGTGCTCGGAGCGCACCTCGCGCTCGATGTACATGTCGACGCCGCCCATCGCGTCGACGATCTTCTGGAAGCCGGTGAAGTTGATGATCGCACCCGCGTCGAAGCGGTCGATGCCGGTCACCTGCTGCACGGTCTTGGCCAGCAGCTCGAAGCCCCGGGCCGCGTCGGGATTCTGCCCCGGCACCCGGCTGCCGTACGACATGGCGGCGTTGAGCTTGTCGGTGCCGCCGTTGAAGTCCGCCTTGCTGAACCTCGGGATCTCGACCCGCAGGTCCCGGGGCAGCGAGAAGAGGTAGGCCCGGTCCAACTCGCTCGGGATGTGCAGGACCATGATCGAGTCGGCCAGCGGCGGGGTCTTCGCGTCGCGCGGGTCGATGCCGACCAGCAGGATGTTGAGCGGGCCCTTGATGTCGCTCTTGCGCTCCTGGGCGCCGGCGGCCTGGTCGCCGAACAGGTCGCCCTTGCCCACCGCGCCCTCGTAGCGGGCCATCAGCGCCTCGTAGCCGACCAGCACCGCGCCGCTGAGCAGCATGAGCACGGAACCGAAGATCGTGCACACCCGCGCCCAGCGGGGCACCCGGGACCACGCCGACGGTTTCTTCCTGCCGCCCTTACCCACGAGCATCTCCGTTCGTCACGCCCACGAAGTGGAGACGGGCGCACGCAGCCGAAAAGTTGCAACGATGTTCACTCGTCCGGGGGACGGCGTGAGTCGACGGTACCTCGCGTTCGGCCGAGCCGCCGATCAGCGACCGGACAGCGGAGATCATAGGGCCTGTAGATGAACGAGGGCCGCCCCGGATGTTTCCGGGACGGCCCTCGACAGTGTGACGTGCGTCTAGCTCTTCATCAGCTCCGCGGCCTTGCGCTCCAGGTCCTCCAGGCCACCGCACATGAAGAAGGCCTGCTCGGGGAAGTGGTCGTACTCACCCTCGCTGATCTTCTTGAACGCCTCGATGGTCTCGGCGATCGGGACCGTCGAGCCCGGCACGCCGGTGAACTGCTCAGCGGCGTAGGTGTTCTGCGACAGGAAGCGCTCGATGCGCCGCGCGCGCTGCACGGTGATCTTGTCTTCCTCGGAGAGCTCCTCGATGCCGAGGATGGCGATGATGTCCTGCAGGTCCTTGTACTTCTGCAGGATCCGCTTGACCTCGGTGGCCACCGCGAAGTGCTCGGCGCCGACGAACTCCGGGGCGAGGATCCGGGACGAGGACGCCAGCGGGTCCACGGCCGGGTAGATGCCCTTGTCGGAGATCGACCGCTCCAGGTTGGTGGTCGCGTCGAGGTGGGCGAACGTGGTGGCCGGGGCGGGGTCGGTGTAGTCGTCCGCCGGCACGTAGATCGCCTGGAGCGAGGTGATGGCCTGGCCCCGGACGGAGGTGATCCGCTCCTGGAGCTCGCCCATCTCGTCGGCCAGGGTCGGTTGGTAACCCACGGCGCTCGGCATCCGGCCGAGCAGGGTGGACACCTCGGAACCGGCCTGGGTGAAGCGGAAGATGTTGTCGATGAAGAGCAGCACCTCCTGCTTCTTCACGTCGCGGAAGTACTCCGCCATGGTCAGCGCGGACAGGGCGACGCGCAGCCGGGTGCCCGGCGGCTCGTCCATCTGGCCGTAGACCAGCGCGGTCTTGTCGATGACGCCGGACTCGGTCATCTCGGCGATGAGGTCGTTGCCCTCACGGGTGCGCTCACCCACGCCGGCGAAGACCGACGTGCCACCGAAGTTCCGCGCCACCCGGGTGATCATCTCCTGGATGAGCACCGTCTTGCCCACGCCCGCGCCGCCGAACAGGCCGATCTTGCCGCCCTTGACGTACGGGGCGAGCAGGTCGATGACCTTGATGCCGGTCTCCAGCATCTCGGTCTTCGGCTCCAGGTCCGCGAAGGCCGGGGCCTTGCGGTGGATGCCCCAGTGGTCGTCGGGGCTGAGCGTCTCGCCCTCGGTGAGGTTGAGGCACTCGCCGATGGCGTTGAACACGTGGCCCTTGACGGTGTCGCCCACCGGCACGGTGATCGGCGAGCCGGTGTCGCGCACCTCGGCGCCGCGCACCAGGCCGTCGGTCGGCTGCATCGAGATGGCGCGGATCAGGTTGTCGCCCAGGTGCTGGGCGACCTCCAGGGTCAGCGTCTTCTCGCCGCCGGAGAGGCTCACCTGGACGTTCAGGGCGTTGAACAGGGGCGGCATGGCGTCGCGCGGGAACTCGGCGTCGACGACCGGGCCGATGACCCGGACCACCCGACCGGTGGCCGTCTTGGTCTCTACTGGGGCAGTCATCACACTTCACTTCCCGACGCGGCGAGCGCGTTCGCGCCGCCGACGATCTCGCTGATCTCCTGGGTGATCCCGGCCTGGCGGGCCGAGTTCATCTCACGCGTGTACTTCTCGATCATCTCTTCGGCGTTGTCGGTGGCGCTCTTCATCGCCCGCCGACGCGACGCCGACTCGCTCGCCGCCGACTCCAGCAACGCCGCGTAGATCCGCGTGTTGATGTACTTCGGCAGGAGCGCGTCGAGCAGCGCCTCCGCCTCCGGCTCGAACTCGTACGCCGGGAGCAGGCCCTCGGACTTGGGCCGGTCCTCGACCTGCATCGGGCCGATGACCTTCGTGACCGGGGTCTGGGTCATCAGGGAGTGGAACTCGGTGTAGACGATGTGCAGCTCGTCGACCCCGAGCACCCCGTCCGGCCCGGCGGAGCCGTCGGTGTCGTCCGCGCCGGCGGTGAACGCCTTGATCAGCGTCTCACCGACCTCGCGGGCGTCGGCGAACGTCGGCTGCTCCGAGAAGCCCGTCCAGTTCGCCTCGATCGGCCGGTCGCGGAACCGGTAGAACCCGACGCCCTTGCGCCCGATGACGTAGAGCACGGGCTCCTTGCCCTCGGCGCGCAGCCGGGCGATCAGCGACTCCGCCGTCTTGATCGCGTTGGAGCTGTAACCGCCGGCCAGGCCCCGGTCGGCGGTCACCAGCAGGACGCCCGCCCGCCGCACCCGCTCGCGCGGGGTGAGCAGCGGGTGGTCGATCCGGGCGTTGGACGCCAGCGCGGTGAGCACGCCGGTGATGGCCTGGGCGTACGGCAGGGACGCCTCCACCCGGGCCTGGGCCTTGGCGATCCGGCTCGTCGCCACGAGCTCCATCGCCTTGGTGATCTTCTTCATCCCCTTCGCCGAGCGGATCCGTTGACGAAGAACGCGTACCTGGGCCGCCATGAGTCAGCCCTACTGCTTCTCGGCGTTGTCGCGGTAGCGGGTCACCGTCTCGCGGTCCACGTCGCCCTCCAGCGGGGCGGCCGGGGCCTCGTTGATCCGGGGCTCGTCCTCCTTGCCCAGGAACGTCTGCTTGAAGCTCACGATGGCCTGGTCGAGGGAGGAGATCACCTCGTCGTCCCACTTGTTGTCGGCGATCGCCGCGAGGGTGCCCTCGTGCTTGTGCCGCAGGTACTGGAGGAACTCGGACTCGAACCGGCGGACCTCGCCGACGGGGATGTCGTCGAGCTTGCCCTCGGTGCCGGCCCAGACGGAGACGACCTGCTCCTGCACCGGGAACGGCGAGTAGTTCGGCTGCTTGAGCAGCTCGACCAGGCGGGAGCCGCGCTCCAGCTGGGCGCGGGAGGCCTTGTCCAGGTCGGAGGCGAAGGCGGCGAACGCCTCCAGCTCACGGAACTGGGCGAGGTTGAGCCGCAGCGAGCCGGCGACCTTCTTCATCGGCTTCACCTGGGCGGCGCCGCCGACCCGGGAGACCGAGGTGCCGACGTTGATGGCCGGCCGGACGCCCTGGTTGAACAGGTCCGTCTCCAGGAAGATCTGGCCGTCGGTGATGGAGATGACGTTGGTCGGGATGAAGGCCGAGATGTCGTTGGCCTTCGTCTCGATGATCGGCAGGCCGGTCATCGAGCCGCCGCCCAGCTCGTCGGAGAGCTTCGCGCAGCGCTCCAGCAGGCGGGAGTGCAGGTAGAAGACGTCACCCGGGTACGCCTCGCGGCCCGGCGGGCGGCGCAGCAGCAACGACACGGCGCGGTACGCCTCGGCCTGCTTGCTCAGGTCGTCGAAGACGATGAGGACGTGCTTGCCGCCGTACATCCAGTGCTGCCCGATGGACGAGCCGGTGTAGGGCGCGAGGTACTTGAAGCCGGCCGGGTCGGACGCCGGGGAGGCCACGATGGTGGTGTACTCCATCGCGCCCGCCTCCTCCAGGATGCCCTTGATCGAGGCGATCGTGGAGGCCTTCTGGCCGATGGCGACGTAGATGCAGCGGACCTGCTTCTTCGGGTCGCCGGAGCGCCAGTTGTCCCGCTGGTTGAGGATGGTGTCCAGGGCGACCGTGGTCTTGCCGGTCTTGCGGTCGCCGATGATCAGCTGCCGCTGGCCCCGGCCGATCGGGGTCATGGCGTCGACCGCCTTGATACCGGTCTGCAGCGGCTCGTCCACGGACTGCCGGGCCATCACGTTCGGGGCCTGGAGCTCCAGCTCGCGGAAGCCCTCGTTGGCGATGTCACCGAGGCCGTCGATCGGCTGGCCGAGCGCGTTGACCACGCGGCCGAGGAAGGCGTCGCCGACCGGCACCGAGAGCACCCGGCCGGTGCGCTTGACGCGCTGGCCCTCTTCGAGCTTGGCGGAGTCACCGAGAACGACGACGCCGATCTCCCGGACGTCGAGATTCAGCGCCACGCCGAGCGTGCCGTCCTCGAACTCCAGGAGCTCGTTGGTCATGGTCGAGGGCAGGCCCTCGACGTGGGCGATGCCGTCGCCGGTGTCGGCGACGGTGCCGACCTCCTCGCGGGAGACGTCGGGCGAGTAGGAGGAGACGTAGCGCTCCAGGGCGCCGCGGATCTCCTCCGTCGAGATGGTCAGCTCGGCCATCCTCTGCTTCCTTAAGTATCAGGGGCCCGGGGATACCTAGTACCGACCGGTCCGAATGGCGTCTGTCAATCCAGGCGTTCGCGGTGTGCCAGCGGGACGCCGGTCAGCGCTTCGCGAGCGCGTTGCGGGTCTCGTTGAGGCGGCGCAGGACGGTGCCGTCGTACAGGTCGGACCCGACCCGGACGCTGACGCCGCCGAGGACCGAGGGGTCGACCGTCTGCTTGACGGAGACCTCCCGACCGTACATCGCGGAGAGGCGGGCACCGAGCCGGCGCTCGTCCTCGTCGCTCAACGGGGCCGCCACGGTCACGTACGCGACCTGCCGGTCCCGCCGGTCGGCGGTCAGCTCGACCAGCCGGGTCAGCGAGCCGGTGAAGGAGCGCCCGCCAAACCCGTTCAGCGCCACCTCGACGAGGCGGACGGTGACCGGGCGGGCCTTGCCGGCGAGCAGCTCGCGGGCCAGCTCGGCCCGCCGCTCGGCCGGGCCGACCGGGTCGGACAGCGCCGCCGACAGCGCGGGCTGGCCGGCGACCACCTGACCGAAGCGGAACAGCTCGTCCTCGACCTCGCCCAGGTCACCGGCCGCGTCGGCGCTGGCCAGCAGCGCCTCCACGCCGAGACGCTCGACACCGTCGAGCAGCTCCGACGGCGCCGACCACCGGCCGGAGACCAGCCCGGTGAGCAGGTCGAGCGCGTCCGCGCCGACCTTGCCCCGGAGCATGTCCCCCAGCAACCCGGCGCGGTCCGCGCCCGGCCGGGCCGGGTCGGACAGCGCCCGGCGCAGCCGCGGCTCGCGCCGCAGCAGGCCGGCGACGGCGAGCAGGTCGTCGGCGGTGGCGGCCACCGCCGACGGCTCCGCACCCCGCGCGTACGCCGCCAGGCGCTCGGTCGCGGCCTGGTACGACTCCCGGCTGGCGGCCTGCATCAGCGGGCCCCCGCGCTCTCGAGGTCGCTGAGGAAGCGGTCGACGGTGCCCTTGCGGCGGGCCTCGTCGGCCAGCGACTCACCGACGATCTTGCTGGCCAGGTCGACCGCGATCGTGCCGACCTCCGTGCGCAGCTCGCGCACGATGGTGGCCCGCTCGGCGGCGAGCTGCTCCTTGCCGGCGGCGATGATGCGGTCGGACTCCTCCCGCGCCTTGGCGAGGATGTCCTGCCGGATGCCCTCCGCGTCGGCCCGGGCGTCGTCCCGGATCTTCGCGGCGTCGGTGCGCGCCTCGGCGAGCTGCGCACGGTATTGCTCAAGGAGCTGGTTGGCCTCGGCCTGGGCGGCCTCGGCACGCTTGATGCCACCCTCGATCGCGTCGACCCGGGCCTGGAACGTCTGCTCCATGCGCGGGAAGACGAACTTCATCAGCACGATGCAGAGCAGGATGAAGGCGATGCCACCGACCACGATCTCCTGCCAGATCGGGATGATCGGGTTGTGCGTCGACTCACCACCCTCTGCGGCGAGCAGGTACATGGGAGACCTCCCGGTCAAAGGGGGGCGGGTTTAGAGCTGGCCCTGCCAGATGAAGCCGAAGGCGATGCCGAGCAGCGCGAGCGCCTCGATGACGGCGAAGCCGATCCAGACGTACGGCAGGGTCATCCGGGACGACTCCGGCTGCCGGGCGGTCGACTGGATGTAGGCGGCGAAGACCAGGCCGACACCGATGCCCGGGCCGATGGCCGCGAGACCGTAGCCGATGGCGGCGGTGCTGCCCTCTACCGCGGCGATGAAGTCCATTAGTGGGTTCCTCCTGGTTATCACGCGTGACTCTCACGCGGGACGACAACGGGTGGTACGAGGTTGATCAGTGCTCGTCGGCGAGCGCGCCCTGCACGTAGCTGGCGGTGAGCACCGTGAAGACGTATGCCTGCAGGCAGATGACCAGGAACTCGAGGAAGGTGAGCGCGATGGTCATCACCCACGAGAGCACCGAGACCGGGGCCAGCCAGGCGTTGGCGCTGAGCATCGCGAACCCGCCGAGCGTGAAGACCAGCAGGAGCATGTGGCCGGCGAACATGTTCGCGAAGAGACGGACGGCCAGCGAGAACGGCCGGACCAGGAAGGTCGAGAAGAACTCGATCGGGATCAGCAGCGGCAGGATGTACCACGGTGCCGGCGGGATCAGGGAGTTCTTGACGAACTTGCCGAAACCGTGGTGCCGGATGCCCACCCAGATGAACATCACGTAGCTGATCACGGCGAGGAAGGCCGGGAAGGCGATGTGCGAGTTCGGCGAGATCTGGAACAGCGGCACGATCGCGAAGAAGTTGGTCAGCAGGATGAAGCAGAACAGCGTCGTGAAGTACGGCGCGAACCGCACCCCCGCGTGCCCGATCATCTCGACGGCGATGTTGTTGCGCACGAAGCCGTAGATGGACTCGGCGAGCCACTGCTTCTTCGTCGGCACCAGCTGTGGCTTCCGGTAGGTCGCCAGGAAGAAGATGATCAGGACGCCGACGGCGATCCAGACCATGGCCGTGATCTTGGTGAACCAGTAGGAGTCGTGCGCACCCCAGGGCAGGATGCTGGGCAGGTAGAAGTCCTCCACGCTGGGTGGGAATGCCGCCTGGCCCGCTGCCAGGACGTTCGCCTGTCCGAACACCGCGTCCCTTCCTAAGTAGGCGTGCCGAGTCGGCGGACGACCAGGATGATCCCCCCGGCCATGCCGAGCACGACGCCGATCCCGGTGGCGATGCCGCCGGTGTCGAGCCACTGGTCGACCAGCCAGCCGATGAAACCCCAGACGAGCATGCCCCCGATGAGGTACGAGAGCGCGGTCCAACCCTGGCCGGCACCGGTCGGAATGTCGTCCGGGCCGCCGCTGGGTCGGGGGTTTTGGTCACCAGCCATGACGGGGCGAACGATATCAGTCGGGAAAACGAGGCTGTGCCTCACCCCCCGCACAACCGTGGTTGTGTGGGCGTCGGGCGGGCGCGTCGTCTGTGGGCACGCTACTCCCCTTGCGCCACCGAATGAACGACCGGTGTCGGACACAATCGCGCGTCGTACCGAAACGTGGGACGCTGGAACCTCAGCCCCTGCTCCGGCGCGCGTGCACCGTGCTGATCCACCAGATGTGCGCGCCGGTCCAGACGACCACGCCGACGGCGATGCCCAGGCAGAGCGGGACCACGCCCGCCCAGCCCGTCGAGGCGACCGCCACCATCACGCCACCCAGGAGGGTGAACTTCGCGACGTACAGGCCCACCCCGAACGGCAGCACGAGCTGCGGGTTACGCGCGTCCGCCCAGGCCAGGACCACGGTGGTGAGGACGTAGCTGGCCATCGTGACCGCGACACCGACCGCCACGCCGAGCGCCGCGTCGGCCCCGCCGAGGACGCCGCCGGCCGCCGTGCCCAGCGCCGCCACCGCGGCCGAGACGGCCAGCAGCACCGGCAGGTGGCGCAGCCGCCAGCCCCGGTCGTCGGCCGCCGGCTCCGCGGCCACCCCGGGCTCAGCCACGGGAGCACTCCGGCCCCCGGAAGGTGCTCCTCGCGTTCTCCACAGCGAACGAGTCTACGGAGCCGCACACTGGAGGCCGTGAGATGCCTCGTCACCGGCGCGACCGGGTACATCGGCGGGCGGCTCGCGCCCCTGCTGCTCGCCGAGGGGCACCAGGTGCGCTGCCTGGCCCGGCACGCCGGTCGGCTGCGCGACGTGCCGTGGGCGGAGCGGGCCGAGATCGCCGAGGGCGACCTGCGCAAGCCGGAGACCCTGCCGGCCGCGTTCGCGGACGTGGACGTCGCCTACTACCTGGTGCACTCGCTCGGGCAGGCCGGCTTCGAGGCCGCCGACCGGGAGGCCGCGGTCGCCTTCGCCGACGCGGCGCGCGCCGCGGGCGTACGCCGGATCGTCTACCTCGGCGGCCCCGAGCCGAAGGGCGACGACGGCCTCCCGTCGGCGCACCTGCGGTCCCGGGCCGAGGTCGGCCGGATCCTGCTCGACAGCGGGGTGCCCACGGCGGTGCTCCGGGCGGCGATCATCATCGGGTCCGGCTCGGCGTCGTTCGAGATGCTGCGCCACCTCACCGAGCGGCTGCCCGCCATGGTCACGCCGCGCTGGGTGCGCAACCGGATCCAGCCGATCGCCGTGCGGGACGTGCTGCACTACCTGGTCGGCTGCGCCGCCCTGCCGCCGCAGGTCAACCGGACGTTCGACATCGGCGGCCCCGACGTGCTCACCTTCGGCGACATGATGCAGCGCTACGCCCGGGTGGCCGGGCTGCGCCGGCGGCTCATCCTGCCGGTCCGGCCGCTGACCCCGTCGCTGTCGTCGCACTGGGTCGGCCTGATCACCCCCGTGCCCAACGCGATCGCCCGGCCGCTGGTGGAGAGCCTGGTCCACGAGGCGGTCGCCCACGAGCACGACATCGCGGCGTACGTGCCGGACCCGCCCGGCGGGCTGACCGGCTTCGACCGGGCGGTCGAGCTGGCGCTCGCGCGGGTCCGCGACGCGCAGGTGGAGACCCGCTGGTCCACCGCCAGCGGGCCGGACGCCCCAGCCGAGCCGCTGCCCAGCGACCCGAAGTGGTCCGGCGGCACGGCGTACACGGACGTGCGGGAGCGGGCCGTGCGCGCCCCGGCCGACGCGCTGTGGCGGGTGATCGAGGGCGTCGGCGGCGAGAACGGGTGGTATTCGTTCCCGCTGGCCTGGGCGGTACGCGGCTGGCTGGACCGGCTGGCCGGCGGGGTGGGGCTGCGCCGGGGCCGGCGCGACCCGCACCGGCTGCGCGTCGGCGAGGCGCTGGACTTCTGGCGGGTCGAGGAGATCGTCCCGGGCGAACTGCTGCGGCTGCGCGCCGAGATGCGGCTGCCCGGCCGGGCCTGGCTGGAGATGCGCGCCGAGCCGACCGGGGACGGCACCAGCCGGTACGTCCAGCGCGCGGTCTTCCTGCCGAGGGGCCTGCCCGGGCACGCCTACTGGGGCGCGGTGTTCCCGTTCCACGCGATCGTCTTCGGCGGCATGGCGAGGAACATCGCCCGAGGCGCGGAAGCCCTCCCGTCGGCGGCCGACGACCCTTCGCGCGCCCTACGAAGCTGAGTCGAACACGACATCACCCCCCACGCGTCGTCGCAGCGCCGCGCGCCCCGGAGCCGGGCGCGGAGGTCGGGCAGATCTTGGAGGATTTCGGCCCCTTGAGGGGCCCGTTGTTTCCAAGACCCCCCATTTCCTCGGTTCATGAGCCACGGTCAGTTGCCGGCGCGGGGGGCCGTGGCGTGTCGGGCCACCGACTCGCTCGGTGGGACGAAGTCACGCACCGGCTGGCCCTGGAGGGTGTCGTAGAGGATGCGCCCCACCACGTCGACCAGTTGGGCCTGGACCGCCCGGCCGACCGCGTCGCGGGGATCGTCCGGGTTCGCGGCGATCGAGGCGACGGCGAGCTGCGGCGTGAACGCGACGACGGTCTCCGTGCCGTTCCCCTCCGAGCTGCCGGTCTTGCCGGCCACCGGCCGACCCAGCCGGGCGCGCAGGTCCGGGGCGGTGCCGCCGGCGCAGCCGCCGTACATCGACTGGTCGCCGACCGGGCACCGGGCCGCGTCGGCCGCGCCCCGGGCCACGTCCGTGTCGAGCACCTGCCGGCAGTCCGGGCGTCCGGCGGCGACCTCCCGCCCGGCGGCGTCAAGGATCCGCACCACCGGCGTGGGCGCGCACCACATCCCCTCGGCGGCCACCGCCGCGTACGCCCCGGCGAGGTCGAGCGGGGTGGTCGCGGCGACGCCCAGCGTGAACGGGCCCCAGTCCCGCGCGCCGTAGCGGGCCATCCTGGCGTCGGGCTCGGCGCGCAGCCGGATGCCGAGCCGTTCGGCCATCTCCACCACCCGGTCCGCGCCGACCCGCTCGGTGAGCCAGGCGAAGTAGGTGTTCACCGACCGGCCGAACGCGTCCCACATGGTCCGGTAGCCGTCCATCCCGAGCGGGTCGGCGTTGACCGGGCACCAGCGGCCCCGGCAGTCGGCGGTGCCGCCGGTCACCGGGAAGCGGGTGACGATGCGGGACGGCGCGTCGAACAGGGTGTCCAGCGGCAGGCCCGCCTCCAGCGCCGCAAGCACCGCGAAGATCTTGAACGTCGACCCGGCCTGGTAACCGGTGATGGCCCCGCCCCCGGCGACGAGCTGGTTGACGGTGTTCGGCCGGTTGCGCCACCCTTGCGGGTTCTCCTCGACGCTGTAGTTGCGGTTCACCGCGAGGGCGAGCACCCGGCCGGTGCCGGGCTGCACCACGGCGGTCGGCGCGGCGCGGGGGTCGTCGACGTCGTAGACGCCGAGCACCTGCTCGGTGGCGGTCCGCTGCACGGCCGGGTCGAGCGAGGTGACGATCCGGAAACCGCCCCGGCGCAGGGTGCGCTGCCGCTCGTCGGCGGTGGCGCCGAACGCCGGCTGCTCGCCCCACCAGCGGGTGAACCAGTCGCAGAAGAAGCCCCAGTCGTTGTGCTCCTGCGGGACTGCCGTGCAGTCGTTCGGCGTGGCGCTGGGCTTCAGCTTGAGCGGCTCGGCCTTCGCCGCCTCGGCCGCCTCGGGCGCGACCTGGCCGGTCTCGACCATCCGGTCCAGCACGTACGCCCGGCGGGCCAGCGCCGCGTCGGCGTCGCCGTTGATCGGGTCGTCGGTGTCCGGCGAGCGGACCAGGCCGGCCAGCAGGGCCGACTCGGCCAGGGTGAGCTTCGCCGGTGACTTCGAGAAGTAGCGCTTGCTGGCGGCCCCCACCCCGTAGGCTCCGGCGCCGAAGTAGGCGATGTTGAGGTAGCCGGCGAGGATCTGGTCCTTGCTCAGCTCGCGCTCCACCGCCAGGGCGTACCGCATCTCCTTGACCTTGCGGGTGAGGGTGACCTCGGTGGCCTTGGCCCGCTGCTCCTCGGTGAGGGCGGGGTCGCCGGCAAGCACGTTGCGCACGTACTGCATGGTCAGGGTCGACGCGCCCTGCCGGGGCGCGCCGTCGCGGCGGTTGGCGGTGAACGCCCGGACGACGCCGCGCGGGTCCACGCCCTTGTGCTCGTAGAAGCGCACGTCCTCGGCGGCGACGACGGCCTGGCGCATCGCCGGCGCCACCTGGGCCAGCGGCACGTCGACGCGGTCCTCGGTGTAGAAGGACGTGATCAGGGTGCGGCCGTCGTTGGCGTAGAGGGTGGACCGTTGCGCCGTGGGCGGCGTGAGCAGCGACGCCGGCAGCTCCGACCACGGCTCGGTGATGCCCCGGATGCCGATCCCGAAGACCAGGGCGGCCGGCAGCGCCGCCACGGCGAGCGCCAGCCCGGCGAGCACGCCGGCCAGCACGATGGTCATGAGCTTGTGGAGACGACGGGCCCGGATCATCAGCTCTCCCCGCAGGAGCCGGTCAGGTACGGACCCGTTCAGAATGACCCGGACGGCGGCTAACCCCGCCGCTTTTCCCCAAAGGGGTACGAAATTCGCGAGAAAGACACGCGACGCGCGCCGCCGGCTCCCGGGGAGGGGCACGCCGCCGGGCCCCGGGCCCAGCGCGGCGGACTCCCCCACAGTCGCTCGGGGCAGCCGGCGGGTCAGCCCTCCGCAGCCGGCTCAGGGTAGCCGGCGGGTCAGTCCCCCGCAGCCGGCTCAGGGCAGCAGCGCGGCGGCCAGCGGGTGAACGGTCTCCTCGATCTCGTCGGCGACCCGGCTGAAGCACTGGTCGCCGCGCCCCCACGGGTCGTCGAGGTCGTCGGTGTGCAGCGGGGCCGCGCCCTCCCGGGCGGCGTGCACGGCGGCGACCAGGGCCACCCCCCGGGCGTACACGGCGTCGCCGGTGGCGTCGGCCGGAGGCAGCCCGGCGGCGTCCACGGCCGCCAGCAGCCGGCCGAACTCGCCGAGCACGAACGTGCGGGGCGCGGCGTCGGGGCGCAGCGCCACCACGTACTCCTGCTGGTCTGCGGTGGCCGTGAGCACCAGGTCGGCCGCGTCGATGAGATCGGAGCGCAGCTTGCGGGCGGCGAAGCCGGCCACGTCGCCGCCCCGGGCGGTCAGCTGGCGGGCGGCCGGCGGGTTCATCTCCTCGCCCGCGTGCCACCCCCCGGTGCCGGCGCTGTGGCTGTGCAGCAGCGCGTCGGCGTCGGCCGGGTCGACGCCGCGCCGCGCCAGCCGCTCGCGGACGGCCAGCGCCAGCAGCCGCTCCGCCATCGGCGAGCGGCAGATGTTCCCCATGCAGACGTGCAGGACGGTGAACGGCGGCACTCAGCCCACCCGGCTCTCGACGAGGTCCGGCACGACGTCGCGCAGTTGCTCGACCGGGATCGCCCCGGCGCGCACCAGCGTCGGCGTCTCGCCGGTGAGGTCGACGATGGTGCTCGGCACCGGGTCGGGACACGCCCCCGCCTCCAGGTAGGCCCGCACCGTGTAACCGAGCTGTTCCCGGGCCGCCTCGGCGGTCACCGCAGCCGGCTGGCCCACCTTGTTGGCCGACGCCACCGCCATCGGGCCGGTCTCCCGCAGCACCTCCAGGGCCACCGGGTGCAGCGGCATCCGCACCGCGACCGTGCCGCTGCCCGTCTCGTCGCCGAGGTCCCACGACAGGCTCGGCGAGTGCTCCACGATGATCGTGAGCGCGCCCGGCCAGAACGCCTCGACCAGGTCGCGGGCCGACCGGGGCAGCGTGAAGACCAGGCCGTCGAGGGTGTGCCGGGACCCGATCAGCACCGGGGGCGCCTGCCGGGTGCCGCCCTTGGCGTCCGAGAGCGCCCGCACCGCGTACGGGGTGAAGGCGTCCGCGCCGATCCCGTAGACCGTGTCCGTCGGCAGGACGACCAGCTCGCCGTTCTTGACGGCCTCGATGGCAGCGGCGATGCCGCGGTCCCGGTCGGCGAGCGACCGACAGTCGTAGAGCATCACGAGAAGTCAGTCTGCCACGCCCCGGCCCGGTCGGCGTCGTCGGCGTGAACGGGTCCCACAGGTCCGGATGCGACCGCCTCCGCGAGGCGCGGCGGGCGGCCGGTCACCGACGGCGCGCGGTCACCGACGGGCGGGCCGGCAACCGGCGGCGGGCGGTCACCGGGCGGCGGCCGGCAGCCGGCGGCGGGCGGTGGTGAACCGGGGCCGCCCGGCCAGGTCCCGGTGCTCCTCGACCACCTCGTACCGGCCGTCGGCGGCCAGCAGCGCGGGCACCGCCGCGCCGTGCGTGTCGTCGTGCTCGACGCCGAGCACCCCGCCGGGGCGGAGCAGCAGCGCGGCCCGGGCCAGCACCGGCCGGATCACGTCCAGCCCGTCCGCCCCGCCGAAGACCGCCTCGTCCGGGTCGTGCGCCGCCACCTCCGGGGGCACCTCGACCGCCCTCGGCACGTACGGCGGGTTGCACAGCAGCACGTCCACCCGCCCCTCAAGGCCGCCCAGCAGGCCCGGGTCGGTGACGTCGGCGGCCACCACCTCCACCGGGCGATCCCCGGCGGCGGCCCGGTCGGCCGCGTTGCGCCGCAGCCACGCCAGCGCCGCCGGGGACCGCTCCACGGCCACCACCCGGGCGGCGGGCGTCTCCTGGGCCACGGCGAGGGCGATCGCCCCCGACCCGCTGCACAGGTCGACGACCAGCGGGCTGCCGGCGGTCGCGGGCGCGCCGGCCGGCGCGGCGCCGCTGGCCGCCGACCCGCCCGGGACCGCCGACCCGCCTGGGCCCGACGACCCTCCGCCGCCGGACCGTAGCCGGGCCTGGTCGACGCCCCAGCCGGCGAGCAGCTCCGTTTCCGGGCGGGGCACGAAGACGCCGGGGCCGACCGCCAGCTCCAGGTGTCGGAAGGCGGCCGTGCCGGTGAGGTGCTGGAGCGGCTCGCGGGTGGCCCGCCGGGCGACCAGGGCGTCGTACCGGTCGAGCTGGTCGGGGGCGAGGCCGTCGGCCAGCGCCAGCCGTCCCCGGGGCACGCCCAGCACGTGCGCGGCGAGCAGCTCGGCCTCGGCGCGGGGGGCATCGATCCCCGCCGCGGCGAGGACGCGGGCGGCGCGGGCCACCGCCACCGTGGGCCTGAGGCGTTCTGACCCTTCGGACGGGTGTTGCGGACGGGAGGTCACGACATAATCATGAAGCGTCGCGGACCCGCGCCACGAGTTGGTGCCTCCGTGTGCACACACCGACAGGGAGGTCGCGGGTGGGGTGGCTCAACCGGGTCAACGACCAGGTTGACGTCCTGACACGGGCACGCGCCCTGCAGGAGGTGAGTCGCTCCGCCGAGTCGTGCCTCCTGCTCGACGGCGTGATCCGCAGCACGGACGACCAGTACGCCCGGGCCGACGCGCTCGTGCAGCGCCTCTCCGCGTTGATCAATCTCGGGCGCACCGCCGAATACACCCGGGCCATCGAGGAGGCGTCCGCCGCCGTACGGGACCTCGCCGAGCCCTACCTGCACGGGCACCTCAACGCGCTGGCCGCGCTCGCCGCCCACCATCAGGGGGCGCTCGACCGGTGCGTCACCCACCTGGTGAAGGCGGCCCGGGCGCTGGGCGCGGTCGAGGACCCGGACCGGGACACCGCCTGGGGCTGGCACGACCTGGCGATGGCCTACTCCTACCTCAGCTTCCACGGGTACGCGCTCGGCGCGATCGAGCGCGCCCGCCAGCTCGGGCTGGCCGCCGGCATCCCCGAGGAGACGTTCGCCGCGCCCGGCATCCGGCTGCGCAACGCGGTCGCCCTCGACCACAACGGCGACAGCGACGGCTGCCTGCGGGTGCTGCGGGACGTCGCCGCCGACCTGGGCCGGTTCCTGCGCGGCGGGCGCGCCGAGGAGCTGCGCCCGAGCAGCCTGGCCGCGTACGGCTACGCCGCCGCCCGACGGGCCGCCCTCGGCGACCGGGTGGAGACCGCCGCCGACGCCGACCCGAACCGCCTGCTCGGCCACGGCGCGGACAGCGCCCGCGCCCGGGACATGCGCCAGCTCGGCCAGGTCTGCCTGGCCATCGCGGCCGGCAACCCGATCGAGGCGATCACCCGGCTCGACACCGCCCGGGTCTCCAACGAGACCCTCGGCGCGGCGGAGCCGGCCCGGCTGCGCAGCATCGCGTACGCCCGGGCGGGCGACCACGCGGCGGCCCACCGGGCCGACCGGCACGCGTTCCGCCTCGCCGCGCAGCGCAACGACCGGCTGCGGGACGTCTACATCGACGGCATCGCCGCCCGGATCGACCACGAGGAGATGCGGCGGGAGGCGGCCCGGTTCGAGGGCGAGGCGCTCACCGACCCGCTGACCGGCCTGCCCAACCGCCGCCGGCTGGAGCGCTACATCGCGGCCGTCGTGGCCGGCGGGGAGCGGGTGGTGATCGGGGTGTGCGACCTCGACGGCTTCAAGGCGGTCAACACCCGCCACGGCCACCACTCCGGCGACCTGGTCCTCCAGCGCATCGCCGGGGTGATCAACCGGGTCATGCGCCGGGGCGACTTCGTGGCCCGCTACGGCGGCGACGAGTTCGTGGTGGTGCTCTCCGGTGCGGGCATGGCCGAGGCGGCCGACGTGGCCCGCCGGATCGAGGCGGCGGTGCGCACGGAGGACTGGGAGGCGCTGGTGCCGGGCACCCCGGTCGGGGTGACCATCGGCTTCGCCGAGGTCGAGGCCAACGGCCCGGGCCTGCGCGGGGCGATCGGCGCGGCGTTCGAGACCGCCGACCGGGAGATGCTCGCCGCGAAGAACCGCCTCCGCGCCGGCTGAGCCCCCGTGCGGGGCGCGCCCCGCCGCAGGCCCGCCGGCACGCCTCAGCGGCGGGTCAGCTCCGGGTCGCCGGCCAGCCGCGCCGCGCGGTCCGCGTCGGCCAGGGCGTCCAGCACGCCGTCCAGCTCACCGGCGAGGGCCAGGTCGAGGTTGTACGCCGTGTAGCCGATCCGGTGGTCGGTGATCCGGTTCTGCGGGAAGTTGTACGTGCGGATGCGCTCCGAGCGGTCCACGGTGCGCACCTGGGCCTTGCGGGCGTCCGAGGCGGCGGCGTCGGCCTGCTCCTGGGCGGCGGCCAGCAGCCGCGCCCGCAGGATGCGCATCGCCTGCTCCCGGTTCTGTAGCTGCGACTTCTCGTTCTGGCAGGAGACGACGATCCCGGTCGGCACGTGGGTGATCCGCACCGCCGAGTCGGTGGTGTTGACCGACTGCCCGCCCGGGCCCGACGAGCGGAACACGTCGATCCGCAGGTCGTTGGCGTCGATGGTGACGTCGACGTCCTCGGCCTCGGGCAGCACCAGCACCCCGGCGGCGCTGGTGTGGATGCGCCCCTGCGACTCGGTGACGGGTACGCGCTGCACCCGGTGCACGCCGCCCTCCCACTTGAGCCGGGACCACACCCCGTTGCCGCCCTCCGGGACGCCCTTGGTCTTGATCGCCAGCGAGACGTCCTTGACTCCGCCCAGGTCGGAGTCCTGCGCGTCGATGACCTCGGTGAGCCAGCCACGGCGCTCGGCGTACCGGGTGTACATCCGCAGCAGGTCCCCGGCGAACAGGGCCGACTCCTCGCCGCCCTCGCCGGCCTTGATCTCGACGATCACGTCCTTGGCGTCGTGCGGGTCGCGCGGGATCAGCAGCTCGGCGAGGCGCTCCTCCAGGGCGGGCAGCCCGGCGGCGATCGCCTCCGCCTCGCCGGCGAAGGACGGGTCCTCGGCGGCCAGCTCCCGGGCCGCGGCCAGGTCGGCACGGGCCTGCTCCAGCTCACCGGCCGCCTTGTGCAGGGGCGACAGCTCGGCATAGCGGCGGCCGACCCGGCGGGCGACGCCCTGGTCCGCGTGGATCGCCGGGTCCGCGAGGCGCTTCTCCAGCTCGGCGTACTCGTCGAGGAGGGCCGCCAGCCGCTCGCTGCTCATGCTCGGGTGCTCCTTCGACGACGACGTACCGGCCGGCAGCATCCGGACGGAAGCGGGCAATACGGACAGCGCCCGCGCCCGGCGGGAAGCCGGACGCGGGCGCCGAACGTGGAGCTACTTGGCCTTCTTGGCCTGAACCTTGGCGTACTTCTGCTGGAACTTGGCGACCCGGCCGGCCGTGTCGAGAACGCGCTGCTTACCGGTGTAGAACGGGTGGCAGGCGCTGCAGGTCTCGACGTGGATGGAACCGCCCTTGGCGGTGCTGCGGGTCGTGAAGGTGCTGCCGCAGGAGCAGGTGACCTCGGTGGTCGTGTACTCCGGGTGGATGTTGGGCTTCATGTCGCCTCGGTCCTCTCGCTTGGTGGTCGCCGGGTCGCCCGTGCGGCCCCGACACGTGCGTCGGGATCGGGCGTGAACCGGAACCGGTGGCCGATTGACCAGTGTGCCATGGGCGTGAGCCGGCCCCTCGCGCGGGCCGCACAGCAGGTCCGGCTTGGTCAACGTGCCGGTCCCCTCCCGCATTCCCCGGGTGCAAGGAAGGGCACCTTGTTAACGCATCCGGTAGAGAAGGGTCCCCTTCTCACCACCCGGACCGGGGGCGCGGGGCGCGCGGAGGGGGCACGGGGCGCGCGGGGCGCACACCGCGCGGAAGGGCACGGCCGCTCACGGCCGTGCCCTTCCGCGCGTACTGCCTACCGGATCACTCGCCCGGTGTGGACTTCGCGATCTGCATCAGGAACTCGATGTTGGTGCGGGACTGCTTGAGCCGGTCCAGCAGGAGGTCGAGCGCCGCCTGCGAGTCCAGCGAGTGCAGCACCTTGCGGAGCTTGTGGATGATGGCCAGCTCCTCCGGCGCGAGCAGGATCTCCTCCTTGCGCGTGCCCGAGGCGCTGACGTCCACGGCCGGGAAGGTGCGCTTGTCGGCGATCTTCCGGTCGAGCTTCAGCTCCGCGTTGCCGGTGCCCTTGAACTCCTCGAAGATGACCGTGTCCGCCATGGAACCGGTCTCCACCAGCGCGGTGGCGAGGATGGTCAGCGAGCCGCCGTTCTCGATGTTGCGGGCCGCACCCAGGAAGCGCTTCGGCGGGTAGAGCGCGGTGGAGTCGATACCACCCGACATGATCCGGCCGGAGGCCGGCGCCGCCAGGTTGTACGACCGACCGAGCCGGGTCACCGAGTCGAGCAGCACGACCACGTCGTGCCCCAGCTCGACCAGTCGCTTCGCCCGCTCGATCGCCAGCTCCGCCACCGTCGTGTGGTCCTGCGGCGGGCGGTCGAACGTGGCCGCGATGACCTCGCCCTTCACCGACCGCTGCATGTCGGTGACCTCTTCGGGCCGCTCGTCCACCAGCACCACCATCAGGTGGCACTCCGGGTTGTTGTGCGTGATGGCGTTCGCGATCGCCTGGAGCACCATCGTCTTGCCCGCCTTCGGCGGCGAGACGATCAGCGCCCGCTGGCCCTTGCCGAGCGGCATGACCAGGTCGATCACCCGCGTCGTCAGGATGTGCGGCTCCGTCTCCAGCCGCAGCCGCTCCTGCGGGTAGAGCGGGGTGAGCTTGTAGAACTCCGGCCGCCGCCGGGCCTCCTCCGGCTCCATCCCGTTGATCGTGTCGAGCCGCACCAGCGGGTTGTACTTGTCCCGCCGCTGCTCGCCGTCCCGGGCCGCCCGCACCGCGCCGGTGATCGCGTCGCCCCGGCGCAGGCCGTACTTCTTGATCTGGGACATCGAGACGTAGACGTCGTTCGGGCCGGCCAGGTAGCCGGTGGTCCGGACGAAGGCGTAGTTGTCGAGCACGTCGATGATGCCGGCGACCGGGACGAGCACGTCGTCCTCGCTCACCTGCGGCTCGCGCCCGCCGCTACCGCCACCGGCGGCGCCGTCGCCTTCGCCGCGCTCGCCCCGGCCCCGGCGGCGGTCGCGGAAGCGGCTGCGCCGGCCCCGCCGGCCGCCGCCCTCGTCGTCGTCGTCGCCGCCGTTGTCCCGCTCGGCGCGCTGACCCCGGTCGTTGCGGTCGTTGCGGTCGCCACGGTCGGTCCGCTCGTTGCGGTCGGCCCGCTCGTTGCGGTCGCCACGCTCGGCCCGCTCGCCACGGTCGTTGCGGTCACGCTCGGCCCGCTCGGACCGGTCGCCCCGCTCGTTGCGGTCCCCGCCGCGGTCGGTGCGGTCGGTGCGGTCGGCACGGTCACCGCGCTCGGCCCGCTCGGCCCGGTCACCGCGCTCAGCCCGCTCGGCCCGCTCGGTCCGCTCGCCGCGCTCGGCCTGGTCCCGGCTGCCCCGCTCCCGACGCCCCTCGACCCGCTCGGCGGGCTCGGCGACAACGGTGGCGGCGGCCGGCGGCTCCTCGGCCCGGGGCTCCGCCGGCCGGGTCTCGGCCTCGGCGGGCCGGGACTCGGCCGCCGCGACGGCCCGGCTGCGCCGGGTCCGGGTCCGGCCCTCCGCCGGGGCGGCGGTCGGCTCGGCCGGGGCCCGCTCGGTGCCCGACGGGGCCTGGGTGACCTCGGCGCGCACCTCCTCGCGGGCCGGAGCGGCGGCGGCCGTGGCCTCGGCCCGTGGACGAGGGGTCCCGGCGGCGGCGCCGCCCTGCCGCTCGGAGATCGCGCTGATCAGCTCGCCCTTGCGCATGCGAGCCGTGCCGGAGATGCCGAGCGACGCGGCCAGGCTCTGGAGCTCCGGCAGCAGCATCGCCGACAGCCCGGTGCCGCTACGCCGACGACGGGTGGGGGCAGCGGCGGTGGCATCGCCAGCGACGTTGGAAACATCCGACGTCACGTCGGTGGTGTCGCTCAATGGATTCCTTCCCTCGATAGGCCGGGACTGCCCGGAGTCGACAAGCAGGTGGCCGGGCGGCCTCGGTGCACCCGCCTCGCATGACGCGTCGCGGGAGACTGTGACACAGCAGCCGGTCGGTTTCCCCGACTCACCAACCTCGGTGAGCAGGTCTCGCCGTCTGCGGCGACCTGCGGAAACTGCGGTGCGGCGTGGGCCTTAGGCAGGGGTGACGGGCTGACCGCCGATAGCTTCGGGGGTGCGCCGACCCGCAGGAGGATCGCATGCTTCGCGGCTGTGCTAAGTCTAGAGCGTAATCAACTCTTCCGACCTGCGGCAACAGGGTCCCGCTCGGCGTGTTCAAGTGTACCCCGCGCGACACGCGCTCCGCGGCTGTCTATACCCAACGACCAGACCTGCCAACCGGCCCCGGGCGCGAAATGTTCCGCGGGCTCGGTGAGCGCCAGCACGGTGGGCCCGGCCCCACTGACCACCGCCGCCACACCGGCCGCACGCAGCGCTGACACCAGCGCCGACGAGCCCGGCATACCGGCGGCGCGGTAGTCCTGGTGCAGCCGGTCGACCGTGGCGGGCAGCAGCAGCGCCGGCTCGGCGGTCAGGGCGTGCACCAGCAGCGCCGCCCGGCCGGCGTTGAGCGCGGCGTCGCCGTGCGGGACCGCCGCCGGCAACGCGGCCCGGGCCACGGCGGTCAGCCCGCGCTCGGCGGGCACGAAGACGATCGGGCGCACCCCCTCGGCCACGGCCAGCGAGACCGCCCGGGCGCCGGTCGGCTCCGTCCAGGCGATCGTGAAGCCGCCGAGCAGGCAGGGCGCGACGTTGTCGGGGTGCCCCTCGATCTCGGCCGCCAGCCGCAGCGCGCCCGCGTCGTCCAACCGGGTCGCGCCGTCGACGACCAGGGACCGGGCCAGTTGCACGCCGGCCACGATGGCGGCCGACGAGGAGCCCAGCCCACGGGCCTGCGGGATCCGGTTGACGCACTCCACCGCGAGGCCCGGCGGCTGCGCGCCCAGCGCGTCGAAGGTGGCCCGCATGGCCTGGACGACCAGGTGCGACTCGTCGGCGGGCAACTCGCCCGCGCCCTGCCCGGACACCGTGACCCGGACGCCGTCGGGCACCACCTCGGCGGCCACGTCGTCGTGCAGGCCGAGCGCCAGCCCCAGCGCGTCGAACCCCGGCCCGAGGTTGGCGCTGGTGGCGGGGACCCGGACCTTCACCGGCCCGGACACGAATGTCGTCGGCACGACGCTCATGCTAGGCCGCCGCACCGGCCCCGCACCGGCCCCGCGGCGTCCCGCCCGGCCCGTGGGACGTGACGCCCTTCGCTAGCCTGACGGCCGACGGGTCCGCAGGGAGGGGAACGGCGTGGAATTCCTGGGGTACGCGGCCGTGCAGACGGCCACCCAACTGCCCACCGTGCTGGTGCTGGTGACCGGGCTGGTCCTGGCCGCCGTGAGCCGCCACCGCCTGCGGGGCCCCTCGCGGGCCCTGCTGCTGGCCGGCGTGGTGGTCCTGCTGGTCACCGCCCTGCTCAACATCGCCTGGCTGGTCGCCCTGCCCCAGCTCTACTCCTCCGCGTGGTCGTCGCTGCCCGCCGGCACGGTCGCCCGCTACAGCGCGGCGGTCGGCGTGGTCTTCGCCCTGCTGCACCCCACCGGGCTGGGTCTGGTGATCGCCGGGGCGCTGACCGGGCGCGCCCCTCACGCCGCCCCCGTCGGACTGGCCTCGGCGACCGGGTCGGTCAGCGACAGCCGCCGGGTGGCGACCCGCCAGCCGAGCGCGTAGACCAGGGTGACCAGGCCGCAGCCGGCCAGCACCACCCGCTCGTCGACCAGGTCCACCACCCCGGCCACCACCAGCTGGCTCACCGAGATCGCCAGGGTGGCCAGCATCATGTCGGTGGCGAAGACGCGCCCGCGCAGCCGGTCCGGCACCTCGCCCTGGAGGGCGAAGTTCGACATCACCCAGTTGCTCCCGCCGGCGAAGTGCGCGACGAACACCAGCGCCAGCACCAGCGGGAACCAGTTCACCACCGCCGTGCCCAGGTAGGCCAGGCCGTACAGCGACATCGACAGCGCGAGGCCGGGGAGCAGCCAGGCGCGGTTCGTCAGCACCCGGCGCATCAGGATCGGCCCGACCAGCGCGCCCGCGCCGCGTACCGCGAAGAGCAGGCCGACGCCGATCGCGCTCACCCCGTAGACGCCGGCGAGCAGCGGGAAGACGGTCAGCACCCCGTTGCCGAGCCCGACCGCCGACTTCACCGTGACCAGGCCGAGCACCCGGGGCCGGTGCCCGATGTAGCCGAGGGCCTCCCGGATCGCCGCCCAGGTGCGCTGTGCGGGCACGGCGGCGTCGCGGGGGGCCTGCAACGGGCGGCGGATCAGCCCGGCGAGGCCCGCCGCCAGCGCCAGGCCGCCGGCGGCCACCCAGAAGCAGGCGTACGGCCCGGCGGCGGCACTGAGCACGCCGCCCAGCGACGCGCCGACGACGGTCATGGTGCCCCAGGCCGAGCCGGCGATCGCGTTGCCGGCGGCCAGGTCCTGCGGGTCGAGGACGTTGGGCAGGGCGGCCTGGGCGGCCGGCGAGTAGAACGCCTTCGCCACCGCCACCACGGCGATCGCCACCATCGCCAGCCACGCCGTGCCCGCGCCCCGGACGCCCAGCAGCAGGAGCACGCCGAGCAGCGCGGCGACGTTGGCCGCCATCATGATCTTCTTGCGGTCGAACCGGTCCGCGATCGTCCCCGTGTACGGCAGCAGCAGCGCCACCACGCCGGTGTCCAGGGCGAGCACAAGGGCGCCCCAGACCCCGCTGCCGGTCAGCTTCGGCAGCAGGACGAGCAGCGGCACCATGACGAACCAGTCCGCGCCGAAGACCACCAGTTCGGCCAGGAAGAGGTTGCGGAAGCTGCGGTTGCGGACCAGGACCGAGAGGGTGGGAGACACGTACGGGAAGCCTACCCGCCGGGCTGCGGCGCGCCCGCCTGCCGCAGCAGCTCGGAGACGGTGACGAAGGTGAAGCCCCGGCCCCGCAGGCCCGTGATCATGTCGGGCAGGCCGCGCAGGGCGACCAGCCGGCGGGCGTCCCCGACGTCGTGGGCGAGCAGGATCATGCCCGGTCGCACCCCGGCGACGACCCGCCGGGCGTGCCCGGCCGGGTCGTCCGGGAACCGCGCCTCGGCCATCTGGAACGACCAGAGCACGAGCCGGTAGTCCAGCCGGGCGGCGGCGTGCAGCACCGCGCCGCCGAGGTGCCCGTACGGGGGACGCAGCAGCCGGGGGGCGACCCCGACGCCCTCGGCGATCGCGTCGTGCGCCCGGCTCAGGTCGTCGTGTACCTCGTCGGCGTCGTGCCGGGCGAGGTCGTGGTGCGCCCAGCTGTGGTTGCCCACCTCGTGCCGGCCGAGCCGGCCGCGCAGCAGGCCCGCGTGCTGCCGGACGCGCTGCCCGACCAGGAAGAACGTTGCCGGCACGGCATACCGCTCCAGGGTGTCGAGCACCATCGGGGTCCACTGTGGGCGGGGACCGTCGTCGAAGGTGAGCGCCACCAGCCGCTGGCCGGTGCGGGCGCCCCAGACGACCGACACCTCGCCGTCGCCGACCTGCTGCGCGTCGCCGCCCACGGTGGCGCTGGCCGGGCCGCCGGCCAGGGGCAGCCGCCGGTCGGCGATCCAGGTGGACTGGGCCGTGACGCCGGCCCCGACGAGCGCGCCCCCGGCGAGCAGCCCGGCCCGGCGCAGCACCGCCCGCCGCCCCCACCGGCCCGCGCCGTCCGCCATGCCCGCTCCCGCGCGACAGCAGGTCACCCGACGCGACCCGACACCGTCAGTATGCGACCTCTGACGCAACGCAACCGGTCGGATGCGCGACCCGGGCGGACGCGCGCACGCCCCCGCCGGAGTGGAACCCGGCGGGGGCGTGCGCGGTCGCGGCGGTTACTCGGCCGGCGGCGGCAGCGGCGACTGCCGGCTCTTCGGCAGGCGCAGCACCTCGAACTGGTCGGTGCCGTCCACCAGGGCCGCCGACGGCGCGGCACCGGCGGGCACGGGCTCGGCGGCGGGCACGGGCTCGCCGGCCGGCGTCGGGCCGGCGTCGGCGGGCTCCACCGGCGGTACGCCCCGACGACGCTGCCGGCGGGCCCGCAGCGACTCCTTGGTGTTCTCCACCATCGTGTAGAGGGTCGGGACCAGGATCAGGGTGAGCATGGTGGAGCTGAGCAGGCCACCGATCACCACGATCGCCAGCGGCTTGGAGATGAAGCCGCCCTCCCCGGTCAGGCCGAACGCCATCGGCAGCAGCGCGAAGATCGTGGCGACGGCCGTCATCAGGATCGGGCGCAGCCGCCGCCGGCCGCCCTCGATCACCGCCTCGCCGACGCCCATGCCCTGCGCCCGGTACTGGTTGATCAGATCCAGCAGCACGATGGCGTTGGTCACCACGATGCCGACCAGCATCAGCACGCCGATCAGCGCCGGCACGCCCAGCGGGGTGCCGGTGGCCAGCAGCAGGCCGATCGCGCCGGTCGCCGCGAACGGCACGGAGATCAGCAGGATCAGCGCCTGGGTCAGGCTGCGGAACGTCGCCACCATGATCAGGAACACGATCGCGATGGCCGCGAGCACGGCCAGCCCCAGGTCGGCGAACGCGTCCGCCTGGTCGGCGCTGACGCCGCCGATGCTGATGGTCGCGCCGGGGACGTCGATGGCGTCCAGCTTCTTGCGCAGCTCCTCGGTGGTCGCGCCGAGGTTGGCGCCGGTCGCCGTGCCGGTGACCGTGACGCTGCGCTCCCCGTCGATGCGGGTCACCTGCTGCGGCCCCTCGGCCTGGGTGATGTCGGCGATGTCGTCGAGCTTGACCGGGCCGACGCGCAGGGCCCGCAGCTCCTCCACCGTCAGCGGCGGCTGCGCGCCGGAACGCAGCACCACGTCCTGCTGGCCGCCGTCGAAGGTGACCTGCCCCAGCGGGGTGCCCCGGTAGACCTGGGCCACGAGCTGCCCGACGGCCGCCTCGGTGAGCCCCGCCCGCGCCGCGGCCAGCCGGTCCACGGTCACGTCCACCCGCGGCACCCGCTCGGCCAGGCTGGTCGAGACGTCCTCGACGTCGGCCGTGCCGGCCATGGCGGCCCGCGCCTGCTCGGCGGCCCGGGTCAGCACCTCGGTGTCCGCCGCCTGCACGACGACCTCGAGCTGGTTGGTCGACCCGCCGGCGTCGGCCCCGCCGAAGCTCAGCTCGCCGACGGAGGCGCCGAGGGAGTCGAACTCGCGGCGCAGCTCCCGCTTCACCTCCGCGACGTCGGTCTCGCCGTCGAGCGTCACCGAGAAGGTGGCGGCGTTGTTGCCGCCGCCGCCCGCCCAGGGCTGGTCGCTGCCCCCGGCGCTGACCTGGTAGGTCTCGACGCCCTCGGCCCGGTCGAGCACCGACTCGACCTGGCGGGCCGCCCGGTCGGTGGCGGCCAGGCCGCTGCCCGCCGGGAGCTGCTGGGTGATGGTCAGCGTGTCCTGACCGGAGTCGTCAAGGAAGTTGGTCTTCAGCGCGCCGGAGAGGACGAACGTGCCGAGCAGCACCACCAGCCCCAACGCGACGGTGATCCAGCGGGTGCCCCGGCTGCGGGTGGCGAACCCGATCACCGGCAGGTAGCCCCGCTGGAGCGGGCTGCGCAGCTCCTTCTCCTCGGCGGCCCGGCGCGCGGCTTCGTCGTCCGCCCCGCCCTGCTTCGGCTTGAGGAACCAGTAGGCCAGCACCGGGATCACCGTGAGCGAGACCAGCAGCGAGGCGAGCAGGGCCACCGTCACGGTGATCGCGAACGGCGCGAAGAGCTGCCCGACGAAGCCGCCGACCAGCGCGATCGGGGCGAACACGGCGACCGTGGTCAGCGTCGACGCGGTCACCGCGCCGGCCACCTCCCGGACCGCCGCGAGGATCGCCTGCCGCTTCGGCTCGCCGTATTCCAGGTGGCGTTTGATGTTCTCCAGCACCACGATCGAGTCGTCGACCACCCGGCCGACCGCGATGGTCAACGCGCCGAGGGTGAGCAGGTTGAGCGAGTAGTCGCCGATCCACAGCGCGATGAGCGCCACCAGCACCGACAGCGGGATCGACACGGCGGTGACCACGGTGGAACGCACCGACAGCAGGAAGACCAGGATGACCACGACCGCCATGACCAGGCCCAGCAGGCCCTCGGTGGTGAGGCTCTCGATGGACTTCTCCACGAACGGGGCCTGGTCGAACACGACGGTCAGGTCCGCGCCGGAGGCCGAACGCAGGTCGGCGAGGCGGTCGCGGATCTCGTGGGAGATCTCGACGGCGTTGCCGTCCGGCGCGGCGATGACGGCGATGCCGAGGCTGTCCCGGCCGTTGGTGCGGGTGAACGAGGTGGGCGGGGCGAGCTGCTGCTCCACGGCCGCCACGTCGCCGAGCTTCACCGGGGCCGTCTTCGGCGCGGTGGAGGCGAGCACGATGCCCTTGAGGTCGTCGACGGAGCGGATCGGCGTGCCCACCTGGACGGTGAGGGCCCGCGAACCGTCGCTGACCGCGCCGGCCGGCACGGCGACGCCGTTGGTCTTCAGGGCGGTGCCGATCGCGGTCGGCGCGAGCTTCGCGGCGGCCAGCTTCGCCGGGTCCGGCGTGATCGTGACGACCTGCTCCCGGGTGCCGGTCACCGCGACGGTGCGGACCCCGTCGATGCCCTCCAGCTCCGGCACGACGGTGTCGCGCAGCCGGTCGGCCAGCGCCCGCTCGTCGCCGCCGCCGCCCGAAGCGGCGATGACCACGGCCGGGAGGTCGTCGGTGGTGCCGGTGAGGATCTGCGGGTCGACGCCCTCGGGGAGCAGGCTGTCGATCCGGTTCAGCGCGGTCTCCATCTTGTTGACCACGTTGTCCAGGTCGGTGCCGAACGTGAACTCCACCTGGACGGTGGCCGAGCCCTCGCGGGAGGTGGAGGTGACCTTCTCGAGCCCGGGGATGCCCTGGATGCTGTTCTCGATCGGCTCGGTCACCTGCGACTCGACGATCTCGGGCGCGGCGCCGGGGTAGACGGCCACGACGAACGCGCCCGGGAACTCCAGCGACGGCAGGAGTTGCTGCTTCAACGACGGGACGGCGAACAGACCGAACAGCGTCGTGACCACCGCGATGAGGGCGACCAGCCCTCGGTTGGCGAGGCTGAATCTGGCGAGCAGCGACATCGGCGTGGCTCAACTCCTGGGAAGAGAAGGATGGGACGACTCGGTAACGAAGAGTGTGCCCGACCCCATCATCCCGGTTGGGCCAGGGGTCGCGCTGCCCCGCCCCGACGGCGTGTCCCGCCCGTCGCCGCGCGGGCCGCGCCCGCCGCCCGTGGACCCGACGGCCCGTCACCCCCCATCACCGGCCCGCCCGACCGGCCACGTCGGCGCTCGGCGGGCCGCCGCCCGGCGCGGGCTCAGGCCAGATCGAGGGAGCGGGCGGCGGCGAGGGCGTCGTTGCCGATGGTGATCGGGGCGGGGGCCGTGGAGATGGCCCACTCCGGGTCCTTCAGGCCGTGCCCGGTGACCGTGCAGACGACCGTCGAGCCGGCCGGAACCCTGCCGGCGGCGGCCTGCTGGAGCAGCCCGGCGACGCTGGCCGCGCTGCCCAGCTCCACGAACGCGCCGACCTCGCGGGCCAGCAGCCGGTAGGCGGCCAGGATCTCCCGGTCGCTGACGGCGGCGATCAGGCCGCCGGAAGCGTCCCGGGCGTCGACGGCCTTCGTCCAGCTCGCCGGGTTGCCGATCCGGATGGCGGTGGCGATGGTCGACGGCTCGTGCACCACCTGGCCGGTGACGATCGGGGCGGCCCCGGCGGCCTGGAAGCCGTACATCTTCGGGGCCTTCGTGGCGTTGCCGTCGCGCAGGTCCTCCGAGTAGCCCATCCAGTAGGCGGAGATGTTGCCCGCGTTGCCGACCGGCAGGCAGTGGATGTCGGGCGCGTCGCCGAGCGCCTCGACGATCTCGAAGGCGGCCGTCTTCTGCCCGTGCAGGCGGTCGGGGTTGACCGAGTTGACCAGCGCGACCGGGTAGTCCTGGGCGAGCTTGGCGGCCAGCGCCAGGCAGTCGTCGAAGTTGCCGGTGACCTGGAGCAGCCGCGCGCCGTGGACCAGCGCCTGGGCCAGCTTGCCCAGCGCGATCTTGCCCTGCGGCACCAGCACGGCGCAGGTGATCCCGGCGCGGGCCGCGTACGCGGCGGCGGAGGCGCTGGTGTTGCCGGTCGAGGCGCAGATGATGGCCTTGTCGCCGTGCTCGACGGCCTTGGAGACCGCGAGCGTCATGCCCCGGTCCTTGAACGAGCCGGTCGGGTTGGCCCCCTCGACCTTGAGATAGACGTCACAGCCGAGCCGGGCGGAGAGCACCGGCGCGGGCAGCAGCGGGGTGTTCCCCTCGTGCAGGGTGACGACCGGGGTGGCGTCGGTGACCGGCAGCCGGTCCCGGTACGTCTCGATCAGACCCCGCCACATGTCGCTCTCCTCACCTCTACCGCCCCGCCGACAGGCCGGGCACACCCAGCGTGGACCAGCCTCGCCGACCGGCGCGCGCCGCACCTGAGCGTAACCACCAGGCGAGACGCCCACGCGCACGCCGTGGTGGGCGCGCCGCCCGCGCGGGAGCCGGCGGGCAGCCGCGTCAGGCCCCGCCCTCGACCCGCAGGACGCTCGCCACCGACCGCACGATGTCCAGCCCGCGCAGCTCCTCCACGGTGGCGGCGAGCGCGGCGTCCGGCGCGACGTGGGTGACGATGACCAGCTCGGCGTCGCCGGAGCCGGCCGGACCGTCCGCCGAGCCCTGCCGGACCGTGGCGATGGACACGTCGTGCCGGGCGAACACCCCGGCCACCGCCGCGAGCACGCCCGGACGGTCGGCCACGTCGAGGCTGATGTGGTAGCGCGTCAGCGCCTCCCCCATCGGCCGCACCGCGAGGTCCGCGTACGCCGACTCGCTGGGCGCGCGCACCCCGGCGAGCCGGTTGCGGGCCACCGCCACCACGTCGCCGAGCACGGCGCTGGCGGTCGGCGCACCGCCCGCGCCCCGGCCGTAGAACATGAGCTGCCCGGCCGCCTCGGCCTCGACGAAGACCGCGTTGAACGCGTCGCCGACGCTGGCCAGCGGGTGGGTCAGGGGGATCATCGCCGGGTGCACCCGCACGCTGACCGTCTCCCGGCCGGCGGCGTCGCGGCCCCGGGCGGCGATGCAGAGCAGCTTGATCGTGCAGCCCATCGCCTTGGCGCTGGCGACGTCGGCGGCGGTGACCTCGGTGATCCCCTCGCGGTGCACGTCGGCGGCGGTGACCCGGGTGTGGAACGCCAGCGAGGCGAGGATCGCCGCCTTGGCCGCCGCGTCGAAGCCCTCCACGTCGGCCGTCGGGTCGGCCTCGGCGTAGCCCAGCTCGGTGGCCTCCTCCAGGGCCTCGGCGAAGCCGGCCCCGGTGGCGTCCATCGCCGAGAGGATGAAGTTGGTGGTGCCGTTGACGATGCCGGTGACCCGGTTGACCCGGTCGCCGTGCAGCGAGTCGCGCAGCGGGCGCAGCAGCGGGATGGCCCCGGCGACCGACGCCTCGTAGTAGAGGTCGGCGCCGCCCTCGGCCGCCGCGTCGTGCAGGGCCGGGCCGTCCTCGGCGAGCAGCGCCTTGTTGGCGGTGACCACGCTCTTGCCCGCCCGCAGCGCCTCGACGAGCCAGCCCCGGGCCGGCTCGATGCCGCCGACGACCTCGATCACCACGTCGACGTCGTCCCGCTTGATCAGGCCGAGCGGGTCGGTGGTGAACAGCGCCTCGTCGACCGGCAGGTCGCCCCGGTCCCGGCCGAGCCGGCGCACGGCGATGCCGGCGATCTCCAGGGGCGCACCGATGCGGGCCGCGAGGTCGGCCGACTGCTCGTGCAGCAGCCGTACCACCTCGCTGCCGACCGTTCCGCAGCCGAGCAGCGCCAAGCGCACAGGTGAGGTCATCCGACGTCCAATGCGAGCAGGTCCTCTTCCGTCTCCCGCCGGACGATCAGTCGCGCCCGGCCGGCGCGCACCGCCACCACCGCGGGGCGGGGCACGTGGTTGTAGTTGCTGGCCATGCTCCGGCAGTAGGCACCCGTCCCGGGCACCGCGACAAGATCTCCGGCCTGCACGTCAGCGGGCAGGAATTCATCCTTCACCACGATGTCCCCGGACTCACAGTGCTTTCCCACCACGCGGGCGAGCAGCGGCTCGGCCGTCGAGGCCCGGGAGGCCAGCGTCGCCGAGTACGACGCGTCGTAGAGGGCGGTGCGGATGTTGTCGCTCATCCCCCCGTCCACGCTCACGTAGGTGCGGATGCCGTCGACGTCCTTGACCGTGCCGACCTCGTAGAGCGTGAACACCGCCGGGCCGACGATGGCCCGGCCGGGCTCGATGGACAGGCGCGGCACGGCCAGCCGCTCGGCGGCGCACTCCCCGTCGACGATCTTGCGCAGCCGCTTGGCCAGCTCCTGCGGGGTCGCCGGGTCGTCCTGGGTCGTGTACGCGATGCCGAAGCCGCCGCCCAGGTCCAGCTCGGGCAGCTCGACGCCCCGGGCGTCGCGGATCTGCGCCTGCAGGGCGAGCACCCGGCGGGCGGAGACCTCGAACCCGCTGGCGTCGAAGATCTGCGAGCCGATGTGCGAGTGCAGCCCGCGCAGGTCGAGCACGCCGTCGTCGATGACCTGGAAAGCGGCGGCGGCCGCCGCCCCGCCGGCCAGCGAGAAGCCGAACTTCTGGTCCTCGTGCGCGGTGGCGATGAACTCGTGGGTGTGCGCCTCCACGCCGACGGTGACCCGGATCAGCACGGCGGGGCGGACCCCGCGCTCGCGGGCCAGCGCGGTGAGCCGGTCGATCTCGGTGAACGAGTCGAGGACGATCCGCCCCACCCCCGCGTCCAGGGCCCGGGTCAGCTCCGCCACCGACTTGTTGTTGCCGTGGAAGCCGATCCGCTCCGCCGGCATCCCGGCCGACAGCGCGGTGGCCAGCTCCCCGCCGGTGCAGACGTCGAGGAAGAGGCCCTCCTCGGCGATCATCCGCACCACCGCCCGGCACAGGAACGCCTTGCCCGCGTAGTAGACGTCGGCGTCGGGGAAGGCCGCCCGGAAGTCGCGGCAGCGCGAGCGCAGGTCGTCCTCGTCGAGCACGTACACCGGGGTGCCGAACTCGGCCGCGATCTCGCGCACGCCGAGCCCGCCGACGGCGAGCGCGCCGTCGGCGGCCCGGGTCACCGTGCGCGGCCAGAGCTGCGGCACCAGGGCGTTGACGTCGATCGGGGTACGCAGCCACGCCGGTCCCCGGCTGCCGATGTCGCCGTGCAGCGCGCCGGCCTCGTGAGCCCGCATCAGTGTTCTCCGCTTCGCGGCTGCGGGGTTCGCAAGCTCACTCCTCGCGCTCGCATGCACCGGTCTCCGCTTCGCGGCTGCGGGGCTCGCAAGCTCACTCCTCGCGCTCGCATGCACCGGTCTCCGCTTCGCGACTGCGGGGCTCGCAAGCTCACTCCTCGCGCTCGCATGTCACATCCTCTCCGGGGCGGACACGCCGAGCAGCCGCAGCCCGTTGGCGATCACCGTGCGGGTGGCGTCGTTGAGCCAGAGCCGGGCCCGGTGCAGGTCGGTGACCTCCTCGTCGCCGCGCGGCAGGATCCGGCAGTTGTCGTAGAACCGGTGGTACGCCCCGGCCAGCTCCTCCAGGTAGCGGGCCACCCGGTGCGGCTCCCGCAGCTCGGCGGCGGTGGCGACCACGGCCGGGAACTCGGCGAGCGCCTTGAGCAGGTCGTTCTCCTTGTCGTGGGAGAGCAGCTCGGGGCGGAACGCCTCGGCGTCGCCCCGGGTCAGCCCCACCTCGGCCGCGTTGCGGCCCACGCTGGCGGTGCGCGCCGCCACGTACTGCACGTAGTAGACCGGGTTGTCGCGGGTGGCCCGGGTCCACAGCTCCACGTCGATGTCGATCGGCGAGTCGCTGGAGTAGCGGGCCAGCGCGTACCGGGAGGCGTCCACGCCGATCGCGTCGACCAGGTCCTCCAGGGTGACCACGGTGCCGGCCCGCTTGCTCATCCGCACCGGCTGCCCGTCGCGGACCAGGTTGACCAGCTGGCCGATCAGGATCTCCAGGTTGACGGCGGGGTCGTCGCCGAAGCAGGCGGACATCGCCTTCATCCGGCCGATGTATCCGTGGTGGTCGGCACCCAGCATGATCACCACGCGGTCGAAGCCGCGCTCACGCTTGTCGAGGTAGTACGCGCAGTCCGCGGCGAAGTACGTCCACTCGCCGTTGGACTTGCGCAGCACCCGGTCCTTGTCGTCGCCGAAGTCGGTGGTGCGCAGCCAGGTGGCCCCGTCGGCCTCGTAGAGGTGGCCCTGCTCGCGCAGCCGGGCCAGGGCGTGGTCCAGCTCGCCTCGGTCGTGCAGGTCCTTCTCGTTGAAGTAGGTGTCGAACTCCACCCCGAAGTCGCGCAGCGAGGACCTGATCTCCTCGAACATCAGCTCGACGCCCTCGACCCGGAACACCTCCTGCGCGGCGGCGTCGCCCAGCTCCAGCACGTCGGGCCGCCGGCTGCGGACCTCGGTGGCGATCTCCGCGATGTACGCGCCGCCGTAGCCGTCCTCCGGGGCGGGCTCGCCCTTGGCGGCGGCGAGCAGGGACCGGGCGAACCGGTCGATCTGGGAGCCGGCGTCGTTGAAGTAGTATTCCGTGCCCACGTCGGCGCCGGTCGCGCGCAGCAGCCGGCTCAGCGCGTCGCCGACGGCGGCCCAGCGGACCCCGCCGATGTGCACCGGGCCGGTCGGGTTCGCCGAGACGAACTCCAGGTTGATCTTCTGGCCGGCGAGGGCCGTGCCGGCGCCGTACGCCGGGCCGGCCTCGACGATCGACCGGGCGAGCTGCCCGGCGGCGGCGGCGTCGAGCCGGATGTTGAGGAAGCCCGGCCCCGCGATCTCCACCGACTTGACCCCGGGGGCCCGGCCGAGCTGCTCGGCCAGCGCCGTGGCCAGCTCCCGCGGCGGCACGCCCACCTTCTTGCTCAGCTGGAGCGCGAGCGTCGAGGCGTAGTCGCCGTGCTCGGGGTTGCGCGGTCGCTCGACGGCGGTGCGCCCCGGAAGCGCGGAGCTGTCCAGGCCCCGGTCGGCGAAGACTGCGTGGGCTGCGGAGAGGACGACCTCGGCCAGTTCTGCGGGAGTCACCGAACCATGTTATCGGGGGTAGACTCGGTCACTCGGCGGCCACCCTGCGCGTGAACACCGTCCGCCACCCACTCTGACCGACCGACCTGACGAGGCACGATGAGCATCAGCACCCCGGGCGGCCCGGAGCGCCGTCCGACCGTGGTCACCACCGGCAAGAAGCCGGCGGCGGGCCGGCCGGCGCCCGGCGCCAAGGCCGGGGCCGGCAAGTCGACGGGCGACGCCCCACGCCCCTCGGCGGGCGGCAAGGGCAAGGGCCCCCGCAAGCCGATCGCACCGGTGAAGGTCAGCCAGGGCCGCTCGTGGGGCCCGATCGCGCTGTTCACCGCGGTCGGCGTGCTCGCCGTCGCCATCATCGGCTTCGGCGCCTGGGCGACGTTCCAGGGCTCGAAGCCGTGGGAGGACCGGGCCGCCGACATCAGCGGCATTGTCAACTTCCGCAAGACGGACCCGGATCTGGTCAAGGGCAGCAACCACCAGCAGGGCTCGATCAAGTACGCCCAGGCCCCGCCGGTGGCCGGCCCGCACAACGCGACCTGGCAGAACTGCATGGGCGACGTCTACGACGCCCCGATCGCCAACGAGCACGCGGTGCACAGCCTGGAGCACGGCGCGGTGTGGATCACCTACCGCCCCGACCTGCCGGCCGACCAGGTGACCAAGCTCAAGGAGCGGGTCCAGGGCCAGGAGAAGCTGATGCTCAGCCCGTACGAGGGGCTGGACAAGCCGATCTCCCTCCAGGCGTGGGGCTACCAGCTCAAGGTCGACAACGCCGACGACAGCCGGATCGACGAGTTCATCAAGACGCTGCGGGTGAACGCCTCGATCGAGGGTCCCACCGCCAACTGCGGCCAGCCGGGCATCACCGCCACCGGCACCACGCCGCGTGACGGCGCCGCGATGCCCACCCAGTGACCCGGGACCGAGACCACCGAGGACGAGGACACCGATGACCGCACCCACGACGACGGAACCCGACACGGCCGAGGGCCCGGCGACCGGCGACGACGGCGGCGCGACGGGCGCGCGCCGACGCTTCGGCACCCTCGCGGTGGTCGCCGCCGTCGTGGTCGGCCTCCTCCTCGGGTACGCGGGCGGCCTGCTCACCCCGAAGCTCACCCGCCCGGGTGACGCCTCGGCCGAGGCGGGCTTCGCCCGGGACATGACCACCCACCACGCCCAGGCGGTGGAGATGGGGCTGATCGCGTTCCAGCAGGGCACCGACGCCGAGGTGGTCAGCATCGGTGGCGACATCGCCACCGGCCAGCAGGGCGAGATCGGCACCATGCAGACGTGGCTGCGCTCCTGGGGTCTCGACCCGACCGGGTCGCAGCCCCGGATGGCGTGGATGCCCGACGGCGCGGCGTCGATGAAGAACGGCCTGATGCCGGGGATGGCCACCCCGGAGCAGATGGCGAAGCTGCGGGACACCCCCCGGGGCCGGGAGAAGGACGTCCTCTTCCTGGAGATGATGATCCAGCACCACCTGGGCGGCGTGCACATGATCGACGGCATCCTCAAGGCCAGCGACGACTCCGAGGTCGTGCGGGTGGCCCAGACGATGAAGAACACGCAGCAGACCGATCTGACCAACCTCACGGCCGCGCGCGACCGGCTCTCGAAGGGCTGACCCGCCGGATTCCGGCATCGAAGGCCCGCGCCCCGCCGACCCCGGCGGGGCGCGGGCCTTTTCCGGGCCGCTCCCGCGCCCATCAGCACCCCGTGTCCGTTTAGATGGCGTCTGACCCTTTGGCCAGCTTGAGAGAGTTTTCTACCTACATATCGTGACCAGTTGCGATTCGGGCTCGTTGCGCAGGACGTGGGGGTTGCACTCAGAGACGCACGGCGGTCGGTCACCAGCTGGTGCCGACGCCACACCATCGGCGGTGACGGGACGGTGGCAGCCGTCCGTCGCGGACAGCGGCAGGGCGAGCCGGGAGCCCTCAGCCGCGAACAGGAACTGGAGCTGATCGACGTCCTGCGCGGCGTCCACCCCGACGAGTTCGGCCTGGACGAGGAGCTGTGGACGCGGCAGAGCCTCACCACGCTCGTCCAGCGCCGCTTCGACCCCCGGGCCGACGCGGGCGCCGTCGGGGCGTACCTGCGGGCCTGGGGGTTGGGTCCGCGCGAGCCGCGCGAGCGCGCCTGCGGGCTCTGCGTCGGCGCGGTCGAGCGCTGGGTACGCCTGGAGTACCCGGCGATCACCCGGGCCGCCCAGGAGCACCTCGCCGAGGTCTACTGGCTCGGCCGGGTGCGGCTGCGCGGCACGATGCCGGCGGCCGACGTGATCTCCGCCGTGTCGTCCCGGGGCCGGGTCCGCTTCATGATCACCACCCCGTCGGTCGACCCGCCGCTGCCCCGCGACTTCGTGCTGCGGCTCAGCGGGGCCGAGGAGAACCCGGTGCACCTCATCGTCGACGGCTCCTGGCCGAAGAACGAGTGGCCGCGCCGGCTGCCCCGGCGGATCGCCCTGCACCCGCTACCGAGCTGCGGACGGGCGATCGCGGCCTGACCCGCCGGGCCCGATACCGATTCGGCGTTCGGTGAGGACGTTTGCTAGTCTTCTCCCGTCGCTGAGCCCCCGTAGCTCAGGGGATAGAGCACCGCCCTCCGGAGGCGGGGGCGCAGGTTCGAATCCTGCCGGGGGCACCTGAGCAGATCAGCACGAAAGGCCGCCGACCAGGGAAAACCCGGTCAGCGGCCTTTATCGTGTGTCCGGCTGCGCCCTACCGTCGGCGCTCTCCCCGTTCGTGGGGTCGTGGTCGACGCACGAAGCCGGCCGCGCCTTGCGGTGGACGAACGCGTTCGTTACGATCGCGTTCATGAGTCCTCGGCGCGTTCCCGTGAGTCGCCGCGACCGCCCCGCCAAGCCGCCGCTGAGCCGGGACGGCGTGGTGAGCGTCGCCCTGCGCGTCATGCGCGAGGAGGGGCTGGAGCGGGTCACGATGCGCCGGCTGGCGGCGGAGCTCGACACCGGCCCCGCCTCCCTGTACGTCTACGTCGACAACCTGGCCGAGATGCACGCCGCCCTGCTCGACGCGCTGATCGCGGATCTTCCGCTGCCGTCCGGCGACGAGCCCCGGCGCTGGCGGGAGGACCTGATCGACCTGCTCGACGCGTACATCCGGATCCTGATGGGCTATCCGGGCCTGGCCCGGTCGGCGCTGGTGCTGCGCCCCTCCGGGCCGCACTACGTCCGGCTGGCCGATGCGGTGCTGGGCCTGCTGCACGCGGGCGGCATCCCCGTGCGGCAGGCCGCCTGGGGCATCGACCTGCTGTTGCAGCACGCCACGGCCACCGCCGCCGAACAGGGCACCCGGGGCGAGTCGGCCGACGCCGACAGCGAGGTGCGCCACCAGGTGTCGGCCGTGGCCAATGCCGATCCGGACGACCACCCCCACCTCCACCGCGCCCGCGGCGAGCTGTTCTCCGGCACGGGCGAGCAGCGGATGCGGTGGGCGTTCACCACACTGCTCGACGGCCTCGCCGCCGGCCGGGCCGGCGACTGACCGCCGCCCGGCCGCGCGGCGGCCTTCCGTGACCATTCCGAACGCGTTCGTCAGGAACGCGTTCGCCGACCGCGACCAGCAACATCCCCACCTGAAGGAGACCCCGTGCGCACACCATCGATCGGCATCGTCGGCGGCGGCCTGGGCGGCCTCACGCTCGCCCGCGTCCTGCACGTCCACGGCATCCCCGCCACCGTCTACGAGCGCGACGCCGCACCGGATGCCCGCACCCAGGGCGGCATGCTCGACATCCACCGGCAGAACGGCCAGGTCGCCCTGCGGGCCGCCGGCCTGCACGAGCAGTTCCTGCGCCTCGTCCACCCCGGCGGGCAGGCCGTGCGGGTGCTCGACCGGCACGGCGTCGTGCACCTGAACGAGGCCGACGAGGCCGACGGCGACCGCCCCGAGGTCAACCGGGGCCACCTGCGCCGGCTGCTGCTGGACTCGCTGCCCGTGGGCACCGTCCGCTGGGGCGGCGGGGTCACCGCCGCCCGCCCCCTCGGCGACGGGCGGCACGAGCTGACCCTCGCCGACGGCGGCACCGCCACCACCGACCTGCTCGTGGGCGCCGACGGCGCCTGGTCCCGGATCCGGCCGCTGGTCTCCGCCGCCACGCCCGCCTACGCCGGGTTGTCGTTCGTCGAGGCCACCCTGCGCGACGCCGACCGCCGACACCCCGCGCACGCCGCGCTCGTCGGGCCCGGAATGCTGTTCGCCCTCGGCCCCGGGCGGGGCTTCCTGGCCCACCGGGAGACCGACGGCAGCCTGCACGTCTACGTCGCCCTCCGGGTGCCCGAGGGCGGACTCGCCGGCCTCGGCACCGGCGCGGCCCCGGGACACCGGCGGCCGGGCGACGACCCGGGGCACCGGCGGCCGGGCGACGAACCGGTCCGGTCCTTCCTGCTCGACCGGTTCGCCGGCTGGGCGCCCGAGCTGCGGGCGCTGATCACCGACGCCGACGGCCCCCTGGTGCCGCGCGCCATCCACGCCCTGCCGGTCGGCCACCGCTGGGACCGCGTGCCCGGCGTCACCCTGCTCGGCGACGCCGCCCACCTCATGTCGCCCTTCGCCGGGGAGGGCGCCAACCTCGCCATGCTCGACGGCGCCGAACTCGGCCGGGCCCTCGCCGCCCACCCCGACGACGTCGAAAGCGCGCTGGCGGAGTACGAACGGGCGCTGTTCCCCCGCGCCGAGGAGGCCGCCCGGGAATCCGCCGCGAACCTGGAGATCTGCTTCCGCGACGACGCACCGAACGGCCTCGTCGACCGCTTCGCCGCGTACGGCGAGGCCCGCTGACGGCCGTCGGGCACGCCGGGGCTCCGGCGGCGGGCCGGCGGGGATCGGCGACGTGGCAGCGGGGATCGGCGTACGCGGCGGTGGCCGGCGTGCCGGTCGCCGGCCGCCCCGCCGCTACGGCGACTGCGCGGCGCGGCGGGCCCGCGCCCGGCGGCGGCCCTCGTGCATCGCCTGCACGCGGGCGACCGGGATGCCGCGCCCCTGCTCGACCAGGTCGGCGGGGAGGCGCTGCGGCGGCGGCAGCAGCCCCGCCCACGGGTCGCGGTCGGCGACCAGCGCGGGCACCGTCCGCACGGTGAAGTCGGTGGGGGCGACCGCGCCGAGGTCGTCCCACCCCACGGGGTACGACACGGGCAGCCCCGGGCGCAGCCGGGGGCTGAACACGGCCACCAGGCTCGCCCCGCCCGCCCGGGTCGAGTCGACGAACACCCGGCCGCCCCGGTCCTCGCGGATGAAGGCGGTGGTGGCCAGCGCCGGGTCGAGCCGCTCGGCCCGGACGGCGAGGGCCCGGGTGGCGGCGGCGGCCTCCTCGGCGCTCGTCGCCCCGTCGACCGGGACGAGGACGTGCAGCCCCTTCGCCCCGCTGGTCTTGACCGCACCGGCGAGCCCGGCGTCGGCGAGCGCCTGCCGCACCAGCCGGGCGGCGGCCACGGCAACGCCGAAGTCGGCCCCCTCCGGCGGGTCCAGGTCCAGCACCAGGTGGGTCGGGTGCCCCGGGCGGTCGGCCGTCGAGAGGGTCGGGTGGTATTCCACCGCGCGCTGGTTGGCGAACCAGAGCAGCGTCCGCCGGTCGTCGCAGAGGGCGTACGACACGTCGCGGTGGGACGCCTCGGCCCAGACCGACGTCCGGCGTACCCAGTCGGGGGTGTACTTCGGCAGGTTCTTCTGCATGAACGGCGCCTGCCCGCGCAGCGCCCGCACCACCGACAGCGGCCGGTCCCGCAGCCACGGCACCAGCCGCCCGTGGACGGCGTCGAGATAGTCGACCAGGTCCCGCTTGCTCGCCCCGACCCCGGGGGCGAGGGGCTGGTCGAGGTTGGTCAGCGACACCCCGTCGCGGGTCTGCTCCGCGCTGCTCATCGTCCTACCCTGGCCCCCCGCCCGCCGGCCGGCAACCGGAACAGGCCCACCGGGCCGACCGGCTGTGCCGCCCCGAGCTGGGCTGTGCCGGCTGCCGGCCGGGCCGGGCCGGGCTGGTTAGGAAGGGGCCCTTCCTATACCGAAAGCGTTAACCAGGGGCCCTTCCTTACGCGTAGGGGTTGGCGCCGGAGCGGACGGCGTCGAGCAGCCCGGCGATCCGCGCCTGACTGACCCGGTACGGGCCGGGGCCGAAGCTCACCCGGGACACGCCCAGCGCGGCCAGCTCGGCCAGGCTCGGCCCGCCCGGTTTGAAGCCGACGTTCACCGGGGCGGGCACGGCGGACACGAGTTCCGCGATCCCCTCCGGCTCGGCGAGGAAGATCGGATAGGCGCAGTCCGCCCCGGCGGCCCGGTAGAGCTGCCCCCGGCGGACCGCCTCGGCGGTGCGGCCCGCCGGGTCGCCGGCCCCGCGCAGGTAGAGGTCGATGCGCGCGTTGAGCACCAGCGGCACCCGGGCCGCGTCGGCCGCCGCCCGCACGGCGGCCAGCAGGTCGGCCTGCTCCTCGGCGTCGTACAGCGCGCCGGTGCGCGGGTCGGAGTCCTCCAGGTTGCACCCGACGACCCCGGCGGCGAGCATCCGTTCGACCAGTTCGGCGGGGCGCAGGCCGTACCCCCGCTCCAGGTCGGCGGTGACCGGGACGGGCACGGCGCGCACCATCCGGGCGACGGCGGCGAACATCTCCTCGACCGGGGTGTCCTCGCCGTCGGCGTACCCGAGGGACTCGGCCACGGCGGCGCTGCTGGTGGCGACGGCCGCGAAGCCGGCCGCGACGACCGCCCGGGCCGAGCCGGCGTCCCAGGCGTTGGGCAGCACCAGCGGGTCGCCGGACTTGTGCAGGGCGCGCAGCGCGTCCGCGCGCTCGACGAGGGTCGATGGGTTCTCGGTCATCCCCGCATCATGGCACCCCGGGGTGTGGGCCCGGTTCTTCGAGCGGGCCGTGTCCGGCGTCGCCGCCGGCCGGTTCGGTCCGACCCCGGCCGGTGCCGTCCGACCCGGCACCGACCGGTGCCGTCCAACCCCGGCCGGTGCCGGTTCCGCCACCGGCGGGCGGCGCTGTGGCCAACGCCACCCGATTCCTCTGACCGATCGGTCAGGGTCTGACCGATCGGTCAGGCATGCTGGTGGGCGGGAGGTGGCCGGCATGGCACGGGCGGTACCGGAGACACACGCGGAGATCCTCGCGGCGGCGGGGCGGCGGTTCGCCGTCACCGGGTACAAGGGCACCTCGTTGCAGGACATCGCCCGCGAGGTGGGCGTCTCGAAGGCCACGGTGCTCTACCACTTCGCCAACAAGGAGGCCCTGCTCAGCGAGCTGATGGCCCCGGAGCTGGCGGCGGTGGTCGAGCTCGACCAGCGGATCGCCGGGCTCGCCGGCGACCGGGCCCAGCGGGTCGCCGCCGAGGGCTTCGTCGACCTCGCGGTGCGCTTCCGCCGGCAGATCGCGCTGCTGCGCGGCGAGTTCCCCGTGCTGCTCCAGCAGCCGGCCTTCGCGCACGTGCAGCAGATCTCCGAACGGCTGGTCGCGGCCTTCGCCGGCCACTCGCCGCGCCCGGCCGCCCGGGTCGCGGCCCTGGTGGTGCTCGCCGGGATCGCCGAGACCTGCGGCGAGTTCGACGACCTCGACGACGACGAGCTGCGCGACGCGCTGCTCGGCCTCGTCCGGCGGGCGCTGGTGCCGCCGGCCGACCCGACGCCGGCCGACCCGACGCCGCCCGGTCGGCCCGACGGCTCCCCCCACGACGACTCCACCACCACGGTTTGACCCACGACAGACTCCACCCACGACCGAGGACAAGGATCTGATGGCGACCCTGTTGTACCGGCTCGGCCGGGCCTCACTACGCCACCGGCGGCTCGTCGCCGTCGTCTGGCTCGTCGTGCTCGTCGGCCTCGGCATCGCCGCGGCGACGCTGCGCGGCCCGACGGCGAGCAACTTCACCATGCCCGGCACCGAGTCCCAGCGCGCGATCGATCTGCTCGCCGAGCGGTTCCCGGCGGCCAGCGGGGCCACCGGCACCATCGCCGTCAAGGCGCCGGCGGACGGCCAGCTCGCCACGCCCGAGGGGCAGGCCCTGGTCAAGCAGGTGACCCAGGAGGCGGCCACCCTGCCCGGGGTGGTCGGCGCGGTGGACCCGTACCAGTCCCAGGCGATCTCCCCCAACGGCCGGTACGCGCTGATCCAGGTGCAGTTCGCCGGCCGCGCCGACGACGTCACCGACGACCAGCGCGACGCGTACGAGCAGGTGGGCACGCAGGCCGAGGCGCAGGGGTGGCAGATCGCCCCGGGCGGCGAAGTGCTCGGCGGCGAGCCGGAGGTCGGCTCCACCGAGGCGCTGGGCGTCCTGGTGGCGGCGATCGTCCTGGTCATCACGTTCGGGTCGCTGGTCGCGGCCGGGATGACCATGCTCAACGCGCTGATCGGCGTCGGCGTCGGCATGGCCGGCCTCTACGCGCTCTCCGGCACCATCGAGCTGACCAGCACCGCGCCGATCCTGGCCCTGATGCTCGGCCTCGCGGTCGGCATCGACTACTCGCTGTTCATCACCTCCCGCCACAGGCAGCACCTGATCGAGGGGCTCTCCCCGGAGGAGGCGGTCGGCCGCGCCGTCGGCACCGCCGGCTCCGCCGTGGTCTTCGCCGGGGCCACCGTGGTCATCGCGCTGGCCGGTCTCGCCGTGGTGGACATCCCGTTCCTCACCGTCATGGGCCTGGCCGCCGCCGGCACGGTGAGCATCGCCGTGCTGGTCGCCATCACCCTCGCCCCCGCGCTGCTCGGCTTCGCCGGCCACCGGGTGCTCCCCCGCCGGCTGCGCCGGGCCGGCAGCACCGCGGCCGCCGCGCCGGCGAACGGCGTCGTAGCCGGTGAGCGCACCGGACCGGAAGGCGCCGAGGACCGGTCCGGCTTCGGCTTCCGCTGGGCCCGCCTGGTCACCCGGCTGCGCGTACCGGTGATCCTGGTGGCCCTGCTCGGCCTGGGCCTGCTCGCGGTGCCCGCCCCCGACATGCGGCTGGCCCTGCCGGACGCCAGCACCGCCGCCGCGGGCTCGCCGGCCCGGGTCAACAACGACCTGGTCCGGGAGGGCTTCGGCCCCGGCTTCACCGGCCGCCTCGCGGTGCTCGTCACGTCCGACTCCCCGCAGGCCACCGCCGCCGCGGCCCCGCAGGTCGCCCAGCTGGTCCAGGCCACCGACGGGGTGCTCGCGGTGGCCCCGCCGCAGACCGACCCGACCGGGCGGACCGCGCTGCTCGGGGTGATCCCCCGCAGCGGACCGACCGACAAGGCGACCGAGGAGCTGGTGCACGACATCCGCCGCCAGGTCGCCGGCGTCGACGGGGCGGACGTGCTGCTGACCGGCGCGACCGCAATCGGCATCGACGTGTCGGAGAAGCTCTCGGACGCGCTGCCGGTCTATCTGCTGCTGGTCGTCGGCCTGTCGATCCTGCTGCTGATGCTGGTGTTCCGGTCGGTCCTGGTGCCGGTCAAGGCGGCGCTGGGCTTCCTGCTCACGGTCGCCGCGACGTTCGGCATCACGGTGGCGGTGTTCCAGGAGGGGACGCTGGCCGGGCTGGTCGGCCTCGACACCCCGGGGCCGCTGGTCAGCTTCCTGCCGATCCTGCTCATCGGCATCCTGTTCGGTCTGGCCATGGACTACGAGGTGTTCCTGGTCTCCCGGATGCGGGAGGACTACGTGCACGGCGACACCGCGCGCCAGGCCACGATCAACGGCATGGGCCACGGCGCGCGCGTCGTCACCGCCGCCGCGCTCATCATGATCTCGGTCTTCGGCGGCTTCGTGTTCCTCGACGACCCGGTGATCAAGTCGATGGGCTTCGCGCTCGCCGCCGGGGTCGCGATCGACGCCTTCGTGGTCCGGATGACCATCGTGCCGGCGGTGATGTCGCTGCTCAACACGGCGGCGTGGTGGATCCCCCGCTGGCTGGACAAGGTCCTGCCCAACGTGGACGTCGAGGGCGAGGGCCTGCGCACCCACCTGGCCGAGAAGGAACCGGCCAACGTCTGAGCGGTGCAAGGAGGGGCCCCCTGTTAACGCTTTCTGTTGCACAGGGGGCCCCTGCAAACACCTGAGCGGGCACGGTCAGGCCAGCGTGCCCAGCGCCTCGGTCAGCTCCGCCGGGGAGAAGAACTCCTCCGCCGGCAGCGCGCGCAGCATCTGCAACACCTCGGTGCCGGCCCCGTTCTCCTGGCCCCAGCGGACCAGGTCCTCCCGGGAGACCGGGTAGTCGAGCCCGGCCAGGTGCTCCTGCAACTCCACCCCACTGACGGTCATGTCGGCCGGCTACCCGTTCGGCCCCGCTCCATGCCCCGCCCGGCGGCCCCGCCGGGCGGTTTGTCCCGGCGGGGGCCGGGTAGCCGCGGACATGCTGGTACAGCGGCTCGGCGCGCCGAGCGACTTCGATCCCCTGCTGGACCGGATCCGGGGCGCCCGGATCGTCATGATCGGCGAGGCGACGCACGGCACCCACGACTACTACCGCCTCCGCGAGCAGCTCACCCGGCGGCTCATCGCCGAGCAGGGCTTCCGCTTCGTCGCCGTCGAGGGGGACTGGCCGGACTGCGAGCGCGTACACCGGTCGGTCACCGCCGCGCCCGGCGGGCTCGCCGACCCGCAGGCCGCGCTGGAACGCTTCACCCGCTGGCCGACCTGGATGTGGTCCAACGCCGAGGTGGCGCGCTTCTGCCGCTGGCTGCGCGCCTGGAACCAGGAGCGCCCCCGGGAGCAGCGCGCCGGCTTCCACGGGCTCGACGTCTACAGCCTCTGGGAGTCCATGCAGGCGATCTTCGACTACCTGGGCGAGGAGGAACCGGCCTCGTTGGAGGCCGCGCAGGAGGCGTACCGGTGCTTCGAGCCGTACGGGCGGCGCATCGAGGAGTACGGGGCGGCCAGCCGGTTCGTCTCGGCCCGCTGCGAGGAGGAGGTGGTGCGGCTGTTGGCGCGTACCCGGGAACAGGCCACCGCGGACGGCCCGGACCGCTTCTCGGCCTGGCAGAACGCGGAGGTGGTGGCCGGCGCGGAACGCTACTACCGGGCGATGATGGGCGGCGGCCCGCACTCGTGGAACGTCCGGGACATCCACATGGCGGACACCCTGGACCGGCTGCTGGACTTCCACGGCCCCGGCTCGCGGGGGATCGTGTGGGCGCACAACACCCACGTCGGCGACGCCCGGGCCACCGACATGGCCGCCGACGGGATGGTCAACATCGGCCAGCTCGCCCGGGAGCGGCACGGCGCGGACGCCGTGGTGCTGGTCGGCTTCGGCAGCTACCGGGGCACCGTCGTCGCCGCGCCGCGCTGGGGCTCACCGGCCGAGGAGATGGTGGTGCCACCCGCCCGCCCCGGCTCGGTCGAGCGGCGGCTGCACGAGCTGCTGCCGGAGCGGGCGGTGTTGGTCTTCGGCGGCGCCGACCAGCCCGGCTGGGTCACCGAGGAGCAGGACCACCGGGCGGTCGGCGTCGTGTACGACCCGAGCTTCGAGTCGTGGGGCAACTACGTGCCGACCCGGCTGGGCGAGCGCTACGACGCGTTCGTCTGGTGCGACGACACGCGGGGCCTGCATCCGCTGCCGGCGCTCACCTCGTTCGGCGAGATGGAGACGTACCCGGCGGGGGTGTGACCCTCAGCGGAGCAGGCGCTCGACCACCGGGTGCAGGCCCGTCTTCTTGCCGCCATCGCCGGACTCGCCACGCAGCCCCGGCCCGCAGGGGTCAAGGCGTTGACCGGGCATCGCGGCCTGCTGCGCATCCGCTCGGGTAGTTACCGGATCGTCTACACCGTCCGCGACGAGGAGTTGATCGTGCTCGTGGTCCACCTCGGCCACCGGAGCGACGGCTACGACGTCCTGTGACGACCGGGATGCCCCACGGCCGACGCTGCGGTCTCAGTCGGGCACGGTGACGGTGCGGCCCTCGGCGCGGGCCGTCTCGGCGGCGGCGAGGACGGCCACCACGTCGCGGCCGAACCGCACGTCGCACCGGTGGTCCCGGGTGCCGGCGTCGATCTCCTCCAGGAGCTGGTCGATCGCCACCCCGAACGCGGTCAGCGAGCTGCCGTCGCCGGGCGGGACCGGCTCGACGCCGCCGTCGCCGTAGAAGGCGAACTCGGTGGCGACGGCCTCGGGCGGGGCGTCGAGGGTCAGCGAGACCGTGCTCGTCGCGCCGCCGGAGTGGGTGAGCAGCAGGTGGACCAGGCCGCGCGGGCCGTCCATCGCGGCGACCCGGGTCACCGGGCCGAGCACCGGCAGGATGATCGACAGGGCGTGCGGGCCGATGTCCCACAGCGCGCCCCGGTCGCGACGCCACTGGGAGCCGCCGTACGGGCTGCCGGGCTGGAAGATCGACCCGAAGCGGACCGCCTTGGCGGTGTGCCAGCCGCCCGCGGCGGCGGCCGAGGCGAGGAAGCCGGCGATGTTCGGCTGGAAGCGGCTGGTGAAGAAGACCACGGAGGCGACGCCGGACTGCGCGGCGGCGGCGACCACCCGGTCGGCGTCGGCGACCGTCAGCGCCAGTGGCTTGTCCAGCAGCAGGTGCCGCCCGGCCGTGGCGGCGCGGACGGCGACGTCGGCCTGGACGTCCGGCGGCAGCGCCACGGCGACTGCGTCGCAGGCGTCGAGCAGCGCGTCGACCTCGGTGAACGCGGGCACCCCGTGCCGGCGGGCCAGCGCGGCGGCGCGCTCGGGGTTGCGGCCCCAAACGCCGGCCAGCTCGGCGCGGGGGTGCGCGCCGATGCCCGCCGCGTGTGTCTCCGCCGCCCAGTGGCCGGTGCCGAACAAGCCGAACCGCAGCACGGTCCACCCCCGGTGTCCGTCGTCGGCACCGGCGAGCCCGGAGCCGTGATCCACGCTAGCCCGCCCGCCCCACCCGACGCAGTCGACGCGTCGGGAACGCCGAACGCGGTCGGACGGGCACGGGGCGGGACGCGACAGCGGACGGACCGGGCCGGGGGCGTGTACTACGCCGGTTAGTAGGCTGTCCCGGTGACCGAGACTGCGACGCCGTTGGCGTCGATGACCAGCGCGGCGGCCGGTTCCCCGGTGGACGGGGCGCTGGCGACGGCGACGATCGTGCTGTCGCTCGTACTCGCCGGGTGGGCGCTGGTGGCGGCGGTGCGCAACCGGCCGCCGGACCGGGCGCAGGTCGCCGGCCTGGCCGTGCTGGAGCTGGCGCTGCTCGCGCTGGCCGTGGTGGCGCTGGTCGCCCTCGGCGGCGGCGAGCGGCCGGGCGAGCCGGGCGCGTTCTTCGGCTACCTGGTGACGCTGGTCTGCCTGCCGCCGCTGGCCTGGGTGCTGGCCCGGATGGAGCCGACCCGGTGGGGCTCGGCGATCGTCTGCGCGATCTGCGTGGTCACGCCGGTCGTGGTGGTCCGGCTCCAGCAGACCTGGGAGGTCGTCGGTGGTTGAGACCGAGACGCACCCGCCCGCCACCAACACCGGGCCCGGCCGGCTGCTGATCGCCGTGTACCTGCTGTTCGCCATCGCCGCGACGTCCCGGGCGGGCCTGCAGATCGCCACGCGGTTCGCCGAGGCCCCGGTGGCGTACCTGCTGTCGGCGCTGGCCGCGCTGGTCTACATCGTGGCCGCCGTGGGGCTGGCCCGCGCCGGGCACGCCGGCCGGCGGGTCGCCCTGGCCTGCTGCTCGGTGGAGCTGGTCGGGGTGGTCGGCGTGGGCCTGCTCAGCCTCGCCGACCCGGCGCTGTTCCCCGACGAGACGGTCTGGTCCGGGTTCGGCAGCGGGTACGGCTACGTCCCGCTGGTGCTGCCGGTGCTCGGCCTGCTCTGGCTCTGGCGCACCCGCACCCGCACCCGCTGACGCCCCGCCCCACCTCACCGCTGACGGGCTGAGAAGGGTGCCCTTCTATACAGAAGGCGTTAACAAGGTGCCCTTCCTTCCACCTCAGTCCTTCGGGCCGCCCGCGACGTAGACGACCTGGCCGGAGACGAACGACGCGCCCTCGCTGACCAGGAACGAGATGGTGTGCGCCACGTCCTCGGGGCGGCCGACGCGGCGCACCGGGATCTCCGACTCGGCGTGCTTCTGGAACGCCTCGAAGTCCACCTTCATCCGGGCGGCGGTGGCGGCGGTCATGTCGGTGACGATGAACCCGGGCGCGACCGCGTTGACGGTCACCCCGAACGGGCCCAGCTCGATGGCGAGGGTCTTGGTGAAGCCCTGCAGGCCCGCCTTCGCCGCCGCGTAGTTGGCCTGGCCCCGGTTGCCCAGCGCGGAGGTGCTGGACAGGTTGACGATCCGGCCCCAGCGCCGCTCGACCATGTGCTGCTGGGCGGCCTGGCTGAACAGGAACGCGCCGCGCAGGTGCACGCCCATGACCGTGTCCCAGTCGGCGTCGGTCATCTTGAACAGCAGGTTGTCGCGGAGCACGCCGGCGTTGTTGACCAGCACGGTGGGCGCGCCCAGGTCGGCGGCGACCCGCTCGACGGCGGCGGTGACCTGGGCCCGGTCGGCGACGTCCGCGCCGACGCCGAGCGCCCGGCCGCCGGCGGCCACGATCGCGTCGACGGTGTCGGCGGTGGCCGCCTCGTCGATGTCGACCACGGCGACGGCCAGCCCGTCGGCGGCCAGCCGGCGGGCGGTGGCCGCCCCGATCCCCCGCGCGGCCCCGGTCACGATGGCGACCCGCTGCTCCTCCGACATTCCTACCTCCCGGTAACCTACGCCCGACCCGGGGAGCGTAACCCACCGGCCCGGGGTCAGAACGTGTCGCCGCGGCAGAGCCGGATCCAGCGGTAGCCGTAGCCGGCGAGCTTCAGCGAGTCGAGCTTGCCCACCTCGCCGTACCGGCGGTCGGCGAGCACGTCCATCGGCAGGTCCGCCTCGGCGGCGAGCATGCCCAGGTCGACCTCCACGTCGTCGGTGCCGAGGTTGTGCAGGAAGACCATCGTCCCGGTCGGGCCGTCGGCCCGGTGCGCCAGCACCCCGGCCGGCATCGGCACGTCGATGTGGGTGGTCGACCCGGAGCCGATCTCCGGGGCCTCGCGCAGCGTGCGGATCATCCGCTCGAACCACGACAGCAGCGAGCGCGGGTCGCCGCGCTGGGCGGTCACGTTGACCTTCTCGTACGAGTAGTCGCCCGCGTCGATCACGGGGCGGACCAGCTTCTCCGGGTCCGCCGTGGAGAAGCCGGCGTTCGGCTTGAACGACCACTGCATCGGGGTACGGATCGCCTCCCGCCCCGGCAGCGACAGGTCCTCGCCCATGCCGATCTCCTCGCCGTAGCGCAGCACCGGCGTGCCGCGCAGCGAGAACTGGAGCGCGTACGCCAGCTCGACGCGGCGGCGGTCGTTGCCGAGCATCGGGGCGAGCCGGCGGCGGATGCCCCGGTCGTAGATGCGCATGTGCTCCTCGGGGCCGAACTCGGCGTACACCTGATCGCGCTGCGCGGCGGTGAGCCGCGACAGGTCGATCTCGTCGTGGTTGCGCAGGAAGGTGGCCCACTGGCCGCCGGTGGGCAGCGTCGGGGTGTCGCGCAGCGCCTCGATGACCGGCTCCGGGTCCCGCCGGGCCAGAGCGAGCATGAGCCGGCCGTTGAGCATGAAGTCGAACAGCATGTGGATCCGGTTGCCGGAGCCGCTGCCGTCGCCGAAGAAGGTAGGCAGCTCGTCGGGCTCCACGTTGGCCTCGGCGAGCAGGACGGCGTCGCCCCGGCGCCACTGGACGTGCTGGCGCAGCTCGGTGAGGAACTCGAAGTCCTTCGGGGAGTCGGCGTTGCCCGGCTCGGTCAGCTCGATGATGAACGGGACGGCGTCCATCCGGAAGCCGGAGACGCCGAGCTGGAGCCAGAACGAGACGATCTTCTTGACCTCGGCGCGCACCTTCGGGTTCGCGAAGTTGAGGTCCGGTTGGTACTTGTAGAACCGGTGGTAGTACCACGCCTTCGCCGTCCGGTCGTACGTCCACGTCTCGTTCTGCTCGCCCGGGAAGACCATGCCCTGGTGCCGGTCGGCGGGCTCGTGGTCGGCCCAGACGAACCAGTCGCGGTAGGGCGAGTCGGGCGACGACCGGGCGGACTGGAACCACGGGTGCTGGTCGGAGGTGTGGTTGACCACCAGGTCGATGATGACGCGGATGCCCCGGTTCTGCGCCTGGTGCAGCAGCTCCGCGAAGTCGCCGAGGGTGCCGAAGCGCGGGTCCACGTTGTAGAAGTCGGTGACGTCGTAGCCGTCGTCCCGGTTGGGCGACGGGTGGATCGGGTGCAGCCACAGGCAGGTCACCCCGAGCCGGGCCAGGTAGTCCAGCCGGCCGATCAACCCCCGGATGTCGCCGACCCCGTCGCCGTCGGAGTCCGCGTACGTGTCGATGTCGAGGCAGTAGACGACGGCCTCGGAGTACCACCTGTCACCCATGCCGGCGTACCTTCTCCGATCCGGCCCGCCGGCAAACGCGAGAACCCTCCGGGCCGCGGGGGCGGTACCGTCCGGGCATGAGCATCGGATCGGGTACGGGGCTGCGCGACGTCGACTGGGCGCAAGGTGGATGGCTGCACCAGCCGGTGCGGGCCGAGCCGACGCCCGACGGGGGGCTCGTCGTGGAGCCGGGCGCGGGCAGCGACTTCTGGCGGCACACCAGCTACGGCTTCGTGCACGACGACGGCCCGGCCCTGCTCGCCCCGCTGCCGGCCGGCAGCGCCGTGGAGGTCGACTTCCGGCTCGACTTCACCGAGCAGTTCGACCAGGCGGGCGTGCTGGTCCGGGTGGACGAGCGCACCTGGGTCAAGGCCGGGGTGGAGGTCAGCGACGGCGAGCCGCAGGTCGGCGCGGTGGTCACCCGGGAGGTCTCCGACTGGTCGGTGGGCCCGGTGCCGCAGTGGGCGGGGCGCGCGGTGAGCGTGCGGGTGAGCCGGGCCGGCGACGCGCTGACCGTGCGGGCCCGCGCGGGCGACGAGCCGTGGCGGCTGGTCCGGGTGGCCCCGCTCGCGCCGGACGCCGAGGCGTCGGCCGGGCCGTTCTGCTGCTCGCCGTCACGCGGCGGGCTGGCCGTGACGTTCACCGGCTGGCGGCGCGGCCCGGCGGACGCGGCCCTGCACTGAGCCCCGCTCCGGGTGGGCCCGGTCACCGGCGGGTGTGATCGGCCGCGGAGTGGGTAACACCTCCCGATCCCCCGGCGGCCCCACCCGGTCCGCTCCCCCGGCTCCACGGAAGGACACCCATGGCCCTCGCCCAGGACGTCGAACCGTCGCAGTTCACCGGGCTGACCGGGTGGGTGGCCGACGTCATCGGGGCGCTCGGCGCGGTCGGGGTGGCCCTGCTGGTGGCCCTGGAGAGCATCATCCCGCCGATCCCGAGCGAGATCGTGCTGGCCATGGCCGGCTACCTCGCCTCGCAGGGCCAGTTCAACGTGGTGCTGATCGTCGTCGCCGCGACGGTCGGCTCGCTGCTCGGGGCGCTGGTGCTCTACTGGCTCGGCGCGGCGCTGGGCGAGGAGCGGCTCAAGCGGTGGCTGGACCACATCCCGCTGGTCGACCGCGACGACCTGGAGAAGGCCGACCGCTGGTTCGAGCGGCACGGCCGGTGGGCGGTGCTGATCGGCCGGGTGGTGCCGGTGGTCCGCAGCCTGGTGTCGGTCCCGGCCGGGGCGGACCGGATGCCGCTGGGCGAGTTCGTGCTGCTGACCACGCTGGGCAGCGGGGTGTGGAACGCGCTGATCGTGGGGGCCGGCTTCGCGCTCGGGTCGCGCTGGGAGGAGGTGGACCGCTACAGCAGCTGGTTCAACTACGCGATCTTCGCCGTGTTCGGGGTGATGGTCGTGAGCTGGGCGGCGAAGAAGGTGCGCCGCCGCCGCGCGCAGCGCGACCGGCAGTCGGTGACCGCCGGCCGCTGACCGCGCGCGGGTTCCGGGTTCCCGTCCCGGCGCTCAGTACCGGGCGGCTCAGTACCGGGCCGTGATGTTGGTGAACTCCCAGGTGTTCTGGGCGATGCCGGAGCAGTTGGCGACCACTCCCCCGCCGGGGCACGGCCGGTCGCGGTTGACCGACCAGAAGGTGAAGCGGGACAGGCCGCGCGCCTTCGCCCAGTCGCGGATCTGCGTCCAGGTGGCCGGGGAGGTCAGCTCCTGCTGGTCGGACAGGCCGTTCATGCCGGAGATGCCCATGTGCGCGTACGCGGTCGCGTCGGACCAGCCGAACGCGCTCTTCAGCGCGGTCTTCAGCCCCTCGGCGGCGTTGACGGTGTTCTGGTACATGTTCGCGCCGCCGCCGAAGTCGAACGGCATGATCGTGAACGTGTCGATGTTCGCCCCGAGCGCGGCGGCCTGGTTGATCAGCCGGGTGCCGTAGTACGACGGCCCGGTGGTCGAGGTGCCGAACGTGACGATCGTCTTGATCCCCGGGTTGTTCTGCTTGACGATCTTCAGCGCGCCGAGGATGCGGTCCTGCACCGCCTCGTTCTCGAACTCGTCGCTGTTCTCGATGTCGATGTCGATGGCCTTGAGCCCGTACGCGTTGATGACCTGCTGGTACGCCCCGGCGAGCGCGCTGGCCGAGGAGCAGTTCGGGCCCAGCTTGTTGCCACTCCAGCCGCCGAAGGACGGAATGACGTCGCCGCCGGCCGCCCGGATCGCGGCGATGGTGGCGGCGTGCGCGCCGCCGGTCAGCGGGCCGCTGCCGTCCCACGCCGGGGTGCAGCCGCCGCCGGAGAGGACGAACGCGATGGTGAACCACTTGACGCCGGTCGCGCCCATCACCGTGGCCGGGGCGGGCGGGTCGCCCCAGCCCGGGTAGAGGTACGGCGCGGCGGCCATCGGGCCGTTCCCGCCCGTGCAGCCGGAGGTGGTGGCGGACACGGCGGCCGACTTCGCCGACTCGCCCGAGGAGTTGTACGCCGCGACGGTGTAGCTGTGCGCGGAGCAGGTAGCCAGCCCGGAGACCGTCGCCGAGGCGCCGGTGACGGTGGCCCGCAGGGCGCTGCCCTCGTACACCCGGTAGCCGGTCGCGCCGGAGACGGTGTTCCAGGCCAGCGACACCGACGAGGCGGTGGTGCCGGTGACCCGCAGCCCGCCGGGGGTGGCCGGGCCGGACGGGTTGCCGCCGCCGGTGCAGGAGCCGCCGTTGACGGTGCAGTTGGTCGGGTCGCCGGTGCCGGCGGCGACGAAGCCGAACGAGGTGCTCGCCCCCGGGGCGAGGGCGCCGTTCCAGGACGCGTTGACGGCGGTGACGTGCTGGCCGGAGGCGGTCATCGAGGCGTCCCAGAAGGAGCCGAGGGTGGTGCCGGCGGGCAGGTCGAACTGGACGTTCCAGGAGCCGATCGCGGCCGAGGTGTTGTTGGTGACGGTGAACCTCGCCTCGTACCCGCTGCTCCAGCTCGCGGTGCGGACGAACGCGGCGGTGGCCGCCGACGCGGCCGGCGGGGCCACGAGGGTGGCCGCGACGACGGCGGCGGCGAGCGCGGCGGCGAACGTCGCCACGCGGGGGGTGCGCAGTCTCGGGGTACGCAGTGTCGGGGCGCGCAGTTTCACGATGGCCTCCAGGGACCGGGGGGTGGGGGTGGGGGCGGGGCAGGAGCTCAGGGCAGGGTGGCGAGGTGCGGCTTGACGGTGCGGGCGAAGCCGTTGCCGTTGCTGACGTCCCAGTTGACCGACCAGGTCATCGCGCCACGGATGCCCGGGTAGGTGCGCGGCGGGCGGAAGCTGCCGCAGTTGGTGCCCCTCGCCAGGCAGTCGAGGGCGGCGTTGACGACGCTCGGGGCGACGATGCCGCCGCCGGCCGCGCCGGGACCGGCGGGCAGGCCGAGGCCGACCTGGTCGGGGCGCAGCCCGGCCTCCAGCTGGATGCAGGCGAGCGCGACGATGAAGTTCACGCTGCCCTGGGGGTAGGCGGCGTTCTGGTCGCAGCCGAGCATCGCCCCCGAGTTGTAGAACTGGGTGTTGACGACGGTGAGAATGTCGCGGATGTCGAGGGCCAGCTTGAAGTAGCCGGCGGCCGGGGACTGCATGTCGATGGTCTGCGGCGCCATGGCGATGATCAGGGACGGGCCGGCCTTGGCCCGCAGGGCGCGCAGCGCCTGCGCCATGTACGTCGGGTTGAGCCCGTTCTCCAGGTCGATGTCGACGCCGTCGAAGCCGTAGCGGCGCAGCAGCGCGTACGTGCTGTCGGCGAACGCGGTGGCCGAGGCGGCGTCGTTCACGGCGACCCGGCCGGTCTCGCCGCCGACGGAGAGGATCACCCTCTTGCCGCGCGAGCGCAGCGCCTGCACGTCGGCGGTGAACTCGGCGTCGGAGTAGCCGCCGAGGGCGGCGGACAGGCCGGGGTCGACGGCGAAGGTGACCGCCCCGGGCGTCGCGGTGGCCTCGGCGAAGGCGACCGCGACGAGGTCGTAGTCGGCGGGCACGTCGCGCAGCCGCAGCTCGACGGCCGGGTTGTCGAAGTTGTGCCAGTAGCCGGTGAGCAGGTGCTTCGGCAGGTCACCGGTGGGTGGGGTGGTGGTGGGCGGGGGTGTCGTGGCCGGCGGGGTGGTGGCCGGCGGGGTCGTCGGGGGCGCGGTGGTGGCCGGCGGCGTGGTGCGGGTCGGGGTCGGGGTGGGGCCCCCGCCGCAGGGCGCGCCGTTGAGCTGGCAGTTGGCCGGGCTGCCGGAGCCGGTGGCGAGGAAGCCGAACGAGGTGCTCGCCCCCGGGGCGAGGGTGCCGTTCCAGGACCGGTTGGTGAAGGTGTGCCGCTGGCCGGAGGAGGTCAGCAGGGCGTCCCAGTAGGTGCCGAGGGTGGTGCCGGCCGGCAGGTCGAAGGTGACCGCCCAGCCGGAGATGGTGCTGGCCCCGCCGTTGGTGATCGTGTACTTGCCCTCCCAGCCGGTGCCCCAGTCGGCGGTCTTGACGAAGGTCGCGGTGGCCCCGGCGGCGAACGCCGGCAGGGCCACCCAGGCCGCGCCGACGGTCGCCGCCAAGGCGGTCACCAGCGTGAGGATCAGGGTTCGGGTACGCCTCATGCAGCCCTCCACGCCCGGACGGCATTCACATCCGTCAACGTTGGCGCTTATTATTAGGACTGTTAACTGTTTCTGTCCAGAGGTTGCCCGGTCCGAACCTGCGGGCGGCGCAGCACCGCCTGTTCGAGGGCCGTCCACGCCGTCGTGGTGACCAGGTAGAGCACCGCCGCCAGCGGCACCACCAGCGCCGCCACCACGGTCAGGTACGGCAGCAGCGGCAGCACCCGGCCGAGCACGGCCGGCACCGCCCCGGCGGCCGCCGCGCCGGCCGGGGTGCCGGCCGGGGTGCCGCCGGTCGCGCCGGGTCCGGTGCCGGCGGCCGTGGCAGCGCCGGCCGCCGCCGCGCGCCGGGCGCGTCGGGACGACCACCAGGCCAACGCCACCAGCGCCGCCAGCAGCGCCCCGAACAGCGGACCCGCCGCCCCGGCCAGCCCGTCGGAGAGGTGCCAGCCCAGCGGCACCCCGGCCAACTGCTCCGCCAACAGCCCGGCGCCGGCGCCCCCCGCGCCGGTCCCGCCGTCGCCCGTGCTGCCCTCGCCGGTGCTGAACAGCCGGTACATCACCAGGAAGAAGGGGGCCTGGAGCAGCGCCGGCAGGCAGCCCGCGACCGGGCTCGCCCCGGCCGACCGGTACAGCCCGAACAGCTCGGCCTGTAGCCGGGTGGGGTCGTCGGCGTGCCGGCGCTGAAGGTCGCGGACCTGCGGGGCGAGGGCCGCGCGGCGGCGCTCCCCGCGGACCTGGGCCAGGGTGAGCGGTGAGATCAGCAGGCGGACGGCGATCGTGAACACGACGATGGCGGCGGCCGTGGCGGCCCCGCCGGTCAGCGGTTGCAGCGTGCCGGCGAGCCAGGTGACGGCGTCGGCGGCGACGCCGGCGGCGGCGTGCAGCGGTGCGAAGGCGAGCATGGGTGACCCCTCGGTCCGGTTTCCGGCGGCGTCCGGCCGGCCCGGGAACGGGCGCGGCGGGACGGACGACTGTCCGTGACCTCCGACCGGCCCGGGAACGGGCGCGGCGGCACGGACGACATCCCGTGATCTCCGGCCGGCCCGGGGACGGGCGCGGCGGGACGGATCACGGCGGAACCGGCCGGGCGGCGGCAGGGGACGGCGGGCTGCCGCCCCGGCCCACCGGCGGGCGGGGCGGGGGGCGGACGCCGCCCGGGGTGCGCTACCCGGCCGGCAGGACCAGGCCCGGCGCGCGGGGGCGGGGACGGCCGTCGGCGTCCGGGTCGACCTGCCGGGGCACGCCCCGGCGGCGGGCGCGTTCGCGCAGGCCCACGCCCCGGCCGGTGCCCCGCCCCGGCGGGCCGGCCGCCGCCGACGGACGACCCGCCAGCAGCACGGCGAGCAGCACGACGGCGACCACGGCCGCCCCGGCGAGCAGCTCGGCGGGACGGTCCGCGAGCAGGGTCAGGTGGGTGAGCGCGTACGCCCACGCCCCTGTCACCGCCAGCAGCAGCCCCGTCACGCCGGCCAGGGTAGGAGGTGCCGTCCACCCGACGAAGGAAGGGCCCCCTGTTAACACCCCCGATGAGAGGGGTTCCCTTCTCTACCGAAAGCGTTAACAAGGGGCCCTTCCTTGCACGCGACGCGCCGGCCCGACACGCGGGTGGGCGTTTTCCCGCGCCGACACGGTGGGTAATGCGCCGTCGACGTCGTGGCACGGTGCCGCGACCGGCACGGGACGGACGGTGAGGGCGATGAGCGGGTCAGTGGTCGAGCGGGAGCGGGACGCCGCCCAGGGCGGCACCGACCTGCTCACCGTCGGCGTGGAGGAGGAGTTCCTGCTCGTCGACCCGCACACCGGCACCGCCGTGCCGGCCGTCGACCTGGTCATGGAGCAGGTGCCGGCGGAGCTGCGCGGGCAGGTCGAGCGGGAGTTCCAGACCAGCCAGATCGAGATCGGCAGCCCGCCGGGGCTGGAGCTGTCGTCGATCCGGCACTCCCTCGGGGTGCTGCGCCGGGCGCTGGCCGACGCCGCCGAGCGGGCCGGCGTACGGGTGCTGGCGATCGGCACGGGCCCGGTCGAGGGTCCCGTCCCGCCGGTGGTCGACAAGCCCCGCTTCGACCGGATGATCGAGCGGTTCCGGCTGCTGGTGCCGGGGCCCGGCAACAACGGCATGCACGTGCACGTCGGGGTGCCGGACGCGGAGACCGGGGTGCGGGTGCTCAACCACGTCCGGCCCTGGCTGCCGATCCTGCACGCGGCCACGGCGAACTCCCCGTTCTCCGCCGGGGCGGACACCGGCTACGCGAGCTGGCGCTCGGTGGAGTGGGAGCGCTGGCCGTCGGTGGCCCCGACGCCGTACCTGGAGTCGCACGAGCACTACGAGCGGCTGATCCGGCAGCTCATCGCCAGCGGGGTGATGCTCGACGAGGGGATGCTCTACTGGTATGCCCGGCTGTCGGCGAAGTACCCGACGGTGGAGCTGCGCATCGGCGACGTCTGCCCCTCGGTGGACGACGCGGTGCTGATCGCCGCCCTGGTGCGGGCCCTGGTGGCGACCGCGATGACCGACATCGCCGCGGGCCGACCGCCCGTCCGCACCGACCACCACCTGCTGGTGGCCGCGCACTGGCGGGCCGCCCACGACGGCCTGGAGGGTCAGGGCGTCGACCTGACCGACGGCGAGCTGCGCCCGGCGTGGGAGCTGCTGGACTCCCTCGTCGAGCGGCTCTCCCCCGCCCTCGAACGGCACGGCGACCTGGCCGAGGTGACCGACCTGCTGGGCGGGCTGCGCCGGCAGGGCACCGGGGCGGCCCGGCAGCGGGCCGTCTTCGCGCGCACCGGCAGCCTGGTCGACGTGGTGCACGACGTGGCCCGGCAGACCCGTGGCTGAGCGTGGCGGCCGGGCTCCCGCCCCCGGCCAGGGTGAACGCCCGCTTCTCCCCCGCCGGGATGCCCGCCACCCGCGCCGCCGGGACCGGCCCGGGGCGGGGCGCGGCGTGACAGGATGGTCGGCGTGGCGCAACGGCTGATCGTCGTCGGCGGGGACGCCGCCGGCATGGCGGCGGCCTCCCAGGCCCGCCGCCGCCGCGACCGGTCCGACCTGGAGATCGTGGCGTTCGAGCGGGGGCGCTTCACGTCGTACTCGGCGTGCGGCATCCCGTACTGGATCAGCGGGCTGGTCCCGGAGCGGGACCAGCTCATCGCCCGCGACCCGGCCACCTTCCGCGCCGACTTCGACATCGACGTCCGGCTGCGGCACGAGGTCACCGCGATCGACCTGGACCGCCGGGAGGTCGTCGCCCACGACCTCGACGGCGGCGGCGAGGTCCGCGAGCGCTTCGACGAGCTGGTATACGCCACCGGCGCGGTGCCGAAGCAGCCCGACTGGGCCGACCCCGCGGTGCGCGGCGTCTTCGGCGTGCAGACCCTCGGCGACGCCTCGGCGCTGCGCGAGTGGCTGGACGCCGAGCCCGCGCCCCGCCGTGCCGTGGTGGTGGGCGGCGGCTACATCGGGGTGGAGATGGCCGAGGCCCTGATCCAGCGCGGGCTGGCGGTCACCCTCGTCGAGCAGGCCGACCAGCCCATGTCGACCGTCGACCCGGACATGGCGGCGCTGGTCGCCGACGCGATGCGCGGCATCGGCATCGACATCCGCACCGGGGTCGAGGTGATCGGGCTCGACGGCCGCGACGGGCGGGTGTCGGCGGTGGTCACCGCCGACGGGCCGCTGCCGGCCGACGTCGTGGTCCTGGGCCTGGGCGTACGCCCCGACACCGCCCTCGCCGAGGCCGCCGGCCTGCCCGTCGGCCTCTCCGGGGGGATCCGGGTGGACCGGCGGATGCGGGTGCCCGGGGCGCCCGGGGTGTGGGCGGCCGGCGACTGCGTGGAGACCCTGCACCGGGTCAGCGGGGTGCCCGTGCACGTGCCGCTGGGCACCCACGCCAACAAGCAGGGCCGGGTCGCGGGGATCAACATCGGCGGCGGGTACGCCACCTTCCCGGGCGTCATCGGCACGGCCGTGACGAAGGTCTGCGAGCTGGAGGTGGGGCGCACCGGCCTGCGCGAGCGGGACGCCGCGGCCAGCGGCTTCGAGTTCGTGTCGGTGCGGGCCGAGTCGACGAACCGGGCCGGCTACTACCCGGGGGCGCGGACGATGACGGTGAAGCTGATCGCCGAGCGGTCCAGCGGGCGGCTGCTCGGGGCGCAGATCGTCGGCTGGTCGGAGGCGGCGAAGCGGATCGACACGCTGGCCGTGGCGCTGTGGAACAGGATGACGGTGGACGAGATGACCGCCCTCGACCTCGGCTACGCCCCGCCGTACGCGCCGGTGTGGGACCCGGTGCTGATCGCCGCCCGCAAGGCGGTCGACGCCCTGCACCAGGGGTAAGGAAGGGCCCCCTGTTAACGCTTTCTGTATAGGAAGGGCCCCCTCCTAACACCGCTGGGCGCGACGGCGGCGGTTCTGTCGCTGGCGCTATGGCGGCGCTTTGTGTCGGGGGGCGTGGTTAGCGTGTGGGCGCAGTCGTGGTGCCGGGTCCGGCGCCCACTCCCCCTCGAAAGGCACGCCATGTCGCAGGAGACGACCTACCTCGAACTGTCCGAAGTGGACGGTGCGGCGCACAAGTTCTACGAGGTGGTGGTGGACGACACCGCGCTGACGCTGCGCTACGGCCGGATCGGCGACCAGGGCCAGGTGAAGACCACGACCTACCCGGACAACGCGCGCGCCCGCGCCGCCGCCGCGAAGAAGATCGGCGAGAAGGTCCGCAAGGGGTACGCCCCGGCGGTGCCCGGCGTCCGCCAGAAGCGGCCCGTGTCGCGGCGGCAGATCGTCAGCACCCGCTCGACGGCCCGCACCGCCCCGGTGCTGTGGCGCTACGCCTCCGGCGCGCCCGCGTTCGGCATCTTCGTCGACGGGCAGCACTGCATGGTCGGCAACGAGCACGGGGTGATCACCACCCTCGACCACGAGGCCCGGGTGCTGGGCCAGGTCCGCCTGCCCGACGGGGTGAAGTGCATCGTCGCCGACGACGCCTGGATCTACGCGGGCTGCGACGACGGCAACGTCTACGACCTGTCCGGCAAGGTGCCCCGGGTCGCGTACGCGATCGCCCCCGACATCGACATCTACTGGCTGGACATCCACGACGGGGTGCTGGGCGTCTCCGACGCCGACGGCGGCATCGCCGCGATCGACCACGAGGACGAGTTCCTGTGGCGGCGGCCGGGGCGCGGCCGGGCGGCGTGGATGGTGCGCTGCGACGCCGACGCGCTCTACCACGGCCACTCGCAGGGGGTCACCGGCTACGACTGGCGCACCGGGCGGGAGCTGTGGCACACCCGCACCGGCCCGGTCCTGTTCGGGTGGCAGGAGCGCGACGCCGTGTTCGCCGGCACCGGCACCCGCGAGGTGGTGCGGCTGCGCAAGGACGGGCGGGCCGGGCAGACGTACCGCTGCGACGCCCCGGTCTTCTCGTGCGCCACCGCGGAGGACGGCCGGTACGTCTTCGCCGGCGACAACCAGTCCTCGATCTACTGCTTCGACGCGGCCGGCAACCGACTGTGGAAGCTCGGCACCGGCTGTGGCTCGGCCTACTCGATGCAATACCACGACGACCGGCTCTACGTGGTCACCACCAGCGGCTACCTGGCCTGCGTCGACGCCAGCGAGCCGGCGATCCGGGCCGCCGAGGCGGGCACCGTGCCCGAGGTGGTGGACGTCAAGGCCCCCGCCCGGCAGCCCGAGCCGGCGGCGTGGACCGCCGTGGAGGTGGTCACCGACGACCGGGGCGGCGTGGTGGTGCAGTGCGTCGACGACGGCGGGCGGCTGCGCATCCACGTGCTCTCCGACGGCTACCGGCGGGACTGGTCGGTGCAGTTCCCCAAGGGCATCCGCGAGCCGGGCGCGCGCTACCTGGTCACCGAGGTCCGCGAGGCGGGCCGGGGCGGCTTCTACCGGGCGTACGGCGACATCCGCCGGCTGCGCTGAGCGGTCCCCGGCGCGCGGCCGTGCTGCGGCAGGATGGTCCGATGGAGACGGAGCTGGCGATCCCCGAGCGGCTGAGCTGGGTGCGGCGGACGCCCGCCGGCCGGGCCTGGCTGGCGGCGCTGCCGGGCCGGCTCGCCGACTGCGTCGAGCAGTGGGGGCTGCGGCTCACCGGCCCGCCGTTTCCCTACGCGTTCGCCTCGCTGGCGCGGCCGGTCGAGCTGCCCGACGGCACCCGGGCGGTGCTCAAGCTCCAGCTTCCCGACGCCGACAGCGTGCACGAGGCCACGGCCCTGGCGTGCTGGGCGGGCGACGGGGCCGCCCGGCTGCTGGCGCACGATCCGGGCCGGCGGGCGCTGCTGGTGGAGCGCTGCGACCCGGGCACGCAGCTGCACGCCCCCGGTCGGGACGGCGCGCCGGCGGTGCCGCTGGACGAGGCGCTGGACGTCGTCGCCGGGCTGCTGCCCCGGCTGTGGCGGCCCGTCGGCGCGCCGTTCACGCCGCTGGCCGAGGAGGCCGCCGTCTGGTCGGAGCAGTTGCCGGCGCGGTGGGAGCGGCTCGGCCGGCCGTTCGAGCGCCGGCTGCTCGACGCCGCGCTCGGCCGGCTCGCCGAGCTGGTCGACACGCAGGGCGAGCAGGTGCTGGTCAACCAGGACATGCACGCGGGCAACATCCTGCGGGCCACCCGCGAGCCGTGGCTGGTGATCGACCCGAAGCCGCTGGCCGGGGAGCGCGAGTTCGGCGTGGTGGCGATCGTCCGGGGACAGGAGCTCGGCCATTCCCCGGCGACGGTGCGGCGGCGGCTGGACCGGCTCACCGACGCGCTCAGCCTCGACCGCGAACGGGTGCTGGGCTGGGCGATCGGGCACACGCTGGCCTGGAGCATGACCGACGACATGGTGTTCGCCGGCCAGGCCGACACCGTCCGCTGGCTGCTCGACCTCGCCTGAGCTGCCGGCCGGTCAGGGCCGACCGGGCTGGCAGCTGGCGCACCAGTAGAGATTGCGGCCCGCCAGCTCGCCCCGGCGCACCTCGTCGCCGCAGACGTGGCACGGCTGGCCGGGCCGGCGGTAGACGTAGACCTCACCGCCGTGCCGGTCCACCCGGGGCGCGCGGCCGGTGGCCTCCGGCAGGTGGGCGTCCCGCACGGTGTCGATCCGGCCCGCCTCGACGGCCCGGGTCATCAGGTGCACCAGGTCCGCCCACAGCTCCCGCCACCGGGCCGGGGTCAGCTCCCGGCCGGGCAGCAGCGGCGACAGGCCGGCCCGGAACAACGCCTCCGTGACGAAGATCAGGCCGGTGCCGGCCACCACCGACTGGTCGAGCAGCAGCGCCGCGAGCGGGGTCGCGCTGCGGGAGATCCGGGCGTACGCGCGGGCCGGGTCGGCGTCGGCGCGCAGCGGGTCGGGGCCGAGGCGGTCGCGCAGCGCCGCCACCTCGGGCGGGGTGAGCAGCTCGCAGGCGTTCGGGCCGCGCAGGTCCAGCCAGTGCGCGGGGGCGGACGCCGCCGACCCGGTGCGCGTACGCCCACCGTCGCCGGTCAGCCGCAGCCGCACCTGGCCGACGGGCGGCGGGGGCGCGCCCGACCCGTCGGCGAACCTGCCATACAGGCCGAGGTGCACGTGCAGGGTCAGCCCGTTCGCGTGGTGGTGCAGCAGGTGCTTGCCGTACGCCTCGGTGCCCTCCAGGACGGTGCCGCAGAGCCGGGCCGCTCCGTCGGCGAAGCGGCCCTGCGGGCTCGTGGCCTGCACCTCCACGCCGGCGAACAGCTCGGCGTGCCGGGCGGCGAGACGGTGGATGGTGTGTCCCTCTGGCACGGCCGCCAAGCATAGACAACGGCGGGGGCGGGCCACCGGGGGCACACGCGACCCCCGATCGGGTGAACCGGGTGTCGCCGGATCGGCGGCTGGGTACCTCTGTGGCGTTACCGCGTGGCTGCCGCCGGCGCTTCCGAGGTCTCCACGCGTTCATCAGGAGGTGAAGAGGTGAAGATTCCTTCGCTGTTGTCCCGCCGGAACGAGCCGGCGACGACGTACGACAGCAACGGCGACGGCCGGGTCGACGAGCGCGACGGTGCTGTCGCGTCCGGCGCCGACGGCCGCCCCGACGGGCAGCCGGTGGTCACCGACCGGGGCGGGGAGCAGACGACGTACCGCAGCAGCGCGACCGCCACCGACGGCGAGCGGGCCTCCGACGTGGAGCGCCGGGCCGCCGAGCGGGGGGCGCTGGCCCGCGCCGCCACCGCCCGCGCGGCCACCGCCCGCACCCCGGACGGCGAGCTGCGCCGCCCGGCCACCGCCGCGCCCACGGTCGACTCCCCGGACCCGGAGCGGGAACACGGCGTCACCCGGACCCTGCCGGCGGCCCCCACGGCCGCACCGGCGACGGACCGCACGGCCGAGCGTCCGCTGCCGGCCGAGCGGGACCGCGCCGCCGAACGCCCGCTGCCGGCCGACCGGGTCGAGGCGGGGGACGAGGCCCGGCGGGAGCCGGTGCCGGTGCCGGCCGGGCCGAAGCCGCGGGCCAGCCTGCTCGCCAGCCTCGGCCTGGTCGTCGGCGTCGCCGGGCTGGCCGCCGTGCTGACCGGCACCCTCGCCGGCTACGGCATCGCGGTCGGCGCGCTGGGCGCGGTGCTGTCGGTGTTCGGCCTGCTCGCCACCCGCCGCCGGCACATCGCGGGCAAGACGGACGCGCTGCTGGGCATGGCCTTCGGCGTGGCCGCCGTGGTGCTCGGCGTGCTGGCGATGACCGGGCAGTTCGTCTGGCCCACCACCGACGGCGACTGGGTGCAGCGGCTGCGCGAGTGGCTCGACTCACAGTTTGTCGACCGCCTCTGACGGGCACATTGGACCCCGCCGGCGGTTCGCCGGCACCGCTCGAACCGGCGATGCGCCGGCCCTGATCGACCCGGCGGTTCGCCGGGGCTGCTCGACCCCGGTGGTGCACCGGGGCGGTGGAACCCGGTGGTGCACCGGGACTTGTGCGACCCGGCGAACCCGCCGGCAGCCCGACGGATCCGGTGGTTCACCGGCCGGGCACACCCTTTTCGGGGGCGGCGATTCGCCGCCCCCGAAGCATGTCCGGCGAGCAGGTGCGGCAAGCCGGTCCGGGTGGCGTCTCCGGGGGTGGGCCCCGCCCTCGGTCCCGCCTCAGTCCGGTCGGGCGACGCCCTCCCGGGCGTCGAGAAGCTCGTCCCAGTGCTCGCGGTTCCAGGCGCAGACGGCCTCGATCGGGCCGAGCATGCTGCGGCCGAGCGGCGTGAGAGCGTACTCGACCCGGCGCGGCGGGCCGGGCTGCTCCGCACGGCGCACCAGGCCGCTGGCCTCCAGCCGGCGCAGCGAGGCGGTGAGGGCCTTGGCACTGACGCCGCGCAGCGGCACCCGCAGCTCGGAGAAGCGCCGGGGGCCGCCCTCCAGGCAGCGGATCACCATGCCGCCCCACTTGTCGCCGAACCGGAACGGCGACAGGTCCGAAGGGCAGAGCGGATCGAACATCTCCGGATCCAGCGGCGTCACCATGGCACTCACCGTAATCGGTATCCGGGCGGTAACCGGCCCCCCGGCTAGCGTCGCCGCGGGGTCGCCGAGGGGGCGACCGGAGCGAGGGGGTACGTCGATGAGTGGGATCGTCGTCTTCGGGGCCGGCGGCCGGGCCGGCCGGGCCGTGCTGGCCGAGGCGCGGGCGCGCGGCCACGAGGTGACCGCCGTGGTGCGGGATCCGGCCCGCCACCCCGCCCTGGCGGCCGAGCCGGGCGTCCGGGTCGCCACCGGCGACGTCACCGACGCGGGACAGGTCGCCGAGCTGGCGGCCGGGCACGACGCGGCGGTGCACGCCGCCGTCGACCTCGGCGTGCCGGCCGACGTCTTCTTCCCCGCCGCCGCCCGCGCGCTCGCGGCCGGGCTGGGGCGGGCCGGGGTGGGCCGGCTGGTGGTCGTCGGGCTGGCCGCCGTCCTGCCCACCGCGGCCGGGACCCCGCTGCTGGACACCCCGGGCTTCCCGCCGGAGTTCCGCTCGTTCTGCCTGGGGCACGGCGCCGGCACGGACGAGTTGCGCCGGGCCGGGGACGCGCCGGACTGGCTGGTGCTCAGCCCGGCCGGCGACTTCGACCACACCGGCCAGCCCGCCGGGGGCTACCGGTTCGCCACGGCGGACGGCGCGAGCCGGATCACCTACCCCGATCTCGCCCTCGCCCTGCTCGACGAGATCGAGGCGCCCCGTCACCACCGCCTGCACCTGGGCGTGGAGGGCACGACCCCACCCGCCCCGTGACCCTCCTCACCCGCCCGCCCCGCCCCCTGGGCTCCCGCTCCCACCCGCCGAGCCGGGCGGGGCGAGGGCGGGACGGCAGCGAGGGCGGGGCGGGTGAGCGTGGGCGCAACGGATCGCCGCTGCCAGCCTTCGAGACGCAACGAATCGTCGGGTGACGCAACTTCCGGCGGTGGATGTCGTCGCTGCCCCCGCATACCGTTGGGCAACGGCGCCAGCCCGTGGGCCGACGGTGGCCGGGCGCGCCCGACCCTGGGAGCAGGACAGTGACGATGGACGCCACCAGCCAGCGCTTTCTGATGTGCCGGCCGACGTACTTCGCCGTCGACTACGCGATCAACCCCTGGATGGACCCCACCGCACCCGTCGACGCCGAGCGGGCCGTCCGGCAGTGGGAGCGGCTGCGGCAGGTCTACCGCGAGCTGGGCCACACCGTCGAGGAGATCGTGCCCGTGCCCGGCCTGCCCGACATGGTCTTCGCCGCCAACGGCGGCACCGTGATCGACGGCAAGGCGATGTCCGTGCAGTTCCGCGACCCGCAGCGCGCCGACGAGGCCCCCGCCTACCGGGCCTGGTTCGCCGCCGCCGGCTTCGAGCTGCACGACCCGAAGCACGTCAACGAGGGCGAGGGCGACGTCCTGCTCGCCGGGGACGTGCTGCTCGCCGGCACCGGGTTCCGCACGGCGCACGCCTCACACGCCCAGCTCCAGGAGGTCTTCGGCTACCCGGTGGTCACCCTGCAACTGGTCGACCCCCGCTTCTACCACCTGGACACCGCGCTCACCGTGCTCGACGAGCGCACCGTGGCGTACCTGCCGGAGGCGTTCTCGCCCGGCAGCCGGGCCGCGCTGCGCCGCCTCTTCCCGGACGCCGTCCACGCCACCGCCGCCGACGCCGAGGTGCTCGGCCTCAACGCCGTCAGCGACGGCCGGCACGTGGTGCTGCCGGAGCAGGCCACCGACCTGGCCGCGCGGCTGCGCGACCGGGGCTACGAGACCATCGGAGTCGACCTGTCCGAGCTGCGCAAGGCCGGCGGCGGACCGAAGTGCTGCACGTTGCGACTCCGTCAGGGAAAGGCGAGCAAGTGATCGTGGAAGACATGCTGCGGACGCCGGGGGCGGTCCGGGACGCCGAGCGCCACACCGCGCACAACTACCACCCGCTGCCGGTGGTGATCAGCTCCGCGGAGGGCGCCTGGCTCACCGACGTCGACGGGCGGCGCTACCTGGACTGCCTCGCCGGATACTCGGCGCTCAACTTCGGCCACCGGCACCCCCGGCTGATCGCCGCCGCGCACGCCCAGCTCGACCGGCTGACCCTCACCAGCCGGGCGTTCGTCCACGACCAGTTCGCCGACTTCTGCCGGGAGCTGGCCGAGCTGTGCGGCAAGGACCTGGTCCTGCCGATGAACACCGGCGCGGAGGCCGTCGAGACCGGGATCAAGGTGGCCCGCAAGTGGGGCTACCGGGTCAAGGGCGTCCCGGCCGGGCGGGCGAACATCGTGGTGGCCGAGGGCAACTTCCACGGGCGCACGACCACCATCGTGAGCTTCTCCACGGATGAGGACGCGCGGGCCGACTTCGGGCCGTACACGCCGGGCTTCACCGTGGTCCCCTACGGCGACCTGGCGGCGCTGGAGGCGGCGATCGACGACGACACCGTGGCCGTGCTGCTGGAGCCGATCCAGGGCGAGCAGGGCGTCGTGGTGCCGCCGGCCGGCTACCTGCCGGGCGTACGGCGGGTCTGCACCGAGCGGAACGTGCTGTTCCTCGCCGACGAGATCCAGTCCGGCCTGGGCCGCACCGGGGCGACGTTCGCCTGCGACCACGAGGACGTGGTGCCCGACATGTACCTGCTCGGCAAGGCGCTGGGCGGCGGCATCGTGCCCGTCTCCGCGGTCGCCGCGAACGCCGACGTGCTCGGGGTGCTCCAGCCCGGCCAGCACGGCTCGACGTTCGGCGGCAACCCGCTGGCCTGCGCGGTGGCCACCCAGGTCGTCCGGCTGCTGGCCACCGGCGAGTTCCAGCGCCGCTCGGCGGAGCTGGGCGAGCGGCTGCACGCCGGGCTGCACGGCCTCGTCGGCCGGGGCCTCGTCGCCGTGCGCGGCCGGGGGCTCTGGGCCGGCCTCGACATCGACCCGGCGCTGATGACCGGCCGGCAGGCGTGCGAGCGGCTGATGGCCCGCGGCGTGCTGGCCAAGGACACCCACGGCTCCACGATCCGGCTCGCCCCGCCGCTGGTCATCACCGCCGAGGAGATCGACCACGCGGTCGCCCAGCTCGCCGCCGTGCTGACCGACTGACCGTACGACGTCGCGGGGGCGCCGGGCCACGGCCCCACGCCCCCGCGACGCGCCCGGCTCACGGCCGGGGCAGGCGCATCGCCATGGTCGGGGCCTCGGCCATCACCGAGGTCGGGGTGAACGGCGCGCCCGAGGGCAGCTCGTCGGCGCGACCGACCTGCACCCCCGGATAGAGCTCGACCATGTCGCCGGCGGACAGCACCCGCGACTGCTGCGGCTTGAGCGCGATCCGGTCCGCCTCCGCCATCGAGCCGCCGGGGCGCACCCCCGACCCGTTGGTGCTCACGTCGGTCACGATCACCTCGCCGACGCGGAGCTCGAAGCGGACGTGGCCGCGGCTGATCCAGCGCCGCGCCTCGTCGTTGAGCCACTGGCCGAGCACGATCCCGCCCTGCTCCTCCGGCGCGCGCCCGACCAGCACCGGCTGCTCCTCGGTGAGCACGAACCGGCGGCGGATCAGCCCGCCGATGCGTACGGCCAGCACCTCCGTGCGGGGCCGGGGCCCGGCGTCGCGGAGCCGCGCGCCGTGCCGGGGGCAGGTCGGCACGCCGCCGCGCAGGGCGGGCGGCGGCTGCCCTGCCGGGGCCCGCTCGACCCGGGCCAGGTCGGCGAACGCGCCGCCGCCCCCGCCGCCGAACAGCGCGCAGCCCGGCTCCGGGCAGCGCCACTGCCGGGCGAGCAGCTTCTCCCCCGTCGCCGAGCGGGTGCCGGCGACCGGCACGTTGCCGCCGCCGACGTGGGCGATGAACACCGGCCCGCCCGCGCCGGGCACCGGGGCGAGCACCCGGCCGGGCTGCTCGACGGTCCACGGGAACCGGCCGCGCAGGCCGTCGAAGCGGGCCCGGCTGAGCACCGGCAGCCCCAGCAGGTCGGCGACCTCCAGCATCCGGTCGCCCGGGTGGTCGAGCACCTCCACCAGGCCGTCGTCGGCCCAACGGCGCACCACCATCCGCTCGTTGGAGGTGAGGTCGGGGTCGGAGAGCAGGGCGCGGTGCACGATCGCGTACACCGGGACGCTGTCCTCCTCCAGGTCGCGGGCGAGCGCGTCGATCACCATGCCGAGCCGGAGCAGGTTCGCCGGACGGCCGCCGTCGAGGTCCTGGTAACGGATCACCTCGGCCAGGTCGAGGACGGCCCGCGCCAGCGACGGGTCGGTGCAGACCCGCCCCTCGATGGCGTCGAGCACCTTGCTGATCTCGAATCTCATCGGGCACTCCGGACGATGTCGTCGATGCGCCGCGCCAGCTCCAGGTCCCGGTGGGTCACCCCGCCGGCCGAGTGGGTGACGCAGCGGAAGGTGAGGGTCCGCCACCGGATGTCGATGTCGGGATGATGGTCGAGCTCCTCGGCCACCTCGGCGACCCGGTCGACCACCGCGACGGCCGCCGGGAAGCTCGCCAGCTCGACGGTGCGACCGATCCCGGTGGGATCCCCCGTCCAGCCGGCCAGCCCGCCCAGCCCGTCTCGCACCGCCTCCGCGGTGAGCACGTCTGCCATGGTCAGACCCTACCGCCAGGGCCGACCGGGCGGCTCAACCCCGCAGCGGGCGGCCCACCTCGTGCAGGTGGGCCAGCGCCTGCCGGTACGACTCGACCAGTCCGGTCTCGACGTACGGCACCCCGTGCTCGGCGCAGTACGCCCGCACGATCGGCCGGGCCCGGCGCAGGTTGCCCCGGGGCATGTTGGGGAAGAGGTGGTGCTCGATCTGATAGTTGAGCCCGCCCAGCGCGACGTCGACGAACCAGCCGCTCCGCACGTTGCGCGAGGTGAGCACCTGCTTGCGCAGGAAGTCCAGCTCCTCGCCGGCCCTCGGCATCGGCATGCCCTTGTGGTTCGGGGCGAACGCGCACCCCATGTAGAGCCCCCACAGCCCCTGGTGCACGGCGACGAACGCCAGCGCCTTCCCCGGCGGCAGCACCGCGAACAGCAGGCCGAGATAGCCGGCCGCGTGCAGTGCGAGCAGCAGCCCCTCGACGGCCCGGTGCCGCACCGGGGTGGCGTACCGGCCGTCGGGGGCGCGGCCGAGCAGCGCCCGCACGCTCGCCACGTGCAGGGCCAACCCCTCCAACAGCAGCATCGGGAAGAACAGCCACGCCTGCCGCCGGGCCAGCCGCCGGCCGATCCCCCGGGTCGCGGCGGCCTGCTCGTACGACCAGACCAGCGCCCCGGCCCCGACGTCCGGGTCCTCGTCGTGGTGGTTGGGGTTGGCGTGGTGCCGGTTGTGCTTGTCGACCCACCAGCCGTAGCTGAGGCCGACCGCGAGGTTGCCGGCGAGCAGCCCGGCCACCTCGCTCGGGCCCCGGCGGCGGAACATCTGCCGGTGGCCGGCGTCGTGCCCGAGGAACGCCACCTGGGTGGTCGCCACGGCCAGGGCGGCCGCCACCAGCAGTTGCCACCAGGAGTCGCCGACCAGCGGCACCACCGCCCAGCCGGCGACGAAGGCCGCCAGCGTCAGGGCGATCCGGGCGGCGTACCCGGCGGGCCGGCGGTCGAGCAGGCCCGCCTCGTTGATCCGTCTGGACAGTCGTGCATAGTCGCTGCCCCGTCGGGCCGGCGGGTCCGCTGTCGCTGCAAGCATGATCTGAGCTCCCCGCATCTCGACACCCGGGCTGCGCCGGACGGCGGGCCCTGATGTCGAGTCTCGCGGCAACAGTAGCTCTGGGTAATCCGGGCAGCACCCGTATCCGGGGTGGGGTGCTCCCCACCCTCGCCCCGCCAGCCCCGTCCGTCAGCTCATCCGCCCCACCGCCGCCCGGAACCGGGCCAGGTCGCGGCGACGCCGCTCGTAGGTCGCGGCCAGGCCGATCAGCGCCAGCCCGCCGGCCGCCAGGAAGATCCACCGGGGCAGCAGGTCCCAGCCGCGGGCCAGCTCGTGCAGCGCGAGCAGGACGAGGGTGACCCCGCCGAGCAGCACCGGGGCCTGCCAGCGGCGGGCCGCGCCGGCCAGCACCACGGCCAGCGCGCCGGCCCCGAGCAGCAGCCGCCGCCAGGGCTGCGGGTCGGGCGCGAACAGCACCGACACCCCGCTGGGCAGCAGCGCGGCGACCAGCCCCGGGCCGAGCGCGAGCCAGCTGTTCAGGCCCGGCCGGGTGCGCAGCGCCACCGCGCCCGCCGCCAGGGCCAGGCCCGCCGCCGGCAGGGTGTACGCCTCCAGCAGCACCACCCCGCCCGCGACCAGCAGCAGCCAGGCGCCGAGCAGTTCGCTGCCCCCGGCGACGCCCGCGAACGCCCAGCGCCAGCCGACCGGCTCGCCCCGGCGCAGCAGCCGCAGCCCCACGGCGGCCCCCCAGAGCACGCAGGCCGCGGCGGCGTAGCGGGGCGACCCGACGGCGAGCAGCACCGCCAGCAGGGCGACGGCCTGGGCGGCCACGTCGAGCACCCGGCCCCGCAGCCGGTCGGCGGCCGGCAGGGCGGCGGCGGCCAGGACCAGCACCGCCACCGCCAGGACGGCGAAGGAGGCCCCGCGCAGCGGCAGGCCCGCCGCCCGCGCGGCGGTGACCGCGAACCCGGTCGCCGAACCGACCGCCACCAGGGCACCGGCCAGCCGGGCCACGCCCGTGCGGCCCGCGACGGCGGCCACCACGGCGGCGACCACCAGCGTCCCGAGGCCGGTGAGCGTGCCGGCCCGGGTGGCGAGCAGCCCGACCAGCCCGGCCACCGTGGCCACCAGCCCCACCGGCACGGTGACCGCGACGAGCAGCGGCCGGGGCCGGGCCAGCGCGGCAGCCAGCAGGGCGGCCACCCCGATCCCCAGCAGGACCGCCGGCACCACCGGCCACGGCGCACCGGCGGCGGCGTGCAGCACCGGCGTCGCCGCCGCGGCGAACGGCAGCGCGAACAGTGCCGCGTCGCCCGGCCCCGCCGCCCGGGGCGGCGGCCCGCCGGCCGGATCGACCGTCGCCCGGCCGGGCGCGCGGCCCGCCAGCGCGGCGGCCAGGGTCAGCACGAGCAGGGCCACGCCGGCCGGGGTGGCCCCCGGAACCGGGCCGCCGGTGGGCGCGCCGGACCACGGCGCGGCCACCTCGCCGTACGGGGCGACGAGCACCCGCGCGAGCACCCCGGCGGAGGCGGACAGCGCCACCGCGAGCAGCCCGAGGCCGCTGACCAGCGGCGCTCCCGCCGGCCGGGTGCCCGGCCCGGCGAGCACGTTCAGCAGGACCGCCACGGCGGCGTAGAGCGCCACCGGCTCGTCGACCCGGGCGACCAGGGGGGCCAGCGCCACCAGCGCGGAGCCGACGGCGAAGGCGACGGAGGCGTACCCGGTCAGCTCGGGCCACCGGCGGCGGACGGCGACCAGCGCGACCAGCGGCAGCCCGACGGCGGCGAGGGCGGCCCGCGCCTGCCACCAGGGCGGCACCCCGGCGGCGAAGAGCGCGACGGCGACCGCCGCCGGCACCGCCAGCAGCGCGGCGGCCAGGGCGGCCCCCGCGACGCCCCGCCGGACGCCGCCGGCCCGCCGGCCCACGGCGGCGACGGCCGCCCCGAGCGGCACGACCGCGCCGAGCAGGGCCGCCTCCCCGGCCGGGGAGGCCAGGCCGACCAGGAGCGCGTGCCCGACCAGCGCCGCGCCGGCGACCGCCGCCGCCAGCACGCCCCACCAGGGCCGGGCCCGGGTGATGGCGAACAGCAGCAGCCCCGCGCCGACGACCAGGCCGGCAGCCGGCACCGCCGGCCACGGCACCGGCCCGACGCCCGACACGCCGAGGGTGGCGAACGCGACGGCGGCCACCCCGACCACCGGCCACGCCACCCGGGGCAGCAGCACCGCCAGGGCGAGGGCCGCCGCCGCCACGGCGACCGGGACCTGCCACCCCCAGGGCAGGTGCGGGCCGGCGGCAACGCCCGACCAGGGCGGCAGCACCCGGCCCACCGCGACCGCGCCCAGCACCACGGCGAGCACGGCACCGACCTGCGCCGCCCCGGCCGCGACCACCAGGGCCCCGGCCCTCGGCCCGGCACCGACCCGGCCGGGCAGCGCCCGGACCGCCCCGGCCAGCGCCAGCGCGACGAGCGCCGTGGCCACCGTCAGCAGCCCCGGGCGCAGCTCCGCCACCGGCCGCAGCAGCGCGAGGCCGAGCACCGGGACCAGCGCCCCGGCCGCGGCGGCCCGGAACAACCGGCCACCGGCGACCAGCGCCGCGCCGAGCAGGGCCAGGCTGACCAGGAGCAGGGGCCCGCCGGCCAGCAGCGGCGACCCGGCGGCCCGGCCCACGGCGAGCGGCACCAGCGCGCAGCCGGCCGCGACGAGGAGCGCGCCGCCGTACCCGAGCCAGGCCAGCACCCGGCCGGCGGCGGGGGCCCACCCCCCGGCGGCACCCGCCCCGACCGGCGCTCCCCCGACCGGCGCTGTCGTCGACGCCGCTGCCGGCTGGGCCGGCGACCCCGGCGGAACCGGGGCCGCTGCCGGAGCGCGGGCCGGCGTCGGGGCCGGGGCACGGTCGCGCAGGGCGGCGACCACGACGAGGTTCAGCGCCGCGACGCCGACGAACACCACCGTCCAGCCGGCGGCCGACGGGTGGGCCGGGCCGGCCAGCAGCGGCAGCACCGGCTGCACGGTGCACAGCGCCGCGAACCACGGCACCGTCAGCCGGGTCAGCCGGCCGTAGCCCGCCGCCAGCGCCGCGCTGACCCCCCCGACCAGCGCGGCGTAGCGGGCACCGGGCCAGCCGGCCACCCCGAACAGGTCCACCGACCAGGCGGCGTACCCGTCGAGCACCACCAGCAGCAGCCCCACGGCGGCGAACGTCTCCGCCGTGCCGCGCAGCCCGCGCCGCGCCGCGAGCGGCGGCACGGCCAGGGCGAGCGCGGTGAACGCGAGCAGGATCAGCGCCCGGCCGGCGACGCCCACCGTGGCCCAGGCGACCGCCGTGAAGACCACCGCCGCCGTGCCGAGCAGCAGGCCGCCGAGCACGAAGAGCAGCCCCTGCACCGTGCGGGTGGAGGTCTCCGCCCCGCCGACCTGCACCGGCCGCTGCGGCGGCATCGGGCCGACCGGCACGGCCGGCACCGGGCCGGGCAGCCGCACCGCCGGGCCCGGCGGCCGCACCTGTCCGCCGGACACCGGCGACGCGGGGCCGGGCAGCCGCACCTGCGGCCCGGCCGCCGGCACGGGGGCCGGCGCGACGGGGGGCGGCGCGACGAGGGGCGGCGCGACGAGGGGCGGCGGCACGGCAGCCGGCCCGGCCGGGCGCAGGGCGCCGACCGGGGTCGCCGCGCGGACCCGGGCCGCCAGGTCCGCCCGGCGGGCCTGCGCCGACCGCACCGACCCGACCAGTTCGAGGTACGCCCGCCGGGCCTGCTCCGCCTGCCCGGAGAGCACGACGATCTCCCGGTCGAGCCGGATCACCTCGGCGGCGGTCGGGTCGGGCGCCCGCCCACAGCGCCGGCAGCCGACACTCAGGTCGGCCGGGGCGCCGCACGCCGGGCAGGGGTAGCCACTCGTGTCCACCCGGCCATCATGGTGCCCTGGTCAAGACCCACCCAGAGTGCGCGTACTCAGGGCCGGGTCTGCTCGTGCACCCAGGCCGTGTAGTCGGGGTTGCCGCTGTCCACCCGGGTCACCAGGACCTCCGGAACTTCGTACGGATGGCTGAGGCGGATGTGGTCGACCAGCGCCGGAACCCGGTCCGGGGCGGTCTTGAACAGCACCGACCACTCGGTGGTCGTCTCCACCGCGGACCGCCACCAGTAGGTGCTGTCCACCTGGCCGCCCACCTGCGCGCAGGCGGCCAGCCGACCGGCGACCGCGGCCGCCGCGAGCACGTCCGCGACCGAGCGGCTGTCCACCACGGTCGTCACCACGCTGATCTGCTCCACGAGCGCACCCTACGCGTCGTCGACGTCCCCGTCGTGGTGCGCCGCGATCCATTCGTCGATGCGTGACCACCAGTCGAACAGCCAGTCAACACGCTCCTGGCGGCCGGCGGGGATCTCCTCCGGGGGCACCGACCAGAACCGCATGATGATCCGCTTGTCCATCGGCAGCTCGCGCCACACGTCGGCGACGGTGAGCATCCGGTCGAGGCCGGTGTGCGCCACGAAGATCACCCCGGCGTCGGGGGCGGCGTCCAGCGCGGCGAGCAGCCCGCCCGGCTGCGGGGCGAGCACGTGCCGCATCCGCTCCGCCCGCAGCGCCATCTGCTCCAGGCCGCGCGACCGCAGCCGGGCGATGGCGCGCAGCCGGCGGCGCGGGGTGAAGTTGCCCCCCTCGGGGAAGATCACGAAGGCGTCGTCGTCGTCGAGGCCGGTCGCCAGGTGGCCGATCTGCTCGGTCACCGGCTCACGCCGGCCGGAGGCCGGGGCGAGGAACCGGTTGGGCAGCCGGTTGAGCAGCACGTCGATCGCCGGGTCCCACTGGAGGCTCTCCTTGAGCACGATCCGGGGCTCCCGGTGGAACCAGTTGACCAAAGCGTGGATCAGGATGAACGAGTCGCCCGGCCCGGCGTGCCGGCAGACCACCAGCTCCGGGCGGCCGGGCAGCGCCGTGTCGGGGTCGGTGCCGACCACGTCGATGCGCAGCCGCAGCGTCCACCGGGCCTGCCAGAAGAACACCTGGAGGAAGTGGCCGGCGAGCACGTAGTGCGCCCGCTGGAACGGCGGCGTCCGCTTCCACACCCCGAAGCCGGAGGCCACCCAGAGCACGAACAGGGCCAGCAGCGCCGCCGCGTCCCAGACCAGGTAGACACAGCCGATCCAGAGCAGGCGCAGCGGTCGCAGCCGGCCGGGGACCAGCGGGGACAGCGCCAGGGCGGCGAACGCCCAGACCGGCAGGCTGGTCACCACGGCCACGGCGAGCAGCACCACACCGGGCGCCAGCAGCAACCGGCGGACCCATCGGGGCGGCAGCGGCATCAGCGGTCCAGGTGGGTGGCCAGGTAGCGGCGGGAGGCCGTGTACGCGCGGCTGATCCGCCGCCCCACCGCCGCCATGTCCCGGTACGCCCACGGGCTGTCCTCACGCGGCCCCGGCCCCCCGGTGGGCAGCACGTGCACCCGCACCCCGTCGGGCAGCGCCGCCATCTCCCGGGAGAACCGGTGCCGGCGGGCGATCTCGAACGCCACCTGAGCGATCTCCCAGGGCCGCCGGGGCGGCGTCAGCTCCCGCTCGATGCGGCCCACCTGGAGCACGAAGACCTCCCGCGCCCCGGCCTCGACCGCCGCGCCGATCGGGATGGAGTTGACGATCCCGCCGTCGATGAAGTGCTGCCCGCCGATCTCGGTGGGCGGCAGCAGCCCCGGCACGGAGGCGGAGGCGAGCACCGCCGGCACCAGCGGGCCCGCGTCGAACCAGTGCTCGGCGGCCCGCTCGATGTGCGCCGCGCAGCAGCGGAACGGCACCCGCAGGTCGGCGAAGGTGGTCTCCTCGCCCAGCTCGGCCTCCAGCAGCCGGCGCAGCGGCCGGGGCGAGTGCAGGTGGGTGCGGGCGGCGAAGCGGCGCAGCTGACGGGCGACGGAGTCGCCGTACACCTCGCTGGCCTCGGGGGACGCCCAGAGCCGGACCAGCCGGTCGGTGACCGCCTCGGTCGGATCGGCCGCGACGAGCGCCCCGTTGACCGCCCCGATCGAGGTGCCGAGCACCAGGTCCGGGCGGACGTCGGCGCGGAACAGGGCGCGCAGCATGCCCACCTCGACCGCGCCGAGGACTCCCCCGCCGCCGAGCACGAACGCCACCGGACCGCTGACCATGCCGTTCATCCTGGCACGCGGGGTCACGCCGGCCGTCCGGTGCCCGGGCGCGCCCGTCCACGCGCCGGTCGGGTGAGACCGGACGGGCGTTGACAGGCCGGACACATTCGCGCAACCTGATACCGCCCCGACCTCAGGCAGGTGCGATCCGTCATGGCAACACTGCACGCCGGCAGGCTGCTGGCCCGCAGGTACCGACTCATCGACCAGATCGGCGCGGGTGGCATGTCGGTCATCTGGCGGGCCCGCGACGAGGTTCTCGACCGCACGGTCGCCCTGAAGGTGCTCGCGCCCTCGCTCGCGGCGGACGCCCGGTTCCGCGACATGGTCCGCGAGGAGGCCCGCTCCGCCGCGCAGCTCGTCCACCCGCACGTGACGTCGGTGCACGACTACGGCGAGACGCTCGCCCCGGACGGCAGCATCACCTCGTTCGTGGTGATGGAGCTGCTCGCCGGGGAGGAGCTGGAATACCGGCTGACCGAGGGCCCGCTGCCCTGGCCGGAGGCGGTGGAGATCGGCGCCCAGGTGGCCGAGGCGCTCGCCGCCGCGCACCGGCTCGGCATCGTGCACCGGGACATCACCCCGGCCAACGTGATGATGACCCCGGTCGGCGCGAAGGTCCTCGACTTCGGCATCGCCACCCACGTCGGCGCACCGGACGAGGACGAGGACGGCGGCACCTTCGGCACGCCCGCGTACGTCGCGCCGGAGCGGCTGGACGGGGCCCCGGCGCAGCCGGCCACCGACATCTACTCGCTCGGCGTGCTGCTCTACGAGACCCTGACCGGGCAGGTGCCGTACCCGGCGGACACCTGGGAGCAGCTCGGCGCGGCCCTGGCCGGCGGCGACGAGCCCCCGCCGCTGGAGGTCCCGGGCCTGCCGCCCGAGGTGGTCCGGATCTGCCTGCGCTGCCTGTCCCGGCAGCCACGGGACCGGCCCACCGCGCACCAGGTGGCCCTCGCGCTGCGCGACCAGCTCCTGCCGGCCGACCCGCAGGCCGCCACCATGCTCGCCCCGACGATGACCCTGCCGTCGATCGTCGCCCCGCCCGCCGCGCCGCCGGTCCCGGCCGGTCCGCCCGCCCCGACGTCGGCTCCCCCGGCGCAGGCCGCGCCCCCCGGGGCGGCCCCGGCGGGTGGCACGCCCGGCCCCGCGTCGTCCCCGCAGCCCGCCGGGGCCGGGTCGCAGGGCCGGCCCCGGCGTCGCTGGGCGGTGCCCGTGGTGGCGGCGGGGGCCGCGGTGGCGGCGGCGGGGGCGCTCCTGTGGCCCAGGCCCGACGAGCAGCCCGACCCGATGCCCCGGGCCCTGCCCACCGAGTCGCCCGCCGGGGAGTCGCTGGGGACGGCGCCGACCCGGTCGCCGAGCGCGCCGCCGACCACGACCCGGCCGCCCGCCCGGCCCCGGGCCACCCCCTCGGCCGCGCCGACGACCACGCCGCCCGCCCCGTCCGGCGGCAGCGTGACCGAGGTGGCCAGCGACATCGGGCAGCTCATCGACACGGGGGTGGACGACGGCGGGATCCGCGTCGACGTCGGCACCGACATCCGCAACCTGCTCGGCCACGCCGTCGAGGCCACCGGCCCGAGCGACCTGGCCGCCGCCGTGCAGCGGGCCCGCGACAAGGTCGCCGAGCGGCAGCGCGAGGGCAGCATCACCCCCGCGTACGCCCGCCAGCTCGACACCGCGTTCCAGCGGCTCGGGGCGGCGCGCCTGTGACCCGCCCCGGCCGCCCCGGCGGTCAGCGGGCCGGCACCGGGATCGGCCGGCTCGGCGGGGCGGGCGCGCGCCCGTGCAGGAAGTCGCGGTAGACCGCCTCGTAGCCCTGCGCCATCCGGGCCGTGGAGAAGTTCTCCGCGACGTGCGCCACGCAGTCGGCCGGGTCCAGCCGGTCGACCTGCCGCAGCGCGCCGGGCAGGTCGTCGGGGCGGTCGCAGACCAGCCCGGTGACGCCGGGGCGGACCAGCTCCGGCACGGCGCCCCGGCGCAGCGCCACCACGGGCGTGCCCGTCGCCATCGCCTCCAGGATCACCATCCCGAACGGCTCCTCCCACTGGATCGGCATGATCAGGCAGCGGGCGTCGACGAGCATCCGCAGCGCGGCCGCCCGGTCGGCGTTGAACACCACTGTCACGTCGTCGTCGAGCATCGGCTCCACCACCTGCTCGAAGTAGCGGCGCTCGGCGGGCTCGTTGCACTTGCCGGCGAGCACCAGCGGCAGGCCCGCCGCCCGGCAGGCCCCGATCGCCACGTCCGGGCCCTTGTCGGGGCTGAACCGGGCCAGCCAGAGCACCGGGCCACGCCCCGGCGCGGTCTTGTGCGGCACGTCGGCGACGTCGAGCGCGTTGTGCACGGTGCCGACCCACGGCAGCCCGGGGTTCAGCCGTCGCTGGGTGTGCGAGATGGCGACCAGGCCGACCCCCTGGTCGGTGTCGCTGAGCACGGTGCCGTACTCGCCGACCGGGTTGCCGTGCACGGTGGCCACCGTGGGCACCGCCCGCCGGCCGGCGACCAGCGGGCCGATCGTGGTGTGGTCGTGCACGACGTCGAAGTCGGCAGGCGAGACGAGGTGGCCGACGTGGGCCAGGTGGGCCAGCTCGGGCAGCGCCTCGCCGAGCCGGTCGTACTGGAGGTCGTCGCAGGTGGCGACGTAGCCGGCCCGGGTGCCGTGCCGCCGGCCCGCCCCGAAGACGGTCACCGCGTGCCCCCGCTCGACCAGCGCGTCCACCAGGCCGGCGACGACCTGTTCCAGGCCGCCGTAGCCGGGCGGTGGCACGGTCAGCCACGGCGGGACCACCATGGCGATCCGCAGCGGCCGTTCCTCCGAGCGGTCGAGCGGCAGGTGGTTCACGGCCACGAGTCCTCCCCGGTGGTCCCAGCGCGCGTGGTCTGCGGGCTTTCCCGGCCCCGGTCGGGCCAAACGGAACGGGCCCGGCACGGGCAGGGCCGGACGGCCGGGGGTGAGCGCGGCTCACCCGGTCCGGGTGAACGGCCTGCGCCCGCGACGGCTCCGGCGGGTCGGGAAGGGCGAAGGGCGGCGGGTGACGAAGCCAACCCCCTTGGCTCCGCCACCCACCGCCCTTCGGGAGGAGGTAGGTCTGCTGTCGTTACGACGTTTCGGCGAGCGTCACGGTTGCCGTCGCCGCCGATCCATTTCGCTGGTACTGCACCTCGACCCGGTCGCCGACCTTGCGGGCCTGGACCGCGCCCACCAGGTCGTCGGAGTCGTTGATCACGGTGTCGCCGAACTTGGTGATCACGTCGCCCTGCCGGATGCCGGCCTTCTCGGCGGCGCTGCCGGGGGTGACGGACGCGACCACCGCGCCGCCGTTCTCGGCCGGGCTCACGCTCACCCCGAGCGAGGGGTGGCTGACCTTCTCGCCGCGCTGGAGCTTGCCGGCCACGTCCTTGGCCTTGTTGCTCGGGATGGCGAAGCCGACGCCGATGTTGCCGGTGCTCTGCCCGGAGGTGGCGATGGCGGTGTTGATGCCGATCACCTCGCCCCGCGTGTTGACCAGCGCGCCGCCGGAGTTGCCCGGGTTGATCGGGGCGTCGGTCTGGAGCAGCCCGGCGATCGAGCTGACCCCCTGCCGCGGGTCCTGCTGCTGGCTCTCGCCGGCCTGGATGGTGCGGTCCCGGGCGCTGATGATGCCCGAGGTGACCGAGCCCTGCAGGCCCAGCGGGCTGCCCAGGGCGAGCACCTGGTCGCCGACCTGCATCGCGTCGCTGTCGCCCAACGTGGCGGCCTTCAGCCCGCTGACCCCGCCGGCCTTCACCACGGCCAGGTCGGTCTTCGGGTCGGTGCCGACGATCTCCGCGTCGGCGGTCTTGCCGTCGGCGAAGACCACCTTGACGGTCTTGCCCGAGGCGGAGGCGACCACGTGGTTGTTGGTCAGCACGTAGCCGTCCTCGGAGAGGATGACCCCGGAGCCCTCACCGCTGCCGGTGCTGATCGAGACCACGCTGTCCTGCACGGACGCGGCGATCTTCGGCAGGTCGGCGCTGTTGAGCACCGGCGCGGCCGAGTAGGTGCGGGTGATCCCGCCCGAGTTGCCGTCGACGGCGAGCGCGAGCGCGCCGCCGGCCACGCCGGAGCCGAGCATCAACGCGAACACCGCCACCCCGGCGCCGGCCAGCTTGGCCACCCGGCTCGGCTTCGGGGCCTGCGCCCACGCCGGCACCGGCTGGCCGGGGTGCTGCGGCGGCACCGGGCCGCCCGGGTACGCGGGACCACCGGCGTGCGGGGCGTACCCGGGGGCCGCCGGACCGTGCTGGCCCCCCGCGGCCCAGCCGGAGTGCTGCCCGGCGGAGTGCTGCCCGGCGTGCTGGGGCTGCCAGGGGCTGTTGGGGTACGGCCCGGCCGGCTGCGGCTGCCCCGACACCGGGTACGGCGGCGCGGACGGGGTGGCCGGGCCGCCGTACGGCTGCGGGCCGGAACCCGGGGCGACGGGCCCGGCGGGGGCGTGCTGCCCGGCGGCCGGCGCGGCGGGGCCTGGGTAGGTGGGGTGGGCGGCGGGCGCGGCCGGAGCGGCGGGCTCGACGGCCGGGGAGTCGGACTGCCCGGTCTCGACGCGGGACAGCTCGGCGGTGGGGTGCGACGGCTCGGCGTCGGAGGGCGCCGGTCGCCGCTGCGGGTCGGTCTCGTACTCGGTCATGCATCCACCTTCTCCCATGCCACTGCGACGAGCCTGGAATCCGCCTGGAAGTTCCCTGAAAGTCACTCGCCCGGGTCGTCGCCGCTGTCGGGCAGCAGCGGCACCCGGACCCGGAAGGTCGCTCCCCCGCCCGGCGTCTCGCCGACCTCGACGGTGCCGTGGTGCGCGGCGACCAGCGCCGCCACGATGGCCAGCCCCAGCCCGGTGCTGGTCATCCCGCCGGCCCGCCGGGTGCGGGCCGCGTCGGCCCGGTAGAACCGCTCGAACACCCGCTCGGCCTGCTCCGGGGAGAGCCCCGGGCCGGTGTCGGCCACCTCCACCACCGCCAGGTTCCCCGGCTCGGTACGCAGCCGCAGCGTCACCGAGGCGTCCGGCGGGGTGTGGGTGAGCGCGTTCGTCATCAGGTTGCCGATCACCTGCCGCAACCGGGCGTCGTCGCCCAGCACCACCAGCGGCCCGGAGCCCGGCTCGATCTCCAGCTCGATGCGCCGGTCGGGGGCCACCACCCGGGCGGCCTGCACGGCGTCGCCGGCCAGCAGCGGCAGCTCCACCGGGCCGAGGGCGAGGGGCCGCTCCCGGTCCAGCCGGGCGAGCAGCAGCAGGTCCTCCACCAGCAGCCCCATCCGGGCGGCCTCGTCCTCGATGCGGCGCAGCAGGCCGGCGGTCTCCTCCGGGGCCCGCGCCGCGCCCTGCCGGTACAGCTCGGCGAAGCCGCGGATGGTGGTCAACGGGGTACGCAGCTCGTGCGAGGCGTCTGCGACGAACTGCCGCATCCGCTCCTCCGAGCGGCGGGCCCGCGCCTCGGACGCCTGCGCCGCGGCGGCCGCGTCCCGCGCGCCCGCCTCGGCCGAGCGGGCGGCGATCTCCGAGGCCGCGCGGGCGGTGAAGGCGGCCTCGATCTGGGCCAGCATCGTGTTCAGGGCCCGGGACAGCCGCCCCAGCTCCGAGGTCGGGCAGGGCTCGCCGTCCTCCGGGTCGGGCACCCGCCGGGTCAGGTCGCCACCGGCGATGGCGGCGGCGGTGCGCTCGATCTCCACCAGCGGCTTGAGGCTGGTCCGCACGATCGCCGCGCCGATGGACGCGAGCAGGATCAGCACCGCCCCGCCGACCAGCAGGTCTATCCAGACCAGCCGCTTGACCGCCAGGTCGACGTCGGTGAGGTTCTGTGCGATGGCCACCATCTGCCCGTTCGGCAGCTCGGCGTAGATGATCCGCCAGCGCACCCCGCTGTCGCGGGCCGGGACCGTCCGTGGCTTGCCGACCTTGGCCGCGAAGCCGGCCGCGTCGCTCGGCCAGGACGGCAGGTCCTCGATGCGGAACCGGCCCCGGTCGTACTCGGTGACCGACACCGCCCCGGAACGCCGGTCGGTGGCCACCACCAGGTAGTCGGTGGGCACGACCGACCGCGTGGGCTGGGCCGTGATCAGGGTGGTCTCGATGTTGTCCACCGAGGCGTTCAGCTCGACGTCGACCTGGGCGACCAGGTAGTTGCGCAGGAAATAGGTGGTCAGGGAGCTGATCACCAGCAGGGCCGCGGCGACCAGCGTCAGCACCGCCGCCACCAGCTTCACCCGCAGCGGTACGCTCCGCAGCCGCCCCTTCGCCAGCGCGACGGCGTTCACGCCGCCGGCTTGCGCAGCACGTATCCCACGCCGCGCAGAGTGTGGATCAGCCGGGGCTGGGTGTTGTCGACCTTGCGCCGCAGGTAGGAGATGTAGGACTCGACGATGTTGTCGTCGCCCCGGAAGTCGTAGTTCCACACGTGGTCGAGGATCTGCGCCTTGGACAGCACCCGGTTGGCGTTGAGCATCAGGTAGCGCAGCAGCTTGAACTCGGTCGGCGAGAGCTGCACGCGCTGCCCGGCCCGGTGCACCTCGTGGGTCTCCTCGTCCAGCTCCAGGTCGGCGAAGGTGAGCCGGGAGGGCGTCTGGTCGCCGCTGGCCGTGCGGCGCAGCACGGCGCGGATCCGGGCCGTGAGCTCCTCCAGGCTGAACGGCTTGGTGACGTAGTCGTCGCCGCCCAGGGTCAGCCCGCGGATCTTGTCGTCGGTGGCGTCCCGGGCCGTCAGGAAGACCACCGGGGTCCGGGTGCCGCCCTCGCGGAGCATCCGGATGACCTCGAAGCCGTCGAGGTCGGGGAGCATCACGTCGAGGACCACCAGGTCGGGGCGGTGGTCCTTGGCGGCGTGCAGCGCGGCGCTCCCGCTGGTCGCGGTGGCCACGTCGAAGCCGGCGAAGCGGAGGCTCGCGGAGAGCAGTTCGAGGATGTTGGGATCGTCCTCGACGACGAGCAGTCGCGCCTCGGTCTGGGTAGCGGCCATGCCGACCATCATCCGTGACCTCGCTGCGTCGGCGCTGGGCGGTTGCTGGAAACTCCCTGAGAACTCCGGGCCGCTTCCGCGCCGGCCCCGGGCCGGCCCGGGGTCGGCTAGCGCAGCAGCCGGCGCAGCCCGTCCAGGGCGCCGTCGAGGACCCGGATCGCCGCGCGGAGCTGGACGTCGTCGAGCCGGCCCGCCCGCGTCAACGCGTCGACCTCGACGGTGAACGCGGCCAACCGGTCGTCGAGCTCGGCCAGCAGCGGCGAGGAGCCGGCGGGGGCGGCGGACCGCGCCGGGCCCGGGGGCGACGCGGCCTCCCACGGGGTACGGCGGGACTGGCGCGTCCGCCGGGTCGCCTCGCGCAGCTCCCGCTTGAGGTCGCGCACCGACCCGCGTACCTCGGAGCGGATCTCGCCGGCCAGGGCGGAGAGGTCGGCCACCGACGAGCTGATGTCGGACTCCAGGGTGGCCAGCTCGGCGGCCCGCTGGCGCAGCTCGGCCCGGCCCGCCTCGGTGATGTCGTAGACCTTGCGGCCACCGGCGGCGGTGTGGGTCACCCGCCCCTCCGCCTCCAGCCGCTGGAGCCGGGGGTAGATCGTGCCGGCGCTCGGCGCGTACAGGCCGAGGAAGCGGTCCTCCAGCAGCCGGATCAGCTCGTAGCCGTGCTTCGGGCCGTCGTCGAGCAGCTTGAGCAGATAGAGCCGGAGCCGCCCGTGGCTGAACACGGTGGTCACGGCAGCTCCTCAGCGTCGTCGACCGGACGGGCGAGCAGCGCGATGCTGCCGGAGGTCGCGGACGCCCAGAGCCTACCCGCGCCGGTGCCGAGGACCCCCGCGCTGTCCCGCACGCCGCCGAGCCCGCTTCCGTCGCGCACCTGCGGGAACCCGCTGGTGATCCGGCCGGCGGTGGTGTGCAGGCGGACGTCGAGGTCGCTGTCCTCGCGGACCCGGACGGTGATCCGGCCGGAGATGGTGCTCAGCCGGATCTCGCCGCCGCGCTGGGTGTCCAGGTCGCAGGTGATCTCGCCGGAGACGGTGTGCGCGCGCACCGTGCCGACGGTGCCGTCGGCGAGGACGACCTCCCCGGAGACGGTCTCCAGGCTCAGGTCCCCGGCCACCCCCAGGGCCTCCACCGGCCCGGAGACGATCTTCGCGGTGGTGCGGCCCCGCACACCCATCAGGGCGATCTGGCCCGCCGTGACGTCGGCGCGCGTCTCCCGGCTCAGGCCCGAGGCGACCAGCGAGCCGTCGACCAGCCCGAGGTCGGCCAGCACGTCGGCGGGCACGGCGATCGAGACGTCGGCCCGGAAGCGCCGGCCGAGCCGGCCGAGCCACCAGAGCAGCCCGGGCCACCTCGGTCGGCGTTCGTGCCGGACGGTCAGCACCCCGTCGTGCTGCTCGACGAGCACGGGCCGGCTGCTGACCCGGGTGACGTCCACCCGGGCCGGGCCGTCCGTGCCGACGACGGCGAGCCGCCCGGTCACCAGCCGGACGTGCAGGGCGGTGACCGGCTCGTCGAGGGTGAGCCGCTGTGGGCGGTCGACGGTCCACCTGGGCATGGCATCCTCCCGCCGGCGGGCGCGCCCCGGCGGCGCGCTCCTCCGGTGGCAGAATAACGCGATACATCGCGACCGAACAAGACTGTCGCGTGTCGGGGACGCGTCAGGCCGCGAGGCCGACCTGCGCGGCGGCGGGGGACGTCGGGCCGACCTGCGTGCCGGCGACCCGAGGCGACCCGGGCGCGAGCGGCAGCACCGGGACGGCGGCCCGGGGCGGGACGGCCGCAGCGGCGGCCCGGGGCGGCACGAGGTGGACCGCCGACTCGGCGATCCGGGCGAGCCGCCGCCGGTCCGCGTCCCGCCCGGGGTGCAGCGCGGCGGTCGCCGTCACCGTCACCGTGAGCCCCCGGGTCGCCAGGACCCGCCAGACCGACCGGCCCAGACTCTCCGCGCCGAGGAAGGCGCCGACGGTCGTCGGCCCACCGGCGGGAGCGGCCGGGAGGCCGGGGGCCGGCGCAGCGGCGGCCAGGTGGTAGCCGATCCGGACCGGGACGACCGGCGCGCCCGCGTCGACCGCCGCCTGGAACACGGCGGGACGGAACCCGCCGCCCGGCCGGCAGCCCACGGCCGCGCCGCACCACGTCGTACCCTCGGGAAAGACCGCGACCGGGTGACCGGCCCGCAGCGCGGCGGCGACCCGGCGCACGGCGGCGGGCAGCGCCCGGGGGCGCGCGCGGTCCACGAAGAGGGTGCCCACCGCGACGGCCAGCGGCCCGACCAGCGGCCAGCGGCGCACCTCGCGCTTGGCCAGGACCCGGGCCGGCGCCACGGCCAGCAGCGCGAGCACGTCCAGCCACGACGCGTGGTTGGCGACCACGAGCGACGGCCGCCGGGGCAGCCGGCCCCGGACCACCAGCCGCACGCCGCAGGCCCGGGCCGCGCCCCGGGCCCAGCCGCGCAGCGCGGCCCGCCGCTCCCGGGCCGGCAGCACCGGCAGCAGCCCGGCCAGCGCCGCGCCGGCCACCAGCATCAGGAGTACGGCCGCCAGCCGCCCGAGCCGGCGGGCGACCGGCACGGTGGGGGTGTCCCCCGGGCCGGGCAGGCAGTCCGCGTCGCAGCCGGAGACCGGCCGCCAGAGGTCGTGGCGGGCGGTCACCGCCCGCCCCCGTCGCCGAGGAAGTGCCGCAGGTGGCGAGGGCTCATCCGGTCCAGCGAGAAGATCACGTAGAAGTCGGCGACCCGGAAGTCCGGGTCGTACGCCGGCTCGCCGGCCACCCAGGCGCCCAGCCGCAGGTACCCGCGCAGCAGCGGCGGCAGCGCGACCCGCCCGGCCGGGCGCGGATCGCCGGGCGCGGTGGTGGTGGGCGTCGCGACGGCGTGCGGGGCGGTGGTGTCGGGCCCGGCGGCGGCCTGCCCGGCGCCGACGCGCGGCCCCGCGACGCGCGGCCCCGCGACGGGCGGCTCAGCGGCGCGCGGCTCGGCCAGCCAGGGGCGCAGCGGCCGGACCCGCAGCGGCGGCGGGGCCAGGTGCCGGGCCCGGACGTGCTCCCAGACGCCGGCGGCGAGCAGCCCGCCGTCGTCGACCGGCACGGAGGCGCAGCCGCCCAGCCAGCGCGACCCGCGCAGGTGCAGGTAGCGGGTGATGCCGGTCCACATCAGGTTGATCACCGCGCCGGAGCGGTGCGCCGGGTGGACGCAGGACCGACCGGCCTCCACCAGGACGTCCCGCAGCGGGTCGAGCGCGGTGAGGTCGAACTCGGCCTCCGCGTACCGGCGCGGGGTCCGGCCGGGCGGCAGCAGCCGGTACGTCCCGACCACCGCCCCGGTGCGCTCCTCGCGGACGATCAGGTGGTCGCAGTAGGGGTCGAGGTCGTCGGCGTCCAGGCCGGCCGGACCGGGGCGCAGGGTGGCCCCGAGCTCGGTGGCGAAGACCTCGTGGCGCAGTCGCTGCGCGGCCGCGACCTGACGGGGGTCGTCGGCGATCGACACGGTGTATCCGCTGGTCGTCAGGGGAACGCCAGCGACGGGCAGAACAGCCATGAGCTCTGTGTAGGTGCCCCGGATGCCGCGGGCGGGGACGACCGGTGTCGATCCGGTGAACGCCACCGGGCGGACTTCCCCGGCCCGGCGGAGGGCGGTGAGAGGGGGACCCTTCTCTACCGCAGGCGTTAACAAGGGGCCCTTCCTTGCCCGGAACCGGGCGTGCGAGGCTGCGCGGAGGAGGTGCGCGTGATCATCCCCGCGAGATACAACGGGCCGCCCGGGTCGGGCAACGGCGGTTGGTGCGCCGGCGTCTTCGCCGCCGCGTCCGGGCTCGGCGGCACGGTCGAGGTGACGTTGCGGCAGCCGCCGCCGCTGGAGACCCCGCTGACCCTCGACGGCGGCGAGGTGCACGACCCGGACGGCCGGCTGATCGCCCAGGTGCGCGGCGTGGACGAGGTTCCGGAGGTGGTGCCCCCGGTGGACGTCGACACGGCGCGGGCCGCGTCGGCGGCGTACCCGGGCCTGGTGGACCACCCGTTCCCCGGCTGCTTCGTCTGCGGGCCCGGCCGGGCCGACGGGCTGCGGATCTTCCCGGGCCGCCTGCCCGACGGGCGGACCGCCGCGCCGTTCACCGCCCCGGCCGAGGTGGACGCGGCTACGGTATGGGCGGCGCTGGACTGCCCCGGCGGCTGGGCGGTGATCGACGCGGGCCGGCCGTACGTGCTGGGCCGGATGACCGCCGTGCTGGAGGGGCTGCCGACGCCGGGCGACGAATGCGTGGTGACGGGCATGGCCGACGGCGTGTGGGGACGCAAGGCGGTGGTCCGGACCAGCCTGTACGCCCCGGACGGCCGGCTGCTGGGCCGGGCCCTGGCCGCCTGGATCGCCCTGTCGGAGGCGTGACCGGCGGGTCGGGGGGCCGGGCCCCGGGCGGGGCGTTCTCGTCCCTGGGGAGGACCGGCTCCTGCCTGAGGTGGAGGCGGAGGTAGGTGTCGCGCCTGATTGACCTGGTTGCGCGGCCTTGCCAGGCTGTGCCACGGCGCGTCCGCAACCGCGCCGCACATCTCGGCGCGCTCTCCGCGCCGTGCACGGGAGGAGAAAGATGTCTGACGGGCAGCGAAGCCCCATAACCGACAGCGGTCAGATCGTGGTGTCCGGCCTGACGAAGCAGTACAAGAACGTCCGGGCGGTCGACAATCTGTCGTTCACGGTCGAACCGGGGCGGGTCACCGGCTTCCTCGGCCCGAACGGCGCCGGCAAGACCACCACGCTGCGCATGCTGCTGAACCTGGTCACCCCGACGGGCGGCACGGCGACCATCGGCGGCCAGCGCTACGCGGACCTGACCGACCCGCTGCGCCACGTCGGCGCGGTGCTGGAGGCGTCCAGCGCGCACAAGGGCCGCACCGGGATCAACCACCTGCGGGTGATCTGCGCGGCGGCCGGCCTGCCGAAGTCGCGCGCCGACGAGGCGCTGGCCCTGGTGGGGCTCACCCCGGCGGCGAAGCGTAAGTTCAAGGGCTACTCGCTGGGCATGAAGCAGCGCCTCGGCATCGCCGCCGCGATGCTCGGCGACCCCCGGGTGCTGATCCTCGACGAGCCGGCGAACGGGCTCGACCCCGAGGGCATCCGGTGGATGCGCGGCTTCCTCAAGGGCCTGGCCCACGAGGGCCGCACGGTGCTGGTCTCCAGCCACCTGCTGTCGGAGATGCAGCTGCTCGCCGACGACGTGGTGATCATCGCGGCCGGCAAGCTGGTCCGGCAGGGGCCGGTCGAGCAGGTGCTGGGCTCGATGGCGCAGGGCGGCGGCCGGGTGCGGGTGCGCACCCCGCAGGCCGACGAGCTGGTCGCGGCGCTGCGCGCGCAGTCGGCGACGGTGGAGACCGGTGAGCACGGCGTGCTGCTGGTCACCGGGGCGGACGCCCCGGCGATCGGCAAGGCCGCGCTGGCCGCCGGTGTGGAGCTGCACGAACTGACCCCGGAACGGCCCGACCTGGAACGGGTCTTCCTGGAGCTGACGGCCGGAAAGGCGGGCATCCGATGAACCTCGTCCGATCCGAGCTGCTCAAGATCCGCACCACCAACACGTGGTGGGTCTTCGCGCTCATCTCGCTGCCGCTGTGGGGCCTCACCGCGCTGATCAACTGGTTGCAGACCGACGCGCTGGCCAGCGGCAACTTCGGCGACGTGCCGGCCGACCAGGCCGACCAGGTGGCGGCCGTGCAGTCCGTGGACAGCCTGGCCGCCAACATCTACACCAACGGGCAGTTCTTCGGGCTGCTCATCGTGATGCTGCTCGGCATCATCGTGGTGACCAGCGAGTTCTTCCACCAGACGGTGACGACCACGTTCCTCACCGTGCCGCACCGCACGGCGGTGATGACGGCGAAGCTGGTCGCGGCGGCCGTGCTGGCGATGCTGTTCTGGCTGGTCACCACGGGGCTCAACCTGGTGCTCGGCGTGCTGGTGCTCAACAGCGTCGACCTCGGCTCCCAGCTCGGCAACGGCGCGGTCTGGACGGCGACGGCGCTCAACGCGCTGGCGTACCTGCTCTGGTCGGTGCTGGGCGTCGGCATCGGCGTGCTGATCCGCAGCCAGATCGGCGCGACGGTGACCGGCATCCTGCTCTACCTGGGCGGCTCGATCGGCGCGGCCATCGCGATCAGCATCCTCGCCGCCCGCTGGGGCGAGTGGATCAACAACCTCCAGGTGCTGGTGCCCTCGCTGGCCTCGTCGCTGATGGTCAGCGGCACCGAGATCCCCGGCAACCCGCCGCGCTGGGCGGGCGCGGCGGTGCTGATCGGGTACGCCGTGGTGACCGGCATGATCGGCACCCTCACCATGCGGCGGCGGGACATCTCCTGACCCCTCGCCGGATGGCCGGCGGCCGGCCCCGGAGCGTGATCGCAGGATCGCGCCCGGGGCCGGCTCCGTTCCGGGCCGGAGTCAACGGGACACGCGGCGCTGACCGAACCTGTGTCATCTTCTGTGAAACCGACCACGCGCCCGAGCCGGAAATGCCTAGCGTATTCGTACGGCGTAGCCTGGGAGCCGTCCCCCGTCCGCCCCTCGCATTCGGGGCGTCGGAGGACACCGCGTGACACACAAACCCGCGTGAAAGAGGCGATTACCGGCCGTGTCGACCCAGCAGACTTCGCAGGAGAACCCACTGGCGGGTTTCGGCCCTAACGAGTGGCTCGTCGAGGAGATGTACCAGCGTTACCTCGCCGACCCGAGCAGCGTCGATTCGGCCTGGCACGACTTCTTCGCCGACTACCGCCCCGCGCCGGGCGCCGCCACGGCACGCCCGGACGGCCAGTCCGCCAAGGCCGCGCCGGAGCCGGCCGGGCAACAGGAGGCCGCCGCCACCGTCGCCCAGCCGGCGGCGCAGGCCGCGCCGGCCCCCGCGAAGGCCCCCGCGCCGAAGGCGTCCGCGTCCGGGGCGCAGCCGACGGTGAAGCCCGCCACGAAGCCGACGCCCGCCAGAGCCACGAAGGCCGAGCCGGCCGCGAAGGCGGCGGCGAAGCCGACGGTGACCGGCCCGCAGACCACCCCGCTGCGCGGCGTCGCCGCGAAGATCGTCCAGAACATGGACGCCTCGCTGAGCGTGCCGACCGCGACGAGCGTGCGTGCCGTCCCGGCGAAGCTGCTGGTGGACAACCGCATCGTGATCAACAACCACCTCGCCCGGGGGCGCGGCGGCAAGGTCAGCTTCACCCACCTGATCGGTTACGCGATGGTCCGGGCGCTCGTCGAGCACCCGGAGATGAACAACTCCTTCGCCGAGGTCGACGGCAAGCCGGCGATGGTCCGCCCCGAGCACGTCAACCTGGGCATCGCGATCGACCTGGCCAAGCCCGACGGCAGCCGCAACCTGGTGGTGCCGTCCATCAAGGGCTGCGAGACGATGGACTTCCGGCAGTTCTGGCAGGCGTACGAGGACGTGGTCCGGCGCGCCCGCCGCAACGAGCTGACCATGGAGGACTACTCGGGCACCACGATCTCGCTGACCAACCCAGGCGGCATCGGCACGGTGCACTCGATCCCGCGTCTGATGACGGGGCAGAGCGCCATCATCGGCGTCGGCGCGATGGAGTACCCGGCGCCCTACCAGGGGATGAGCGAGGCCACCCTCGCCGAGCTGGCCGTCAGTAAGATCATCACGCTGACCAGCACGTACGACCACCGGATCATCCAGGGCGCGCAGTCCGGCGAGTTCCTCAAGGTCATGCACGAGCTGCTGCTCGGCGGGCACGGCTTCTACGACCAGATCTTCACCTCGCTGCGCATCCCGTACGAGCCGGTGCGCTGGATGCAGGACGTGGCCGTCAACTCCGAGGGCCAGATCAACAAGACCGCGCGGGTGCACGAGCTGATCCACGCGTACCGGGTGCGCGGTCACCTGATGGCCGACACCGACCCGCTGGAATTCAAGATCCGCAAGCACCCCGACCTGGACGTCCTCCAGCACGGGCTGACCCTGTGGGACCTGGACCGGGTCTTCCCGGTCAACGGCTTCGCCGGCAAGCAGCGGATGAAGCTGCGCGACATCCTCGGCGTGCTGCGCGACTCCTACTGCCGCCGGGTCGGCGTGGAGTACATGCACATCCAGGACCCGGAGGAGCGGCGCTGGATCCAGGAGCGGATCGAGCGCAAGTACGAGAAGCCCACCTCCGACGAGCAGAAGCACGTGCTCAACCGGCTCAACGCCGCCGAGGCGTTCGAGACCTTCCTCCAGACGAAGTACGTGGGCCAGAAGCGCTTCTCGCTGGAGGGCGGCGAGTCGCTGATCCCGCTGCTCGGCGAGGTGCTGGAGTCCTCCGCCGAGGCGGGGCTCGACGAGGTCGTCATCGGCATGGCCCACCGGGGCCGGCTCAACGTGCTGGCCAACATCGTCGGCAAGCCGTACGAGAAGATCTTCTCGGAGTTCGAGGGGCACCTCGACCCGCGCTCGACGCAGGGCTCGGGCGACGTGAAATACCACCTCGGCCAGAACGGCAAGTTCACCACCCCCGACGGCGAGCACTCCGTCAAGGTGTCGGTGGTGGCCAACCCGTCGCACCTGGAGGCCGTCGACCCGGTGCTGGAGGGCATCGTCCGGGCCAAGCAGGACCGGATCGACCTCAAGCTGGAGGGCTACACCGTGCTGCCGCTGGCGGTGCACGGTGACGCCGCCTTCGCCGGGCAGGGCGTGGTCGCCGAGACGCTCAACCTGTCGCAGCTGCGCGGCTACCGCACCGGCGGCACGGTGCACGTGGTGGTCAACAACCAGGTGGGCTTCACCACCGCCCCCGAGCACTCCCGGTCCAGCCTCTACAGCACCGACGTGGCCCGGATGATCGAGGCCCCGATCCTGCACGTCAACGGCGACGACCCCGAGGCCGTGGTCCGGGTCGCCCGGCTGGCGTTCGAATACCGGCAGGCGTTCAACAAGGATGTCGTGATCGACATGGTCTGCTACCGCCGGCGCGGCCACAACGAGGGCGACGACCCCTCGATGTCCAACCCGCAGATGTACAAGATCATTGACTCGAAGCGGTCGGTCCGCAAGCTCTACACCGAGGAGCTGATCGGCCGGGGCGACATCACCGTGGAGGACGCGGAGGAGCTGCTGCGCGACTACCAGGCGCAGCTGGAGCGGGTCTTCAAGGCCACCCGGGACGCCGCCTCCGCGCCGAAGCAGGCGGCCCGGCCGCGCCGCGAGGACGAGCCGGAGCCGCAGGTGGCGACCGCCACGACGGCCGAGGTCGTCAAGGCCGTCGGCGAGGCGCACACCACCCTGCCGGAGGGCTTCACCCCGCACAAGCGGATCCAGCAGCTGCTCGACCGGCGGGCCAAGATGTCCGTCGAGGGCAACATCGACTGGGGGTACGGCGAGATCATCGCGTTCGGCGCGCTGCTGCACGACGGGGTCACCGTCCGGCTCGCCGGGCAGGACTCCCGCCGGGGCACGTTCGTGCAGCGGCACGCCTCGGTGGTGGACGCCCGCACCGGCGACGACTACCTGCCGCTGAAGTCGCTCACCGCCGACGGCGAGCGGTCCCGGTTCTTCGTGCACGACTCCCTGCTGTCGGAGTACGCGGCGATGGGCTTCGAGTACGGCTACTCGGTGGAGAACGTCAACGCGCTGGTCTGCTGGGAGGCCCAGTTCGGCGACTTCGTCAACGGCGCGCAGTCGGTGATCGACGAGTTCATCTCCTCCGGCGAGGTGAAGTGGGGCCAGCGCTCCGCCGTCACCCTGCTGCTGCCGCACGGCCACGAGGGCCAGGGCCCGGACCACACGTCCGGCCGCCCGGAGCGGTTCCTCCAGCTCTGCGCCGAGGACAACATGCGGGTGGCCATGCCGACCACCCCGGCGAACCACTTCCACCTGCTGCGCCGCCAGGCCCTGTCGCCGAAGCGCAAGCCGCTCGTGGTGTTCACGCCGAAGTCGCTGCTGCGGCACAAGCTCTGCGTGTCGCCGGTGGAGGACTTCACCACGGGCACCTTCGCCCCGGTGCTGGCCGACACCGCCGCCCCGCCCGCCGGGCAGGTGAAGCGGGTGCTGCTCTGCTCGGGCAAGGTCTACTACGACCTGTTCCAGGCCCGGGCCGAGCGCGGCGTCACCGACACCGCGATCGTCCGGATGGAGCAGCTCTACCCGCTGCCCGTCGAGGAGATCCGGGCCGCCCTCGCGCAGTACCCGAACGCCGAGGACTTCGCCTGGGTGCAGGAGGAGCCGGCCAACCAGGGCGCGTGGAGCTTCGTCGCGCTCAACCTGCTGGAGCACCTCAGCGAGGTCCGGCTGCGCCGCATCTCCCGCCCCGCCGCCGCCGCGCCGGCGGTCGGCTCGGCGAAGATGCACGAGGTCGAGCAGAACGCGCTGATTGAGGCGGCCCTGCCCCGCCCGTGACCTGACCGCACCACCGCGCGCCGGGGCAGCGACCGTCACCACGACGGTCGCTGCCCCGCTCGCGTCCCTGACCGCACGACCCGGCCGCCGGCCGGCACTACCGATGAGGACGCACGATGTACTTCACCGACCGTGGCATCGAGGAACTGGTCGAGCGGCGGGGCGAGGAGCAGGTGAGCGTGGAGTGGCTGGGCGAGCGCCTGCGCGACTTCGTGGACCTGAACCCCGAGTTCGAGACGCCGATCGAGCGCTTCGCCACCTGGCTCGCCCGGTTGGACGACGAAGACGACGACTGACCGCGACGACTGACGGCGGCGACGGCCGGCCGCCGGCCCGGGTCCAAGGACCCGGGCGACCCTCGCCGCGATCTTGTAGCGTGGGGACGTGGCCCGGAGCGTGTATCTGACCAGCGTCGGTTCCGGCGGGGGCAAGTCGACGATCGCGCTCGGCCTCGCCGAGCTGCTCTCCCGGCAGGTCGGCCGGATCGGCGCGTTCCGGCCCCTCGTCCCCGGCCGGGGCCCCGACCAGATCCTCGCCCTGCTCACCGAGCGCTACCGCGTCGAGATCCCGGTCGACGAGCTGCACGGCTGCACCTACGCCGAGGCGGGCGCGCTGGTCGGCGACGGGCGGCGCGAGGAGCTGATCTCCCGGATCGTCGAGCGCTACCGCGACGTCGAACGGCGCTGCCCCGCGGTGGTCGTGGTGGGCAGCGACTTCGCCGACGGCGGCGACGGCGCGGGCCCCCGCGAGCTGGCGTTCAACGCCCGCCTCGCCACCGAGTTCGGCAGCGTGGTGGTGCCCGTCGTCGACGGCTTCGGGCAGGAGCCGGAGGCGATCGCGGCGGCGGCGCGCGGGGCGTACCACGATCTGGTGGACCTCGGCGCGACGGTGCTGGCGGTGATCGCCAACCGGGTGCCGGGGCCGATGACGCTGCCCGACCTGCCCGTCCCCGCGTACGCGATCCCGGAGGTGCCGACCGTGTCGGCGCCGACGGTGGCCGAGGTCGCGGCGGCGCTCGGCGCGACCCTGCTGGCCGGCGACGACGCCGCGCTCGGCCGCGACGTGCTCGACTACGTCGTCGGCGCGGCGCACGTGCCGACGCTGCTGGACCACCTCACCGAGGGCGCGCTGGTGATCACCCCGGCCGACCGGGCCGACCTGCTGGTGGCGGCCAGCGCCGCGCACGTCGCCGGCCAGGTCTCCGTCGCCGGGCTGGTGCTCACCCTCGGCGAACGGCCCGACCCGAGGGCGATGCGCCTGGTCGAGGCGCTCAACACCGGGCTCGCGGTGCTCTCGGTGCGCAGCGACAGCTACGACACGGTCGCCGCGTCCAGCCGGATCGAGGGCCGGCCCAGCATGGCCCACCCGCGCAAGGTCGAGGCCGCTCTTGGCGCGTTCGAGGACTGCGTCGACACCGTCGACCTCGCCCGCCGGCTGCGGGTCAGCCGCTCCGCGCGGGTCACCCCGCTGATGTTCGAGTACGACCTGATCGACCGGGCCCGCTCCCACCGGCGCCGCCTCGTGCTGCCCGAGGGGGCGGAGGAGCGGATCCTGCGCGCGGCGGAGATCCTGCTGCGCCGGGGCGTGGCCGACCTGACCCTGCTCGGCCGCCCCGACGACATCGCCCGGCGCACCCGGGAGCTGGGCGTCGACATCACCGGGGCGGCCGTCGTCGACCCGGCGACCAGCCCCTGGCGCGACGAGTTCGCCGAGGCGTACGCGAAGCTGCGCGCCCACCGGGGCATGACCGCCGAGCTGGCGCACGACATCGTGGCCCAGCCCAACTACTTCGGCACGATGATGGTGCACACCGGGCACGCCGACGGGATGGTCTCCGGGGCCACCCACACCACCGCCGCCACCATCCGCCCCGCGTTCGAGATCATCCGTACGGTGCCGGGGGTGTCGGTGGCCTCCAGCGTGTTCTTCATGCTGCTCGCCGACCGGGTGCTCGTCTACGGCGACTGCGCCGTCAACCCCGACCCGGACGCCGCCCAGCTCGCCGACATCGCCATCTCCTCCGCCGACACCGCCGCCCGGTTCGGCATCGAGCCCCGGGTGGCGATGCTGTCCTACTCGACCGGGGACTCCGGGGCCGGGGCCGACGTGGAGAAGGTCGCCGCCGCCACCCGCCTCGTCCGCGAGCGGCGGCCGGAGCTGCTGGTCGAGGGCCCCATCCAGTACGACGCGGCGATCGACCCGCACGTCGCGGCCACCAAGCTGCCCGACAGCGCCGTCGCCGGGCGGGCCACCGTGTTCGTCTTCCCCGACCTCAACACGGGCAACAACACGTACAAGGCGGTGCAGCGCTCCGCCGGGGCGGTGGCCGTCGGCCCCGTCATGCAGGGCCTGCGCCGCCCCGTCAACGACCTGTCCCGGGGCGCGACCGTCCCCGACATCGTCAACACCGTCGCCATCACCGCCATCCAGGCCGCCGCCGAGGAGTCGTCATGAGTCGGGTGCTCGTCCTCAACTGCGGCTCGTCGTCGGTGAAGTACCGGCTCTACGCCGGCGACGAGGTGCTGGCCTCCGGCACGGTGGAGCGGGTCGGCGAGCCCGGCGGCGGGCCGGCCGACCATGAGACGGCCGTCCGGGAGATCCTCGACCGACTCGGCCCGGACGGGCTCGCCGGGCTGACCGCCGTCGGGCACCGGGTGGTGCACGGCGGGCGGCGCTTCACCGCGCCGGTGCTGGTCGACGACGCCGTGTTCGCGGCGATCGAGGAACTCGTCCCGCTCGCCCCGCTGCACAACCCCGCCAACCTGGCCGGCATCCGGGTCGCCCGCGAGGCGCTGCCCGGGGTGCCGCAGGTCGCCGTCTTCGACACCGCGTTCCACCACACCCTGCCCGAGGCCGCCGCCACCTACGCGATCGACCGGGACACCGCCCGCAGACACGACATCCGCCGGTACGGCTTCCACGGCACCTCCCACGCGTACGTCTCCCGGCGCACCGCCGAGCTGCTGGGCCGGCCGTACGACGAGCTGAACACGATCACCCTGCACCTGGGCAACGGGGCGAGCGCCTGCGCGGTGCAGGGCGGGCGCAGCGTGGCCACCTCGATGGGGATGTCCCCCCTGGAGGGCCTCGTGATGGGCACCCGCAGCGGCGACCTCGACCCGACGATCGTCTTCCACCTGCGCCGCGAGGCCGGCATGGGCGTCGACGAGATCGACGACCTGCTCAACCACCGCAGCGGCCTGCTCGGCCTCGCCGGGGTCAACGACATGCGCGAGGTGCTGGCCCGCCGGGACGCCGGCGACCCGGCCGCCGCGCTCGCCTTCGACGTCTACACCCGCCGGATCACCGGCTACGTCGGGGCGTACTACGCGCTGCTCGGCCGGGTGGACGCGGTCACCTTCACCGCCGGGGTGGGCGAGCACGCGGCGCCGGTGCGGGCCGCCGCGCTGGCCGGCCTGGGGCGGCTCGGCATCGCCGTCGACCCGGCGCGCAACGACGGCACCGGCGACCGGGTGATCTCCCCGGCGGGCGCGGAGGTCGCCGTCTGCGTCGTCGGCACCGACGAGGAACGCGAGATCGCCCGCGCGGCCCGGGCCGTGGCCGACGCGGCGACCTGAGGCGGCGGCGCACGCCTCAGTCGAGGGCGAGCCGAGCGGCGACGCGCGTGCTCAGCTCAGGGCCAGCCAGGCGACGACGGCCACCAGCAGCACCACGGCCACCGCGATGCCGGCGACCAACGGAACCCGGGACGCCGGGGCGGCCGGGGCGGCTGCCTCCGGCGCGTGGGCGAACGCCCGGAACTGCTCTGTGTTGCCGCTCGGGTCCACGTACTTGTCAGACATGGCCAGACCCTAGCCAAGAAGGTCCACCCCGCGCCCGCCCGACCGGGCGGCACGCCGTAGGACCGCCGGATCGGCGGAGCCACCCCGACCGGGTGGCGTCGCCCACCGGTCCGGACGGCGGGGCCGCCGGACGTCGCCGGCCGCCTACCGTGAGGGCGTGTGGGTACGCCGGCTGGTCGCCGCGACGATGACGGCGCTGCTGGCCGGCTGCGGCACGGCCACCGTGGCCCCGGGGTCGGCCCCGGGATTCCGCAGCGCCCCGTCTGCCGGCCCCGCCCCGGCGACGGCGTACCCGGTCGGGGTGCACACCTTCACCCTCGACCCGGGCGGCGCGCGCCCGCTGCCGGTGACCGTCTGGTATCCGGCCGCCCGGGGCGGGGTCGCCCCCGGCCGGTTCCCCGTCGTCGTGTTCAGCCACGGGCTCGACAGCCTGCCCGCCCTGCACGCCCCGCTGACCAGCCGGTGGGCCGCCGCCGGCTTCGTGGTCGCCGCGCCCGCGTACCCGCACACCCGGCGCGGGGCGGCCCGGTTCACCCGCGCCGACGTGCGCCACCAGCCGGCCGACGGGTGGCGGCTGATCCGGCACCTGGTGCGCCTCGACACCCGCCGGGGCGACCCGCTCGCCGGGCACCTGGACGTGGCCCGGTTCGCCGCCGCCGGCCACTCGGCGGGCGGCTTCACCACCGCCGGGATGCTCACCTCCGGGCACCCGCCCCGGCTGCGGGCGGGCATCGTGATCGCCGGGGGCGGCCTGGCCGGGGCGTTCGCCGGGCCGACCGCGCCGGTGCTGTTCGTGCACGGCGACGCCGACCCGGTCGTCGGGGTGACCGTCGGCCGGGCCGCGTACGCCCGCACGCCCGGCCCGGCCGGGTTCCTCACCGTGGCCGGGGGCGACCACGGCGCCTACCTGACCCCGGGCCGCCCCGGCTTCGCCCAGGTCCTCGCCGCCACCACGGACTTCCTGCGCTGGGCGCTGTACGGCGACCGGGCCGCCCTGCGCCGCCTCCCCACGGACGCCACCCTCCCCACCCACTGGAGTTGCAAGGAAGGGCCCCCTGTTAACGCTTTCTGTATAGGAAGGGCCCCCTCCTAACAGCGCCCCGCCGGGCCTGCCACCGTCGCCCGGGGTGAGCGCACCCTGACCTGCGGTGCGATGCGGGCCGGCGCCCCCGTCCGGCGAGGCACAATCGGTTTCATGTGCCGCCGCCGTCGTACCGCAGCCCTGCTGGCCACCGCCCTGCTTGCCGCCGGCCTGGCCGGCTGCTCGGGCGGCGCGGAGCCCGCCTGGCGCGAGGCCGCCCCGGCGCAGGCCCCGAAGGCGACCACCCCGGCCCCGCGCGTGCCCGCCGGCAGCGCGCCGAGCGAGAGCTTCGCGGTCGGCGTACGCCAGCTCAAGCTCAACCGCGACGGCGACCGCCCGCTGCCGGTGACGATCTGGTACCCGGCCCGGGGCGCGGCGGGCGGGACGCCGCAGCGGTCCGCGACGGCCGCGACGGGGCGCTTCCCCGTGGTGATGTTCAGCCACGGCCTCAACGGGCGGCCCGAGGACTACGAGCTGCTGCTCACCCGCTGGGCGGCGGCCGGGTTCGTGGTGGCCGCGCCGGCCTTCCCGCACACCGCGCGGGGCACCGACACCAACGTGCTGGACGTGCTGAACCAGCCGGCCGACGTGTCGTACGCGCTGACCCGGGTGCTCGCCCTGGACGCGAAGGCGGGCGACCCGCTGCGCGGGCGGCTCGCCACCGACCGGGTGGCGGCGGCGGGGCACTCGGCCGGCGGGGTGACCACGATCGGCCTGTTCACCGCGGGCCGGGACGACCGGCTGGACGCCGGGGTGGTCTTCGCCGGCACCGGCCTGGGCGTGGGCACCGCGTTCGCGGGGGCCGCCGCACCGCAGTTGTTCGTGCACGGCGAGGCCGACGAGGTGGTCGACTACGCCTCGGGCAAGGCCGCGTACGACAGGGTGCCCTGGCCCAAGGCGATGCTGAGCCTGCCGAAGGGCGACCACGGGCGGGCCCTGCTCACCGACGGCGCTGCCCTGCGGGTGGTCTCGGACACCTGCGTCGAGTTCCTGCGCTGGACCCTGTACGGGGACGCGGCGGCCAAGCGCCGGCTGCCGGACGAGGCCACCCGCGGCGGCGTCGCCACCCTCGACGACCGCTTGTAAGGAAGGGCCCCCTGTTAACGCATTCGGTATAGGAAGGGCCCCCTCCTAACAAGCTCCCGGCAGGCGCCCGACGGCCAGCGCTCACGCCGTGTGGTCGATGACGATCTTGCCGAACGCCGCGCCCGAGTGCAGCCGGGCGAACGCCTCCTCGATCCGGCCGAACGGCACCACGCTGTCCACCACCGGGCGCACCTCGTGCTCGGCGCAGAACGTCAGCAGCTCGGTCAGCTCTCCCGGCGTGCCCATCGAGGTGCCGAGGATCTCCAGCTGCATGGCGAAGACCCGCCGCAGGTTGACCTTCGGCTCGTGCCCGGCGGTCGCGCCGGAGACCACGATCCGGGCCATCGGCGCGGCCGACTTCAGGGAGTGGTCGAACGTGGCCTCCCCGACCGTCTCGATCACCACGTCGACCCGTTCGGGCAGCCGCGCGCCGGGCTCCAGCGCGGTCGCCCCCAGCTGCGCGATCCGCTCCCGCTTGCCGGCGTCGCGGCTGGTCGCGTACACCCGCTTGCCGAGCGCGACGGCGAGCGCGACGGCCGCCGTCGCGACGCCGCCGCCCGCGCCCTGGACCAGCACGGCGTCGGCCTCGTCGACCCGGCCCTTGGTGGTCAGCATCCGCCACGCGGTGAGCCAGGCCGTCGGCAGGCAGGCGGCGTCCGTCGCCGACAGGCCCGCCGGCAGGGGCAGCAGGTTCATCCGGGGTACGGCCACCCGCTCGGCGAAGGTGCCGGGGAAGTGCTCGGAGAGGATCGACATGCCGCGCGGGTCGCCCGGGTCGACGACCAGCGGGAAGACCACCACGTCGGTGCCGTCCGGGGCCGTGCCGACGGCGTCGCAGCCGAGGATCATCGGCAGCCGGTCCGCACCGAGCCCGATGCCGCGCAGCGACCACAGGTCGTGGTGGTTGATCGAGCTGGCCCGCACCTGCACGGTCACCCAGTCGTCCTCGGGGTGGGCCGGCTCGGGCTGCTCGCCGACGGTCAGCGCGGCGAGCGGGTTGTCGGCGTCGAATCTCGAGGCGAAGGCGGCACGCATGATCCGCACCGTAACAAGGAGCGGGGGTGTTAAGAAGGGGCCCCTGCTATACCGAAGGCGTTAACAGGGTGCCCCTCCTTGCACGTCAGGCGCGGGCGACGCCGTCGCGGCGGGCGGCCTCGGCGACGGCCTCGGCCACCGCGGGGGCGACCCGCGGGTCCAGCGGGGAGGGCACGATCGCGTCGGCGGTGAGCGTCTCGGCCACCACGCCGGCGATCGCGTCGGCGGCGGCCACCTTCATCCCGTCGGTGATCCGGGTCGCCCGGGCGTCCAGCGCGCCCCGGAACACCCCGGGGAAGGCCAGCACGTTGTTGATCTGGTTGGGGTAGTCGCTGCGGCCGGTGGCGACGACGGCGACGTGCCGGGCGGCCACCTCGGGGTGCACCTCGGGCGTCGGGTTGGCCAGGGCGAAGACGATCCCGCCGGGGGCCATCCCGGCCACCGCCGCCTCGCAGATCTCGCCGCCGGAGACGCCGACGAGCACGTCCGCGCCACGCAGCGCCTCGGCGACGTCGCCCGACCGCCCCTCGGCGTTGGTGTCGGCCGCGAGGTCGGCCTTGGCGCCGGTGAGGTCGGCGCGGTGCCGGCCGATGATGCCCTTCGAGTCGCAGACGACGACCCGGGCCGGGTCGACGCCGCCGGCGATGAGCATCCGGGTGACCGCCACCCCGGCCGCGCCCGCGCCGCTGACCGCCACCCGCAGGTCGCCGAGCTTGCGGTTGAGCAGCGCGGCCGCGTTGCGCAGCGCGGCGAGCACGACGATCGCGGTGCCGTGCTGGTCGTCGTGGAAGACGGGGATGTCCAGCGCCTCGTCGAGCCGGCGCTCCACCTCGAAGCAGCGCGGGGCGCTGATGTCCTCCAGGTTGATCCCGCCGAACGAGGGGGCGAGGGCCTTCACCACGGCGACGATCTCGTCCACGTCCTGCGTGTCGAGGCAGACCGGCACCGCGTCGACGTCGGCGAACTGCTTGAACAGCACCGCCTTGCCCTCCATCACCGGCAGCGCCGCGCGCGGGCCGATGTTGCCCAGCCCGAGCACGGCCGAGCCGTCGGTGACGACGGCGACGGTGTGCCCCGCCCAGGTGTAGTCGTCGGCCAGCGCCGGGTCGGCGGCGATCGCCTCGCACACCCGGGCCACGCCCGGGGTGTACGCGAGGGAGAGGTCCTCGCGGCTGCTCAGCGGGACGGTGGAGGCGACGGCCAGCTTGCCGCCGACGTGCAGTTGGAAGACGGGATCAGCAGGATCCACGGTGGACGAAGACATGGTGACTCCAGGAAATCTGTCGGGTAGACGAGGCGACCGGCGCCAGCGCGAGGTGAGGCGGCCAGCGGCGGTGGCACGGTGCGGGGGTCACCCGGATACCTGCCGAGCATAGTGTCGGGAGCACAAGTCGGATGTGAGTAGGGTCATACTCGCCGGTAGCCGGCGGGGCGGGGCAGCCGGCCCGGCCGGGGCCAGTAGCGGGCCACGACGCGGCCGTGCACGTCGGCCACGCCGTACGCCCGGGAGTCGTCGGTGACGAGGTCGTTGTCGCCGCGTACCCACCAGCCGCCGTCGGCGGGGCGGACCGCGCGCTTGACCACGAGCAGGCCCGGACGGCTGCGGAAGACCGCGACCACGACGTCGCCGGGGCGGATCGGACGGCCCCCGCGCCGCACCAGCAGGGCGTCGCCGTGGCGCAGGGTGGGTGCCATCGACGGACCGGTCACCAGTACGGCGGCGAGCGGCCCCCGCAGCCGGTCGGCGGCGGGCGTGTCGGGGGGCACCGGTTTCACCTCCGCACCGCTGGGGAGCATCTCCAGGAGTAATGTCGTCCTGGATCATCGCAAACTTCCCATGGAGGATCCCGATGCGACTTCCGCGCATCCTCATGCCGAGCGTCACCGTCAGCGCCCACTGCGACCTGCCGTGCGGCGTCTACGACCCGGCCCAGGCCCGGATCGAGGCCGAGTCGATCAAGGCGATCGCCGAGAAGTACCAGGCGAACACCGACCCCGAGTTCCGCACCCGGGCGCTGATCATCAAGGAGCAGCGCGCCGAGCTGGTCAAGCACCACCTGTGGGTGCTGTGGACGGACTACTTCAAGCCGGCGCACTTCGAGAAGTACCCGAACCTGCACAGCCTGTTCAACGAGGCCACCAAGCTCGCGGGCGCCAGCGGCGCCAAGGGCAGCGCCGACCCGGCCAAGGCCGAGGAGCTGCTCGCGAAGATCGAGGAGATCTCGAAGATCTTCTGGGAGACCAAGCAGGCGTGACCTCCGGGTCGACACCGACGGTACGGCCGGCGCGTCCCGGGGACGTGCCGGCCGTCGTCGCCATGGTGCACGAGCTGGCCGCGTACGAGCGGGCCGCCGACGAGTGCCACCTGACCGCCGGGCAGCTCACCGAGGCCCTGTTCGGCCCGACGCCCGCGCTCTTCGGCCACGTGGCCGTCGACGGCTCCGACCGGCCGGTCGGCTTCGCGTTGTGGTTCCTCAACTTCTCCACCTGGGCCGGCGTGCACGGCATCTACCTGGAGGACCTCTACGTCCGCCCCGAGGCGCGGGGCACCGGCGCGGGCCGGCGGTTGCTGGCCACCCTGGCCGCGATCTGCGTCGAGCGGGGCTACCGACGGCTCGACTGGTGGATGCTGCACTGGAACCCGGCGGCCCGGTTCTACGCCTCGATCGGCGCGTCCCCGATGGAGGAGTGGGTGCCGTACCGGCTGACGGGGGCGGCCCTGACCGCCCTCGCGGCCGACGCGACGCCGCCCGCGAGCGCCGCGTCCACGCGTCCGTCCGCCTGACGGGGTAGAGTCCCCCACCGGGGGGATGAGGCGTGACTCAACTGACCGGCCAGCCAGCCACCGACGACGACATCGTGCACCTCACGGTGCCCGCCGACGGTGGCTACCTCGGCGTGCTCCGCACCGCCACGGCCGGCCTCGCCGCCCGCCTCCAGTTCGCCCTCGACGAGATCGAGGACCTGCGGATCGCCGTGGACGAGGCGTGCGCCATGCTCCTCGCGGTCGCCACCCGCGACGCCGAGCTGGAGTGCCGGTTCCAGGTGACCGAGGACGCCCTGACCGTCGAGGTGACCGTGCCGACCGTGCGCGGGGCGACGCTCCCCTCCGAGTCGTCGTTCGCCTGGAAGGTGCTGACGGCCCTCACCACGGCCGCCTCGGCGAGCGCCCACAACGGCCGGGCCACCATCTCCCTGCTGACCCGCCGCGCCGGCTACTGACCGCGCTCCTCGCCCGCCACGGGCCGCCCAGCGGGCCCGCGCCCACCCGGCTCAGGTGAGGCCGAGGGCCCGGGTGGTCGGCGGGCTGACGAGCAGCGCGCTGACGCCGAGGCCGAGCGCCATCAGCGGCACGCCGAGCCAGCCGAGCCCGCCCTGGATCATGTACCAGCCGACCGGCAGCAGCATCAGTTGCAGGACGATCGCCGGAGCCCGGGCCCCGGCGCGCCGGCGGCCGAGCGCGCCGCCGAGCGCCCAGAGGGCGGCCGCGCCGCCGAGGGCGAACGCGGTCACCAGCAGCGCCGACGGCAGGTCGGTGGTGGTGGCGGTGAGGTCGGCCCAGACGAGCCAGACGGCGACCAGGCCGAGGGCGACCGCCTCCGCCCGGAGCAGCCGGACCGCCCAGCGCAGCGTGGTCGGGTCCTGGTCCGAGTCGATGGTCACGCGCGCCACGATACCGGTGGTGGGGCGCGGTACAGTGCCGCCCATGCGGGCCGTCCTGGTGGTCAATCCGAAGGCCACCACCACCAGCGAACGCAGCCGGGACGTCCTGGTCCGGGCGCTGCGCAGCGAAGTCGACCTGTCGGTGCGGTACACCCGCCGGCGGGGTCACGCCATGGACCTCGCCCGGGAGGCGGCCGAGGAGGGCGTCGACCTGGTGGTGACGCTCGGCGGCGACGGCACCGTCAACGAGGTGGTCAACGGCCTGATGGCGGCCGAGCCCCCGACGATCCGCACCGGGCGCAGCCCCGCCGAGCGGCTGCCGGCGCTGGCCACCGTCCCCGGGGGCTCCACGAACGTGTTCGCCCGCGCGCTCGGCCTGCCCCGGGAGTGGCCGGAGGGCACCAGCATGATCCTGGAGGGGCTGCGGCTCGGGCGGTCCCGCACGATCGGGCTGGGCCGGGCCGACGACCGCTACTTCACCTTCTGCGCCGGCTTCGGCCTCGACGCGGCGGTGATCCACCGGGTCGAGCAGGCCCGTCGGCGCGGCCGGGTCTCGACGCCGGCGCTCTATCTGCGCTCGACGGTCAATCAGTATTTCCTCGGCTCGAACCGTCGCCATCCGACGATCTCACTGGAACGCCCCGGCGAGGTTACCGAGGGTGAGATCGCCACGGTCATCATCCAGAACACCGCGCCCTGGACGTACCTGGGCGAGCGGGAGATCAACCCGAATCCGGCGGCGTCCTTCGATCTCGGGCTCGACGTGCTCGCCATGCGGCAGCTCCGCGTGGCGAGCACGGCACGCACAGTGACCCAGTTCTTCTCCCACACGCCCAATCCGCGGGGGCGTCAGGTGTTGCAGCTGCACGACCTGGCCGAGTTCACCCTGGTCGCGAGCCGTCCTCAGGCTTTCCAGCTCGACGGGGACTATCTCGGCGAGCGGGAAAAAGTCAGATTCGCATCCGTTCCGGCCGCACTGAGAGTAATCTGCTAGGTCTCGGGTACAGCCCTTGGTCGAGCGCGGTTCCCCCACCGCTGTCGATGCGGTGGCCGCCACACCGAGGGCGAGGTGCCGGAAATGTCAGCAATGTCACGCAGACTGTACTATATTGATCCTCGACTGTGGTACGCCGGGTAACCAGGACTCCCTGCAAACCGGACAAAGGGGTCGTGAGCTTGCTCACCGCTCGGAGTTTTTCCGAGCGTCACCCTTGACATCGCGTGAGTTCGTGAAAGTATTCACAAGCGAACTTGAGTTACCGGGACATTGCTAGGACATGCTCATTGTGTTGAGCTGTTCCAGCAGGTCCCAGTGGCTACCAGAGCCTGCTCACGCAGCGCCGAATTGATGGATGCGAACCGTGACCATCGGCGTGCGGATGCATAAAGGAAAAGCACCAACGCAATATCTGCCACCCATCCAGAATGAGGAGTGTTGCCGCCATGGACTGGCGTCACCATGCTGTCTGCCGCGACGAGGACCCGGAGCTGTTCTTCCCGATCGGGACGTCCGGTCCGGCTCTCCTGCAGGTCGAGCAGGCCAAGGCCGTCTGCCGGCGCTGCTCCGTGACCGACCAGTGCCTCCAGTGGGCACTTGAGTCCGGTCAGGACGCCGGCGTCTGGGGCGGGATGAGCGAGGAGGAGCGGCGCGCCGTCAAGCGCCGCGGTGGTCTCCGGGTGCTGCGCGCTCACTCCGCCTGACCTACTGCACGCACCACAGCTCCACGCCCCGACAGGGCAACCCCTGTCGGGGCGTTCTGCTGTGCGGCGTCCTCCCGGGCCCGCTGCGCGCCCCGGGCCGGGCCGCACCGATCACCCGGCCGACGCGCCGCCGCCCGGAAGCAGCCGCCCGCCCGGATTCACTCCGGCGGTGCGGCGTCCGCCCGGCGCAGCACCAGATCGGCCAGCTCCGGGGCGTCGGTGAGCGGCCCGGAGACGGTCACCGCGCCGGCCGCCCGCGCCCCCGCCAGCACCGCGTCGTGGAAGAGCCCCGGGGCCAGGAAGTACGCCGACACGACCACCCGCCGGGCCCCCGCCGCGCGCAGCCGGGACACCGCCGCGCCCGCGTCCGGCGGGGCCGCCGAGGCGTACGACACCCGGCAGGGCACCCCGAGCGCCGCGCCGAGCGCCGCCGCGACCTGGCCCACCGAACCCCGCGCCCGGGGATCCCGGGTGCCCGCGGCGGCGAGCACCAACGCGTCGAACCGGCCGGGCTCCGCCTCCGCCAGCCGCCGCCGCAGCCCGGCCAGCAGCGCCCCGTCGACCACCCCGTCGGCCGGGCCGAGCACGTCGGAGACGCGCACGTCGATCGGCGGCCCCGACTCCCGGGCCGCCGCGACCGCCGCCGGGACGTCCACCCGCCGGTGGTACGCGGCGGTGAGCAGCAGCGGCACCAGCACCGCCCGGGGATGCCCGGCCGCCGCCAGCGAGCGCAGCGCCTCCGTCGGCCCCGGGTCCGTGTGGTCCAGCCAGCTCGCCGACACGGCCACGCCGGGGCGGGCGGCCGCGACCGCCCGGGCCAGCGCCCGGGTCGCCTCGGCCGCCCGGGGATCCCGGCTGCCGTGCGCCACCAGGACCACCGGGTCGCCGGCCGCGAGCGCCGACCCCCGGATCCCGGACACGGTCAGAGGTGCAGCCCGCACTCGGTCTTCTCGAACATCGCCCAGCGGCCGGCCCGCGGGTCCTCCCCCGCCTTCGTGCGGCGGGTGCAGGGCCAGCAGCCGATCGAGCCGTAGCCGCGCTTGAACAGCTCGTTGACCGGGATGTCGTGCCGGGCGATGTAGGCGTCCACGTCGGCCTGCTTCCAGGCGGCGATCGGGTTCACCTTCACCCTGCCCCGGCGGGCGTCGAACGTCACCACCGGCGTGTTGGCCCGGGTCGGCGACTCGTCGCGGCGCAGCCCGGCGGCCCAGGCGTCGTACCCGGACAGCGCCCGCTCCAGCGGCTCGACCTTGCGCAGCTGGCAGCAGTCGTCCGGCGACCGGTTGAACAGCCGGGGGCCGTACTCGCCGTCCTGCTGGCCGACGGTGAGCCGGGGCCGGATCGACCGGACGTTGACGGGCAGCCGGCGGGCCACCTCGTCGCGGACCCGCAGCGTCTCCGGGAAGTGCAGCCCGGTGTCGAGGAAGATCACGTCGACCCCGGGCGCGACCCGGGAGACGAGGTGGGCGAGCACGGCGTCGGCCATCGAGCTGGTCACGCAGAACCGGTCGCCGAACGTCTCGGCCGCCCAGCGGGCGATCTCCAGCGCCGGAGCGCCCTCCAGCTCCCGGCCCGCCCGCTCGGCCAGCTCCCGCAGCTCCTGCGGGCTGCGCCGGGCGGGATCGGCGGGCGTCGGGCCGCCGGGGCCGACCAGCCCCAGGGTCGCGGCCGACACCAGGGCGGTCATCGGGTCACCGCCTCGGTCAGCAGGCCGGTGAACTTCACCGTGAACACCCGGGCGCAGGCGTGGCACTCCCACGCGCCGTGCCCGGCCTCGCTCGGCCGCAGGTCCTCCTCACCGCAGTAGGGGCAGTAGAGCGGCGCTGAACGAGTCTCACTCATCGGAGTTCCTCCTCGTCTACCCTGATCACCCAGTTGGCGAAGGACTCGCCCTCGGTCCGGCTCGCCAGGTAGCGGCGGGCGAGCCGTTCCACGTACTCCGGAAGCTCGGCGGCGGTGGTCTTCAGGCCGCGCAGCTTGCGGCCGAAACCGGCGGTCTGGCCCTGCGCCATGCCCAGGCCACCGCCCAGGTGCACCTGGAAGCCCTCGACCTGGCGGCCGTCCGGGCCGACCACGAGCTGCCCCTTGAGGCCGATGTCGGCGACCTGCGTGCGGGCGCAGGCGTTCGGGCAGCCGTTGAGGTGGATGGAGATGTCCGCGTCGAAGTCGCGCAGGCGCTCCTCCAGCCGGGCCACCAGCTCCTCGCCGCGCGCCTTCGTCTCGACGATGGCCAGCTTGCAGAACTCGATGCCGGTGCAGGCCATCGTGCCGCGCCGCCACGCCGACGGCCGGGCCTGAAGGCCGATCGTGCTCAGCTCGGCCACCAGCGAGTTGGTCCGCTCCGGGGGCACGTCCAGGACCAGGAGCTTCTGGTACGGGGTGAGCCGCACCCGGCCGCTGCCGTGCGCCTCGACCACGTCGGCGAGCCGGGCGAGCTGCGTGCCGGAGACCCGCCCCACCACCGGGGCGGCCCCGACGTAGGCGAGCCCGTCGCGCTGGCGGTGCACCCCGATGTGGTCGACCGGCTTGGCGGGCAGCTCCGGGGCGGGCCCGTCGAGCAGCGTGCGGCCCAGGTATTCCTTCTCCAGCACCTCGCGGAACTTCTCCACGCCCCAGTCGGCGACGAGGAACTTCAGCCGGGCCCGGTTGCGCAACCGGCGGTAGCCGTAGTCGCGGAAGATGCCGACCACGCCGGCCCAGACGTCCGGCACCTCGGTCAGCGGCACCCAGACGCCGAGCCGCTTGGCCAGCATCGGGTTGGTGGAGAGGCCGCCGCCGACCCAGACGTCGAAGCCGGGGCCGTGCTCCGGGTGGTCGACGCCCAGGAAGGCGATGTCGTTCGCCTCGTACGGGGTGTCCACCAGCCAGGAGATCGACGTCTTGAACTTGCGGGGCAGGTTGGAGAAGCGCTTGTCGCCGACGTACCGCCGGACGATCTCCTCCAGCGCCGGGGTCGGGTCGAGCAGCTCGGCCTCGGCCACCCCGGCGACCGGGCTGCCGAGCACGATCCGCGGGCAGTCGCCGCACGCCTCGGTGGTCTGCAGGCCCACCGACTCCAGCCGACGCCAGATCTCCGGCATGTCCTCGACCCGGATCCAGTGGTACTGGATGTTCTGCCGGTCGGTGATGTCGGCGGTGTCCCGGGCGAACTCCCGGGAGATGTCCGCGACCACCCGGAGCTGCTCCAGGGTGAGCTGGCCACCGTCGACCCGGACACGGAGCATGAAGAACTCGTCCTCCAGCTCGTGCGGCTCCAGCACGGCGGTGCGTCCGCCGTCGATGCCGGCCTTGCGCTGGGTGTAGAGGCCCCACCAGCGGAACCGGCCGCGCAGGTCCTGCGGGTCGATCGAGGCGAAGCCCCGGTGGGCGTAGATGTTCTCGATCCGGGCCCGGACGTTCAGCGGATCGTCGTCCTTCTTGATCCGCTCGTTGGCGTTGAGCGGCTCACGGTGACCGAGCGCCCACTGGCCCTCCCCACGGGGGCGGCGGGGTGCCCGCGCGACGGCTGCCGTGGGTGCGTCGGGTCGGGCGGGGGTGCTGCTGACCGCCATCGCGGCGTCCTCCGTTGTCTGCTGTGCCTCTGGACGCGGGCGCGCGGCCGGCCCGTGGGACGGGGCCGTGGACAGCGGTGTCGGACGGCCGGCGCGACTACGCGCCCGAGACGGATGGGTCGGGCGTCGTCAGTGGGCCGGACAGATGGCGCTGCGCACGCGGCCGTAGTCGACGTGGCGACGGGCCACGAAGCGACGGACGACAGCGGCAAGCATGTGCCCATGCTCCCACACGCAGGGTGGACCTACCAACGGCCGTGAGTGTGATCCCACATCACGGGCCACCGATCCCCACCCCCACCGACACCCCACCCCAACAGCCAAACCACCCAACCACCCTCCCACCCCGCACCCCCGCCCCACCGCTCCCCACCCCGACGATCAAGAGAAAGGCGTCGATGTCGATCTCCACGGTGACACTTTCCTCTTGATCACCGGGCTGGGGGGGCGGGTGTGGGAGGCTCGATGACGTGGCGAAATCGTCCGTTTGGCGGTTTTTGTTGGGATGGCCCAGGGCGGTCTGGCTGTGGCCGGCTGTGGGGACGCTGGCGGCCACCGGCGTGGGCATCGGCTCGGCCCAGCCGTGGCGCGACGAGCTGGCCACCTGGAGCGCCGCCACCCGGCCGCTGGGCGACCTGACCCGGATGGCCGGCGCCATCGATGCCGCCACCTGGCCGTACTACCTGTTCATGCACGGCTGGGTGGCGCTCTGCGGGGACTCCCCCGCCGCGCTGCGGCTGCCGTCGGCGCTGGCCATGGCGGGCACGGCCGGGCTCGCCGCCGCACTCGGCGCCCGGCTGCTCGGGCGACGGGCCGGACTCGCCGGCGGCCTGCTGTTCGCGGTCCTGCCCGGCACCTCCCGGTACGCCCAGGAGGCCCGCCCGTACGCGTTCGTCGCCCTCTTCGCGGTGCTGGCGACGCTGCTGCTGGTCCGGGCGCTGGAGCGGCCCGGCTGGCGGCGCTGGGCCGGGTACGCCGCCGCGGTGGCCGCCCTCGGCCTGGCCCACCTGGTCGCGCTCACCCTGCTCGCCGCCCACGCGGCAGTCGTGCTGGCCGCCGACCGCTCCGCCCGCCGCGCCATCCGGCCAACCGTCAACCGGGACGCTCCGGACACCACCTCGGGCACCACCGACGGAAATCCTCCCGGCGTACCCGGGCCGGCGGCCCGCGGGGCCGGCGGCCCGGACGGTCTCCCCCGGATCGCCGGCCGGTGGCCGCGGCGGGCGTTGTGGGGCTGGCTGCTCGCGCTCCTGCCGGCGGCGGTCGTGCTCGCTCCCCTGGTGCTGCTGGCAGCCGGCCAGCGGGGGCGGCAGCTCGACTGGGTGGACCCGGCCCGCCCCGCCGACCTGGCCGCCCTGCCCGGCGCGCTGGCCCAGAGCGGCGCGGTGGGCGGGCTGCTGCTGGGCCTGGCCGCCCTCGGCGTCGCCCGGTCGGGCCGGGCCGGGCTGCCCCCCGCCGCCTGCCTGGTCCTGCCGGTGGCCCTGGTCTTCCTGGCCGGGCTGGCCGGGCCGCTGTGGGTGCCGCGCTACCTGTTCTTCGCCGTGCCGTTCGCGTGTCTGCTGGCCGGGGCGGCGCTGGCCACGGTGGCGCTGCCGGCGGCGCTGGCCGTGGTGCTCCTCGCCGGCCTGCTCGGGCTGCCCGACCAGGTGGCGCTGCGGCGTAGCCACGAATGGCCGCGCGGCGCGCTGGTCGACTACCGGGGGGCGGCCCGGGTGGTCGACGCGGGACGCCGCCCCGGCGACGTGATCGTCTTCTCGCCCCGGGACGGCTGGCTGTTCACGGACCTCGGCATCGGCTACCACCTCGGCGACCGGCAGCCCCCGGACGCGCTGGCCGTGCGGGGCCGCGACGCGCGCGGCGACTACTGGACCGACGAGTGCCCCGCCCCGGCCGCCTGCCTGGCCGGGGCGCGACGGGTCTGGCTGGTGGTCGCCGGCCGGCAGGCAGACCCGGCCGACGCGGTGCCCGGCGCGAAGGGGACGGCGCTGCGGGATGGCTTCGCCGTCGAGCGGGTCTGGCCACGCCCCGGCCTGACCGTGGCGCTGCTCAGCCGCCGAGGCTGACCGACCCGTCGCCCGCTCACCGCTGGACGGCCGGGCCATGCCGGTCAGGTGGGGGTATCCGGGCAACGGGACACCGCCATGTCGCCGACCTGGAGTCGATCAGGCACCCCCGCCAGCGCCCCGCCCCCGGGGACGGGTGGCCCGGTGTCAGGAGCGGACGAGGGGGACCACCAGCACCGCCTCGGTGCCGCCCTCCGCGCCGTTGCGCAGCTCGATGGTGCCGCGCAGCTCGCCGGTCACCAGCGCCCGGACGATCTGGAGCCCGAGCCGGCTGCCGCGTTCGGCGTCGAACCCGGCCGGCAGGCCCCGCCCGTTGTCGGCGACGGTGACGTGCAGCTGCTTGCGGAACCGGTGTGCCGACACGACGACCTCGGGCGGTGTCACCGACTCGACCCCGGCGGCGACCTGCGGAAGCACCCCACTCACCCCGGAGCCGCCGGCCGAAGCGGTGTCCGCCGGGCCGGTCGGGGGCTCGGCGGCCGGCGGGAAGCCGTGCTCGACGGCGTTGAGCAGCAGCTCGTTGAGGACCATGACCAGCGAGGTGGCGATCTCGGCCGGCAGCACGCCGAAGCTGCCCCGGCGGCGCATCCCGACGGTCTGCTCGGTCGCGGCGACCTCGGTCGCCGCGCTGGCCACCCGGTCGACGATGCCGTCGAACTCGACCGCCTCGTCGCTGGACATGGAGAGCGTCTCGTGCACCAGGGCGATGGAGGCGACCCGGCGTACCGACTCCTCCAGGGCGACCCGCGCCTCCGGCATGGCCACCCGGCGGGCCTGGAGGCGCAACAGCGCGGCGACGGTCTGCAGGTTGTTCTTCACCCGGTGGTGGATCTCCCGGATGGTGGCGTCCTTGGTGATCAGGGCGCGGTCGCGGCGGCGTACCTCGGTGATGTCGCGGACCAGGACCAGCGCGCCGATCGGCACCCCGGCGGGCATCAGCGGCAGGGCCCGGGTGAGCATGGTCGCGCCCCGGGCGTCGATCTCCCGCCGCGGCGGGCCCTCACCGCGCAGCGCGGCGAGGATGCCATTGGCCGCCTCGGTGCCCTCCAGGGGGTCGCCGGCCAGCCGGCGGTGCAGCTTGGCCAGGTCCTCGCCCACCAGGTGCGCGGCGAAACCGAGCCGCCGGTACGCGGACTGCGCGTTGGGGCTGGCGTAGGTGACCTTGCCGCCGGCGTCGAGCCGGACCAGGCCGTCGCCGACCCGGGGCGCGGACGTCGTCTCCCCGGGGTGCCGGGGCGGCGGGAACGTGCCGTCGGCGATCATCTGGGCGAGGTCGTCGGCGGTGGTCAGGTAGTTCAGTTCGAGCTGGCTGGGCGTGCGCGCGGTGGAGAGGTTGGTGTCCCGGCCGACGACCGCGATCACCTCGCCGGCCTCCCCGTCGGCGGTGCGCAGCCGGACCGGGATCGCCTCGTGCCGGGCGGGCACGTCGCCGTACCAGACCGGGTCGCCCTCCCGCCAGATCCGGCCCTGGCCGTACGCGACCTCCAGGTGGGCCACCTCGGGCCCGCCGACGATCCGCCCCACCTGGTCGTCCTGGTACGCGGTGGGCGCGGTCGTCGGCCGGACCTGGGCCACGCAGAGGAAGGTGCCGTCGCGGTCCACCGGCACCCACAGCAGCAGGTCGGCGAAGGACAGGTCGGACAGCAGCTGCCAGTCTCCGGCGATCCGGTGCAGGTGGTCGATGTCGGCGGGGCGGAGCTGGGTGTGCTCCTCGGCGAGGTCGCGCAACGTGGACACGCTGCACAGCGTGCCACGCCCACCCGCGCCCCGTCCCGCTGGCCGGCCGGGCTCACACCGACCGGCCCGTGCACCCGCGCCGGCCCGGCCGGCGCGGGTGCACGGGCCCGCCCCACGTTCGCCGGCCGGCCCGGGGCGCTCACATCGTCGCGGTGACCTTCTTCAGGCCGCGCGGCGCGTCGGGGTCCTCGCCCCGGGCCAGGGCCAGCGCCAGGGCGAGGCGCTGCAACGGCAGGATGTCCAGCAGCGGGGCGTACCGCTCGTCGACCTCGGGGACGGCCATCCGGGTGGCCCCCTCGACGTCGGCCGAGCCGACCACGACCACGTCGGCGCGGCGCTCGCCGAGGCGGGGCAGCACCTCGCCCATCGACCGGCCGCCGGGGCCGGAGCCGACCACGGCCAGCACCGGCACGTCCGGGTCGGTCATCGCGAGCGGGCCGTGCAGCAGGTCCGCGCCGGAGAAGGCGAGCGCCGGCAGGTACGAGGTCTCCATCAGCTTGAGCGCCGCCTCCCGGGCGGTCGGGTACGCGTACCCCCGGCCGGTGGTGACGAGCTGGGCGGCGAACCGGTAGCGCGGCGCGAGCTGGGCCGGGGTGGGGTCGTCGAGGGTGCGGGCGGCCAGCTCGGGCAGGGCCGCCAGGGCGGCGCGCTCGGCGGCGGGCAGCGCCCCGTCGCCGGCCCGGACGCCCTCCACGAGCAGCAGCAGGGCGAGCAGCTCCGCCGTGTACGTCTTGGTGGCCGCCACCGCCCGCTCTGTTCCGGCGGCGATGTCGACGTTCAGCTCGGCGATCCCGGCCAGCGGCGAGTCGGGGTTGTTGGTCACGGCGAGGGTGAGCGCGCCGGAGGCGCGGGCGGCACGCAGCACCTCGGCCAGGTCGGGTGAGCCGCCGCTCTGGCTGACCCCGACGACCAGCGCGTCGGACAGGTCGGGGCGTGCGCCGAAGAGGGTGACCGCGCTGGGCGAGGCGAGCCCGGCGGGCAGGCCGAGCCGGATCTCGGTCAGGTACGCCGCGTAGAGCGCGGCGTGGTCGGAGGTGCCCCGCGCGGTGAAGACCACGTGCCGGGGGCGGCGCTGCGCGACGACGGCGGCCACCCGGGCGATCGCCCCGGCGTGCTCGGCGGAGAGCAGCCGCTCGTAGCCGGCCGGCTGCTCGGAGATGTCGGCGGCCATGCCGGCCCCTGCACGCGTCACGGAGTGCCCCTTTCCCTGCGCGATTGCCGCGCGTTTCCTGCTCAGTCTTGCATGTTTCGGCGTACGTGAACAATCTTGCGAGCAGCATTGCGCAGTGGATCACCAAGCCGAGCCAACATCACCTACGCTTGCCCGGCCCGGCGACACTGCGACGGGGGACGCATCCGCCGCCCGGCCGCCCGCACCTACCACCGAGAGGCCCACGTGTCCGAGGGAAGGGACGATCCCCCGCTGTCGGCGGAGGAGGAGCTGGCCCTGGCCCGGCTCGCGCTGGACGAGGGGGACCTGGCGCACGCCGCCGGGCACGTCGCCGGCGCGCTGACCCGGTCGCCCACCCTGCCCGAGGCGCACGAGACGCTGGCCCGGCTGGCCGCCGCCAGCGGCGGCGGCCTCGACCTGTTCCCCCTGCACCAGCGCGCCTTCGTCGGCACGGTGGTGGCCCGGGCGCACCTGCTCGCCGCGGCGGGGCGGCCCGCCGAGGGGCTGGAGCTGCTGGCCGCCGCCACCGGGCACGACCGCAGCGCCGACTGGGCCGGGGTGCCCTGGGTGACGGCCCCCGAGCTGCCGGAACGGCTCGACCCGGAGGGCATCGCCCAGGTGCTGATGCAGGTGTGCGCCGCCACGCCCGACCCGGTGCCGCGCGCGGACCGGGCGCCCCTGACGCCGTACCTCACCCTGGCCCGCAACGCGGTCACCGTCCACCCCGAGCACGCCCTGCTGCTGGGCGCGGCGTCCGCGCTGGCCCGGCGCCTCGGCGAGGTCGCCCTGGCGGTCCGCTGGGCCGGCCGGGGCGTACGGGTGCGCCCGTCCAAGCTCGGCGAGGTGTGGCTCGGGTACGCGTACCGCAGCGCCGGCCGCACCCGGGACGCCCTCGCCGCGCTCCGCCGGGCCGTCGACCACGACCCGGACGACCTCGCCGTGTACGCCGACATCGCCGGCACGCTGGCCGACACCGGCCGGCTCGACGAGGCCCTGGAGTGGACCGACCGGGCCCTCGCCCGGAACCCCGCCTTCGACTGCGCCGTGCACACCGCGCACCGGCTGCGCTTCCAGCGCGACGGCGACGTGGCGCACCTGGTGGCGCTGGCCGACTTCGTCCGCGACCATCCCGACGACTCGCACGAGCACGGCGACCTCGCCGAGTGCTGCCGCAGCCGGCCGTGGCTGGGGCAGGTCACCCCGGCCGCCGGGGCGGCGGTCGCCGTGCTGCGGCACGCCCTGGCCGCCGAGCAGGACGCCCTCGGCGCGACCGTACGGCTGGAGACGCTGGAGCCGCCGAGCGCGCTGCGTACCGTGGCGGCGGCCGCGCCCGGCCTGCGGGTCGAGGTGGCGGCGGTGGCCGAGCCGGACCCGCGCGAGCCCCGCCGGGCCACCGACCGGCCGCTGTGGCGCTGGGACGGCACCGTGGCCGCCCCGGCGGTGCCGGCGCCCTCGGCCGAGGCGGCGGACCGCGTCCGGCAGCTCGCCCACCCGGCGTGGCCGCACCCCCCGGCGGCGTACGACGCGGCGGTCGGCCTGGCCACGCTGGGGCTGCCCGACCTGCTCGGGCTGCTGGTGCACCCGCCCGCGGCCCCGCCGACCGGGCTGGGCCGGGTGCTGGCCGGGCAGGACCCGTCGCTCTGGGTGCGCTGCGTGCAGGTGTGGGCGTGCCTGGGCCTGCTGCACCACCGCACGGACGAGCCGTGGCCGTCCTCCACCCGCCGCCGGACGCTTGTCGAGCTGGTCTGGGGGGTGGAGGACTGGATCACCGAGGCGGCCCTGTTCGCCCTGGTCACCGCCGCCTGGGTGGACCCCTCGGTCCGCGAGGACGTGGCCGGCGTGGTGGCCGAGCGGCTCGCCGACGCGGCGGCCGTGGCCCGGGACCGGAGCATGCCGATCGCGGTCTCGCTGGCGTACCTGGCGCTGGCCACCCCGGCCCTCGACCCGGCGACGGCCGCGCTGGCCGGCGAACTGATTTCCGGCCCGGCGGCGGGCCGGTCCCGCCCGGGCCGGCTGCGCCGCCTCTGGGGCCGCCTCACCCGCCGCCGGGGCTGAGGCGGGGCCGGCGGCACTGCCGGCCGGGCCGCCCGCCCCGGCGCTCGGGGTGGGCGGCCCGGCCGGGGCCGCCGCTCAGACCGCCGACGCCTTGCCCAGGGCCGCCTCGGCCTGTTCGTCCGGCGAAGCGGCCGGCGGGGCGTCGTTCGTCGAGCGCAGCGGGATCTCCCGGATGAACCAGGCCAGCACCGGCACCAGCACGGTGAACAGCACGGCCCACCAGAAGACGTGCGAGACGGCGTCGGCGAGACCGCCGAGCACCAGCTCGCGGGCCTGCGCCGGCAGCTGCTTGAGCTTGTCCAGGTCGACCTGGCCGCCCTCGCCCCCGCCGCTGAACGCGGACCCGGCGGGCGAGTCGGCGAGCCGGTTGGCGAAGATCGCGCCGAACAGCGAGATGCCGAACGAGCCGCCGATCGAGCGGAAGAAGGTGGCCGCGCCGCTGGCCGCGCCGAGGTCCTTCTGCTCGACGCTGTTCTGCGCGATCAGCATCGAGGTCTGCATGAGGAAGCCCATGCCGACGCCGAGGACGATCATGTAGAGCGAGGACTCCACCTTGCTCGTGTCCACGTCGAGCCGGGTCAGCAGGGCCAGGCCGGCGGTCATCACCACGCCGCCGACGATCGGGAACATCCGGTACCGGCCGGTCCTCGTGATCGCCCGACCGACCGCCAGCGAGACCACCAGCATGCCGAACATCAGCGGCAGCAGCAGCAGGCCGCTGTTGGTGGCCGACGCCCCCTGCACGGTCTGCTGGTAGAGCGGCAGGAAGTTCATGGCCCCGAACATCGCGAAGCCGAGCAGGAAGCCGATCATCGAGATCAGCGCGAAGTTGCGGTTGGCGAACAGCCCGAGCGGCAGGATCGGCTCCGCCGCGCGCCGCTCCACGAAGCCGAACACGACCAGGCTCACCAGGGCCAGGGCGGACAGGCCGAGGATCTGCGGCGAGGTCCAGTCGTAGGAGTTGCCGCCCCAGGTGGTGATCAGCACGATCGCGGTGATGCCGACCGAGAGCAGCCCCGCGCCCAGCCAGTCGATCCGGTGCTCGGTGCGGTACTTCGGCAGGTGCATGGTGGTGGCGAGCACCAGCAGCGCGACGCCGCCGAGCGGCAGGTTGACGTAGAACGCCCAGCGCCACGAGAGGTTGTCGGTGATGAAGCCGCCGACCAGCGGCCCGGCCACCATGGCGATGGCCATGATGCCGGCCATCATGCCCTGGTAGCGGCCCCGTTCCCGGGGCGGGACGAGGTCGCCGATGATCGCCATCACGCCGACCATCAGCCCGCCCGCGCCGAGGCCCTGGACGGCCCGGAAGGCGATCAGCTCGATCATGCCGCTGTCGGTGCCGCCGAACACGCCGGAGCCGGCCATGCCGCACAGCGCGGAGCCGACCAGGAAGATGCCCACGGAGGTCAGGAAGACCGCCTTGCGGCCGTAGAGGTCGCCGAGCTTGCCCCAGATGGGGGTGGAGACGGTGGTGCCCAGCACGTACGCGGTGACGACCCAGGTGAAGTGGTCGACCCCGCCGAACTCGCCGACGATGCGCGGCAGCGCGGTGCTGACGATCATGTTGTCGAGCATCGCGAGCATCATCGCGATCATGAGGCCGAAAAGGACGACCCGGATGTTGGGTCGTCGCTCCGCGCCCTCGACTTCCTGACTCATCGGTAAGCTCCCCCCGGGATGTGACCGACTTACTTGCCGACCGGCTAGTTACCTTACTAGCCGCACGGTAAGTTGGGTGGCAACTGGTCGTCAAGCGAGTTGGGTGGTTTGGGTGAGAGAGAGCACAGGCACGCGGGAGCGCATCAAGGCCGTGGCCCTCGAACTCTTCACCGAGCAGGGCTACGAGAAGACCTCGCTGCGCGAGATCGCCGAGCGGCTGAACGTGACGAAGGCCGCCCTCTACTACCACTTCAAGAGCAAGGACGAGATCGTCAGCAGCTTCGTCGAGGAGCGGCTGGACCGGATGGACGCGCTGATCGCCTGGGCCGACGGGCAGCCCGCCACGCTGGCGACGCGGCGGGAGCTGATTGCCCGCTACGCCGACAGCATGTTCGCCACCGAGCAGCCCTCGGTGATGCGCTTCTTCGAGCAGAACCAGACCGCGCTCAAGAGCCTGGCCGCCGGGCAGCAGATGCGCGACCGGATGTTCCGGCTGGCCGACGCGCTGGCCCGGGGCGACGAGTCGCCCGAAGCCCAGCTGCGCGCCGCCCTGTCACTGTTCGCCGTGCACAGCAGCTGGTTCGCCATCCGCACCCCGCACGTCACCGACGAGGAGCGGCGGAAGATCGCCCTGGAGGTGGCCGACGAGCTGCTCGCCCGCATCGCCGAGGGCTGAGCCGCCGCAGTCCGGTCGACGCCGGACACCGTCGACGGCGGAGGCTGCGGCAGCGCGAGCAGGACCGACCGGGCGCAGGATCAGCTCGGGCCGGGCAGCTCCCGCCGCAGGCCGAGCAGGTCCACCCCGGGCAGCGGGGACCAGTCCCGCTCCGGCGTGCGGACGAAGCCCAGCCGCTCGTAGAGCCGGTGGGCGGCCGCGGCGAGCCCGCCGCGCACGCAGATCACCACCGCCGAGCAGCCCCGCTCGGCGGCGCGGGACAGGCACGCCTCCACCAGCGCCGCACCGACCCCCCGGCCCTGGGCCGCCGGGTCCACGGCCAGCATCCGGAACTCGGCCTCGCCGGGCCCGGAGAGCTCGGCGTAGGGGGTGCCGGGCAGCACGAACGTGACCGAACCGAGCAGTTCGCCGGTCGCCGCGTCGACGGCGACCAGCACCTCGCCGGCCTCCGCCCGGGCGGCCACGTCGGCGAGCACGGCACCGTAGCCGTGCTCGCCCTTGAGCTGACCGTCGGCCTCGTACGCGGCGACCGTCAGCCGGGCCACCGCCGAGAAGTCGGCAGGGGTGGCCCGCCGGACCCGCAGCCCGGTCAACCGATCACCGCGATCAGGTCACCGTCCTGCACCACGTCGCCCTCGTTGACGGCGAGCCGCTCGACGACGCCGTCGGACTCGGCGACGACCGGGATCTCCATCTTCATCGACTCCAGGATCACCAGCGTGTCCCCCTCGGACACGGTGTCCCCGGCCGACGCGACGACCTTCCACACGTTCGCCACCATCTCGGCGCGGATCTCGTCGGCCATCTCCGGGCCCTCCCTCTTCCGCCAGTGTCTCGATCGGTATCCAATCACGTGCCGGACCGTCGCGGGCGCGTCGGCGGCCCCCGACATGCGATCCCGCCGGGCCCGCGCGCCACACCGGGCCGGTCGACGGAGCATCGGCCCCGCCACCGGTGCCCCGGCGGACCACGGCCGCGGCGGGCCGCACTAGCATCAGCGGATCGGCCCCGGGTGACCGGGCGACCGGTACGCGACCACCGCCGCGCTCGCCGCCGGCGGACACCGACCAGCACCCGAGGAGGTCAGCATGGCGAAGAAGGCCCGCAAGAAGAAGGCCCGCAAGAAGAGCAGCGCGAACCACGGCAAGCGCCCCAACTCCTGAGTCGCGCGGCGGGCGACCGCCGACCGCTCAGCGCTCCTCGCCGCCCACGGCCGGAGACGCCGGTGGCCCGGGTCTGATCGACCCGGGCCACCGGCACGTCCAGGCACGCCGGCCGTCAGTCGGCCAGCTCCCGGGACTCGCTCGTCTCGAAGACCACCAGCTCGGTGAGGCGGACCCGCAGCCGCTCGCGCAACTGCTCGGGCGCGGTCTCGTTGCCGCAGCAGCGGGCGACCAGCGCCTTCACCTCCTGCTCCAGGCCGTACTCCCGCAGGCACGGCCCGCACTCGTCGAGGTGCCGCCGGATCAGCGTCCGGCGCTCCTCGGCGCACTCCAGGTCGAGGTAGAAGTAGACCTCCGCGAGCACCTCACGGCAGTCCGTCTCGTGCGGCTTCCCACAGCTCACGTCACACCTCCCGGCCGGCGGCGGCGGTCGAGCCCTTCGGGGACCGCGCAGCGCTGAAACCGCGCTCGGCGGCGTAGCCCTCGAGCAGCTTGCGCAGATTACGACGACCCCGGTGCAACCGCGACATCACCGTGCCGATGGGCGTGCCCATGATGTCGGCCACCTCCTTGTAGGAGAAGCCCTCGACGTCGGTGAGGTAGACCGCCAGGCGGAACTCCTCCGGCAACTGCTGGAGGGCCTCCTTGACGTCGCTGTCGGGCAGCCGGTCGAGCGCCTCGGTCTCGGCCGAACGCAGCCCGCTGGAGGTGTGCGACTCGGCCTCGGCGAGCTGCCAGTCGGTGATCTCCTCGGTCGGCGCCTGGATGGGCTGGCGCTGCCGTTTGCGGTAGGAGTTGATGTAGGTGTTGGTCAGGATCCGGTACAGCCAGGCCTTCAGGTTGGTGCCCTGCTCGAACTGGTGGAAGGCCGCGTACGCCTTCAGGTACGTCTCCTGGACCAGGTCCTCGGCATCCGCCGGGTTGCGGGTCATCCGCAGCCCGGCAGCGTAGAGCTGGTCGACGAATGGCATCGCGTCCCGCTCGAAGCGGGCCCTGCGCTCGTCCGTCTTCTCGGTGGTCAACCGCACATCCCCTCGCGTCGGATGCTTTCCCGCCGAGGATACGCGCCGGGCAGTGCCCGCAGATTCACTTTCGGCCGGTGTGCTGGTCCTCACCGCCCCGGGCCACCCCGGCCCGGCCGGCCCCGCCACCGCGGGCCAGTCCGGTCCGCCCAGCAGCCTTCTGAGCTGCTGCGCCTCCCGTTCGTCCCGTTCCCGGCTCCGCGTCTCGGTCGGCACCGGTCACACCCCCCTGAAGCAGAAGTCTCTTCCGTGGGGGTAACGCGGGGCGCGGGTCCCGGCATTCCGGCCCGCCGGCCCCGTTCCTGGTCCCGGCCCCGGCGGGCGCCGACGCTGGGACCAGGAAGGGCCTGGGAGGGACGGCGTCGGCCGCCCGGACCGGGCACCCGACACCATCGGAGACAACGAGGCGTACGGCCCCGGGTCACGGCCGGTGCGCCTCAGCGCGACGCCCAGCCCCGCCTACGCAGCCAGTCGACGACCACCGCGGCCGTGCCGGCCGGATCGCCGGCCAGGTCGTGCCGCTCGCCGGGCCGGACCACCACCCGCACCCGTCGGCCCGGCTCGGGCACGCCGAAGGGGTCGCGGTCGCCGTTGACCACCAGCGTCGGCAGCCCGGTGGCCAGTTCCGCCGCCCGGGAACGCTCGGGCCGACCGGGCGGGTGCAGCGGGAACGCCAGGGCCACCACCGCGTCCGCGCCGACGGCGGTCGCGGTGCGGCAGGCCACCCGGGCACCGCTGGACCGGCCGCCGACCACGAGCGCGGGCACGGCGGGGTGCCGCCGGCGCAGCTCGGCCAGGACCGCCGTCCACGCCTCGTCGAGGTGCCCGGCGGGGGCCGGCGCGCGTCGCCCGGCGACCCGGTAGGGCTGGGTCACCCGGCACACGACGAGCCCGGCACGGGCCGCCGCGTCCCGCAGCGCGCCCAGGTCCGGCGCGTCGACGTCACCGCCCGCGCCGTGCCCGAGCGCCAGCAGCGCCCTCGGCGGGCCGGCGGGCAGGTCGGTGTCGACCCGGGCCGGTCCGCGTGGGGTGACGATCTCGTCCGCGTCTCGCACGGGCCCATTCTGCGGGTCACCGCCGCGAACCGACCCGGCACGCGCCGGAGCCGATGGACGTCGCCGGGCCCGGGGCACCCGGCCCACGCCACCCGGAGGCGGGCGCGCCCGCCGTCCCACCCGGCCGCCGTCCCGTTGGTCGCCGCCGTCCCGGCGGGCGCTGTCGGACCGCCGCCGGCCGTCCCGTCCTTGCCGGGGGGCGGGACGGCCGGGGCGGTCAGCTCAGCGGCACCAGGGTGAGCAGCCGGTCCCGCACCGGCGGGCCGGCCTCGTCGGCCGCGTCGGGGTTCGGGTCGACCTCGCTGCGCCAGGCGACCAGCATGGCCCGGCGCTCGCGCGGGGTGGTGCCGCCCCACACGCCGTGGCAGTCACCGACCTCCAGCGCCCAGGCCAGGCACGATCCCTGCACGTCACAACTGCGGCAGAGCGCGACGGCCGCGTCGGCCGGCTCGTTGGGGGCCGGAAAGAACGTCTCCGGATCCACGCTCTGGCAGGTGCCTCTGGTGCGCCAGGCTTCGTCCTGCCGCCGTTCCCGCAACGCCCGCAACAGTCGCGGATCTCGTCGTGCGGCAGCCACCTCGTGCGGGCGGGGCATACGCGCCCGTGTCATCCACCCACCTCCCCCGTGGGACCGGAAAGATCGATGAGTGCCGTTCGCACCGTACGAATCGTCACCCACTACCGGCGCTGTGTTGTATCGCACTTTCAGACACCGGGACAAGAGTCTTCCGTAAAGATGACTAAAAGCTCAGGCGACGATTCGCCCGCAACTCTGGCAAATCAGCACGCGACAATGCCCGCGGCGACTGTCAGAAAAGCGTCACCTCGTCGGCCGGGGCGGCCGGGGCGGGCACCCGGGTGATCAACTCCGGCCCGTCGTTGCGGACGTTGCCGACCGCCGGGCCGACCGGGCGGATCTCCAGCCCCGCCAGCCACCCGGGATCGGGCGGGGCCAGCAGGGCGGCCGGCTCGTCGGTCGACCCCAGCCAGGACGCCCACCGCTGGCGGGGCAGCAGCAGGGGCATCCGCTCGTGCACCCGGGCCAGCTCGCCCACCGCCGCGGTGGTCAGCACGCTGAAGGTCAGCACGGGCCCGGCGGGCCCCTCCCAGACCGACCAGATGCCCGCCAGGGCGAGCACCGACGAGTCGGCCGGGGTCATGAAGTAGGGCTGCCGCCCGCCCTCGGGCAGCCGGACCCACTCGTACCAGCCGTCGGCGGGGACGAGGCAGCGCCGCCGGGCGAACGCGGGCGCGTACGCCCGGCTGGTGGCCACCGTCTCCGCCCGCGCGTTGATCATGCGGGCCCCGGCGGCGGGCGACTTCGACCAGGGCGGGAGGAACCCCCAGCGGCCGGCGGACAGGGCGCGGTGCCCCTCCGGGGTGAGCCGCACCAGCGGCACGGTCGTCGTGGGGGCGACGTTGTGGCTCGACCGGGCCCGGCCCTGCGTCTCGTCGGCCGACTCGAACACGGCGCTCAGGTCGACCGCGCTCCGGGTCGTGGCGTACCTCCCACACATGGGGCACACGCTAACGCCCCGGGCCGCGTTCGGCTGTCCCGCCGGGGACCGCCCCGGCCCGGGCCCGGCGTCGGGAGGCCCGTCCCGCCCACCGGGAGCGCGCCCGGGCGGCCCGTCCGGCGGCGGCCGGGGCGCGGCAGAATGTGACCGTGGGGAACACGACCGCGACCCGGCCGCTGCGGCCGTGGACCGCTCCGACCGCGTCCGACCCGGTGGTTGCCGCGCTGCGGCTGCCCGGCTCCAAGTCGATGACCGCCCGCGCGCTGGTGCTCAGCGCGCTGGCCGGCGGCCCCTCCACCATCGCCGGGGCGCTGCGCGCCCGCGACACCGAGCTGATGGCCGGCGGCCTGCGGGCCCTCGGCGCGCACATGTCGATCGCCGACGACGACCGCTGGCTGGTCCGGCCCCGCCCGCTCGCCGGCCCGGCGCACGTCGACGTCGGCCTCGCCGGCACCATCATGCGGTTCGTGCCCCCGGTCGCCGGGCTCGCCGAGGGGCGGATCACCTTCGACGGCGACCCGCAGGCCCGCACCCGCCCGCTGGGCCCGCTGATCGACGCGCTGCGCTCCCTCGGGGTGCGGGTCGAGTCCCCGGCCACCGGCAGCCTCCCGCTGACCGTGTTCGGCACCGGGAGCGTGGCCGGCGGCGAGGTGGTCATCGACGCCTCCGCCTCCAGCCAGCTCGTCTCCGGCCTGCTGCTGGCCGCGCCGCGCTTCGACCGGGGCGTGGTGGTCCGGCACGTCGGCCCGCCGGTGCCGTCCACGCCGCACCTGCGGATGACCGTGCAGATGCTGCGGGCCGCCGGGGCGGCCGTCGACGACGGCACCCCGGACGTCTGGGTCGTCGAGCCGGGGCCGCTGACCGGGCGGGGCTGGGAGATAGAGCCCGACCTGTCGGGCGCGGTGCCGTTCTTCGCCGCGGCGCTGGTCACCGGCGGCGAGGTCACGTTGCGGGGCTGGCCGCGCAGCAGCGCCCAGCCCGTCGAGCAGCTCCGCACGCTGCTGCACCGGATGGGCGGCGAGGTGGTCCTCACCACCGGCGGGCTGACCGTGCGCGGCACCGGCGTGGTGCACGGCATCGAGGCCGACCTCTCCGACGTCAGCGAGCTGACCCCGGCGCTGACCGCGCTCGCCACGCTCGCCGACTCGCCGTCCCGGTTCACCGGCGTGGCGCACATCCGGGGGCACGAGACCGACCGGATCGCCGCGCTCGCCCGCGAGTTCACCGGCCTCGGCGCCGACCTCACCGAGTCGGCCGACGGACTGGAGATCCGGCCCCGGCCGCTGCACGGCGGGCAGTTCCGGACGTACCACGATCACCGCATGGCGCACGCCGCGGCGGTGACCGGCCTGGCGGTCCCCGGCGTCGAGCTCGACGACGTGTCGTGCACCTCCAAGACCATGCCGGAGTTTCCGGCACTATGGTCGGCGATGGTGACCGGAGCGAGCTGACCCGACGGAGGGCGTCCTGGCGACGAAGCGGCGGGAGTACGACGAGGACGACGTACGGGTCCGGCCCGGGAGGTCGTCGCGCCCGCGGACCCGCACGAGACCCCGGCACGCCGACGCCGTCGACGGCTTCGTCATCGCCGTGGACCGGGGCCGCTACACGTGCGTGCTGCTGCCCGGCGGCGACCCCGACGCCCTGCTGGTGACCGCCATGCGGGCCCGGGAGCTGGGCCGCAAGTCGGTGGTGGTGGGCGACCGGGTGGGCCTGGTCGGGGACACCTCCGGGGCGGCCGGCGCGCTGGCCCGCATCGTCCGGATCGCCGAGCGCACCTCGGTGCTGCGGCGCACCGCCGACGACGACGAGAACACCCCCGAGGGGCGGCTGGAGCGGGTCGTGGTGGCCAACGCCGACCAGCTCGTCATCGTCAGCGCGCTGGCCGACCCGCCGCCGCGCACCGGGTTCGTCGACCGCTGCCTGGTCGCCGCGTACGACGCGGACATCGATCCGCTGCTCTGCCTCACCAAGGCCGACCTGGCCGGCCCGGAGCAGGTGCTCGGCTACTACGCCGAGCTGGAGCTGCCGTACGTGCTGCTGCGGCCCGACGCCGACCTCGACGCGCTGCGCGACCTGCTCGCCGGCCGGGTGTCGGTCCTGGTGGGCCACTCCGGGGTGGGCAAGTCGACGCTGGTCAACCGGCTGGTCCCCGACGCCGACCGGGCGGTCGGGGTGGTCAGCGCGATCGGCCGGGGCCGGCACACGTCGACCAGCGCGGTGGCGCTGCGGCTGCCGCCCCGCCCCGGCGTCGGCACCGACCCGGGCTGGATCGTCGACACCCCGGGGGTGCGCAGCTTCGGGCTGGCGCACGTCTCGGCCGACAGCCTGCTGCACGGCTTCCCCGACCTGGTGGAGGGCACGGTCGACTGCCCGGTGAACTGCCAGCACACCGCCGAGGAGGCCGACTGCGCGCTGGACGCCTGGGTGGCCGCCGGCAAGGCCGACGGGCGCCGGCTGGCCTCGTACCGCCGGCTGCTGGCCTCCCGGTCCGGGGAGGGCGATAGCCGCGAGCCCGACCAGCGCAACCCGGGCGTGCGCGAGGAGTGAGCCGGCGAGCCCCGCAGTCGCACGCGGAAGGCGGGCACGGCGACCCGCCGGCAGGAGCGTGACCGGGCCGCCGCTACCGTTTGCGGCATGACCGGGTACGCCGACGACCTCGCCCTCGCCCACCTGCTCGCCGACGCCGCGGACGCCATCTCCACGGCCCGGTTCCGGGCCCTCGACCTGCGGGTGGAGGCGAAGCCGGACCTGACCCCGGTCTCCGACGCCGACACGGCCGTGGAGCGGCAGATCCGGGCGCTGCTGGCGGAGCGCCGCCCCGGCGACGGCCTGCTCGGCGAGGAGTACGGCGGGCAGCCCCCGGCCGCCCCGGGCGGGCGGCGCTGGGTGGTCGACCCGATCGACGGCACCAAGAACTTCGTCCGGGGGGTGCCCGTCTGGGCCACCCTGATCGCCCTGCTGGAGGGCGACCGGCCGGTGCTCGGGCTGGTCTCCGCGCCGGCGCTGGGCCGCCGCTGGTGGGGCGCGCTCGGCGCGGGCGCGTACGCCGGCCCGGACGCCGCCCACGGCGCGCCGATCCGGGTGTCGGCGGTGGGCCGCCTCGCCGACGCCAGCTTCTGCTACTCGTCGCTGTCGGGGTGGGAGTCCGCCGGGCTGCTGGAGCCGGTGCTCCAGCTCATGCGGGACACCTGGCGCAGCCGGGCCTACGGCGACTTCTACGGCTACATGCTGCTCGCCGAGGGGGCCCTGGACGTGATGGTCGAGCCGGAACTGTCCCTGTGGGACGTCGCCGCGCTGGTGCCGATCGTGACCGAGGCGGGCGGCACGTTCACCGACCTGGCCGGGCGCCCCGCCCCGGGCGGCGACGCCGCGGTGGAGAACAGCGCCGTGGCCAGCAACGGGGCGCTGCACGCCGACATCCTGGCGAGGCTGGGTCGGCCGGCCGCGCGCTGAGCGCCGCCAGCCTCTATCCTCGCCAGGTGGTGTCCTCCGGTTGGTGCTTCCTGGCGGCGATGATCGTCGCGTACGGCTTCGCCAACCTCCTCCAGTCCGTCGCCGCGGCGCGGACCACCGTGCACCACACCTTCGACCCGGGGCTGCTGCTGCGGCTGGCCGGTCACCGCACCTACCTCGTGGGGCTGGCCTGCCAGGTCGGCGGCTTCGTGCTGGCCTTCCTGGCCCGCCGGGACCTGCCGCTGTTCCTGGTCCAGGCCAGCGTGGCGGCGGGGCTCGGGGTGACCGCGATCCTCGGCGTGCTGGTGCTCAAGTGGCGGCTGCCCACCGCCGAGGTCGGGCTGCTGGCGCTGCTCGTCCTCGGGGTCACCGGCCTGGTGCTGTCGGCGCAGCCGGCGCAGTCCCGGCCGCTGGGGCCCGCCGGCCTGGTCACGCTGGCGGCGGCGCTCGCGGTGATCGCCGTGGTCGGCTTCTTCGCCGTACGGCTGCACGGCGCGCCCGGGTCGGTAGCGCTCGGCTCGCTGGCCGGGCTGGCCTTCTCCGCCGCGGCGGTGGCCGCCCGCCCGCTGGCCGCCGTGACGAGCGTGGAGGGGTTCGTCCGGGACCCGCTGCTCTACCTGCTGGTGGCCCACTCGCTGGTCGGCCAGCTCCTGCTCGGCCTGGCCATGCAGCGCGGCTCGACCACGGCGGCGGTGGCCGCGATGGACGCGGCCGGGGCGGTGCCCGCCGCGATCGTCGGGCTGCTGCTGCTCAACGACAAGATCTGGCCGGGCCGGGAGTGGCTGGCCGCCCTGGGCTTCCTGGCCACGCTGGCCGCGGTGATCGGGCTGACGCGCTACGCCGAGCCGCAGCACCACCACGAGGTGGTCTCCCGGGAACGCGCCCGGGGGATGCTCCCCGCCGGCGCGCCGGCCCGCCCCCGCCGCTGACCGGCCGCCCCGGCATCGTGCACGCGGGCCGGTTTCCGGCTACGCCGCCTCGACCGGCTTGCGGCGCAGCACCACCCGCTCGTAGAGCCGCTCCAGCGCGCCGGCCGTGCGTTCCCACGTGTAGCTGCACCGGACCCGGTCCACGGCGGCGTGCCCGTACGCGAACCGGCCGGCGTTGTCGGCGAGCAGCCGGCGCAGGGTCATCCCGAGGGCCCGCACGTCGCCCGGCGGCACCAGCTTCCCGGTGACCTCGTCGACGACGGCGTCGGCGATGCCGCCCATCGCGTACCCGACGACCGGCACGCCGCAGGCCATCGCCTCCAGCGAGACCCGGCCGGCGGACGAGTAGTGCGGGGTGCAGGCCACCACGTCGGCCGAGCGGTACCAGGTGGCCATCTGGTCGTGCGGCACCGCGCCGACCAGCGTCACCTGCTCGGCCACCCCGGTGCGCTCGGCCAGCTCGCGCAGGCGGCGCGCCTCGGCGTGGCCGGCGAGCTGGTCGGCCGGCGGGCCGCCGGCGATCACCAGCTCGGCATCGCCGACCAGCCGCATCGCCCGGATCAGGTCGTCGTGGCCGTGCCCGGGCGTCAGGCCCCCGACGGAGAGGATGCGCGAGCGCTGGTCGCGCGGGGCCGCCTCGCCGTCGGGGTGGAACTGGTCGGTGTCGACCCCGGTGGGGACCATCGCCACGGAGCTGCGTTGCAGCCCCATCCGGGTCAGCTCGTCGACCTCGTCGTTGCACTGGGCGACCGCGATGTCCACCGCCCGGGTCAGGGCCCGCTCCAGCGGGATGCGGGTGCCCGGGCCGTCGTAGCCGGGGCCGAGGTGGCGCAGCTGCTCCACGCCGAGCGAGTGGAAGGTCTGCACGACGGGGATGTCGGTCTCGCGCACCGCGTGCGCGGCGGCCAGGCCGCCGACCCAGTAGTGCCCGTGCACCACCTCCGGGGACCACCCGCCGGCCCACCGGTCGGCCAGCCACCGCCCGAACTCGGACACGTGTCCGACCAGCTCGGCGGTGGGCATCGGGGCGGCCGGGCCGACCGGCGCCCGCTCCACCCGGTAGCCGTCGACCTCCGCCGTGGCGGGCAGCGCGGGATCGTCCCGGCGCTCGTAGACGTGCACGTCGTGGCCGCGCCCGGCCAGCTCGGCGGCGACCCGCGCGATGTGCTCGCGCGTGCCGACGACGGGGCCGTCGGCGGGCCGCGACGGGCCGGAGTGCGCGCACACTAGGCCGACGCGCATGGGTCACCTCCATGCGGTTCGTTGAGCTGGTGGGTCCTCCCGGTCAGAGGGTCCCATTAACCGCGCCGCCCGGAGCCGAAACCTGCCAAGTCCCCCGCCGGTCCGGGCCGCCGGCCGCCGATCCGGGCCGGGCCGCCGGCATGAGCGGGCCCCACCGGGGTACGGGCGTGGAATGCCTCTGACCCGCACCCTCGACGACGCCGTCGTCGTGCTCACCGGCGCCTCCAGCGGCATCGGCGCGGCCACCGCGTACGCCCTCGCCCGACGGGGCGCGGCCGTGGCGCTGGCGGCCCGCAGCGAGGACGCCCTGGAGCGGGTGGCGGCGCGGTGCCGGGAGCTGGGCGGGCAGGCGCTCGCCGTGCCCACGGACGTCACGGACCCGGTGGCCGTGGAGATCCTCGCCGCCCGCACGGCGGAGGAGTTCGGCCGGATCGACGCCTGGGTCAACAACGCGGCGGTGAGCGCGGTCGGACTGTTCGACGAGATACCGGTGCGGGAGTTCCGCCGGGTGCTGGAGGTGAACCTGCTCGGCGTCGTGCACGGCATGCGGGCCGCTCTGCCGTACCTCGCGGCGGCCGGCGGCGGGGTCCTGGTCAACAACGCCTCCGTGCTGGCCGAGGTGGCGATGCCCTACCAGTCGGCGTACAACGCCACCAAGCACGGCATCCGGGGGTTGGCCGACACGGTGCGGCAGGAGCTGCGGCTGACCGGGCGGGGCAACGTCTCCGTGTGCACGGTGCTGCCGGCGAGCATCGACACCCCGTTCTTCCGGCACGCCGCCAACCACACCGGCCGGGAGCTGGTGCCGCCCCCGCCGGTGTACCCGCCGGAGCTGGTGGCCGAGACCGTCGTCCGGCTGCTGCGCCGGCCGCGCCGCGAGGCGTACGCCGGCGGGGCCGCCCGGCTGCTCGGCGCGCAGTGGCGGCTCGCCCCCGCACTGGCCGAACGCGTCCTCGGCTGGTACGTCCACCGCACCCAGTTCGGGCCGGCCCGGCGGCCGGACAGCGCCGGGAACGTCTTCGTCGCCGACGCCACCGCCCGGCGGGACGGCGGGTGGCACGGCCGGCGGCGGCACCTGGTCCGGATGACCACGGCCTTCGGGCTCGCCGCCGCCGGCACGGCGGTCGGCACGATGGCGGCCCGGGCCAGGCGGTCGCGGGCGGACCGCTGATGAACTCGCCCGACCGGCAGGATGCGCCGTCCGTCGCCACGACGCACAATGGGACGATCATGCCGACCGACCTGCGCTGCGTGGTGGAGACGGACGAGTCGTCCGGAGTGCTCCGGCTGACGGGGGTGCTCGACGCCGCCGGCACCGCCGCCGTCCGGGACGCGCTGCTCGTGCGGCTCTGCGACCGCCCCGGCCCGGTGGTGGTCGACCTGACCCGGCTGCGGTTGACCGCCCCCGCCCGGGGGCTGTTCGCCGAGGTGCGCCGCGAGATCGCCGACTGGCCGGCCGCGGGGGTGCTGGTCGTCGACCCGACGGGGGCAGCGGCCGGCCCGGAGCTGCCGGTCTGCGCGACCCTGGCGGAGGCGACGGCGGCGCTGACCCGGGCACCGATGGCCGCGGCGACCACCACCGCGCTGCCGCCGGTCGTCGGCGCGGCCCGGCAGGCCCGGGCGCTGGTCACCGACGGCTGCGCCCGGTGGGGGATCGGCGCTCTGGCCGAGGCGGGCTGCATCGCGGTGACCGAGATGGTCAACAACGTGGTGGCGCACGCGCGCACCCCGATGACCCTGCGGCTGGCCCCCGGCGACGGCACGCTGCACCTCGGCGTGCGCGACCGGTCGCGGCGGCAGCCACGGTACACCGGGGTGACCCCGCCGCACCTGGCCGGCGGCCGGGGGCTGCTGCTGATCGACACGGTGGCCCGCCGCTGGGGCAGCACCCTGCTGCCCGACGGCAAGCTCGTCTGGGCGGTCGTGCACCCCGAGGGCGGGGACACGCGTCCCGACCCGGACGTCGCGCACCCGGACACCGGGGGCGCGCGGCCCGACGGCGGGCCGGACCGGCACGCTTGACCCCGCTTCGCCCGCCCGTGGCCGGTTACGGGCGGTGGGCAGCGGGTAGTGATCAGCCATGCGCGACGACGAGTACCCGACCCCCGTCTCCGACCCGGAGGCCGACGGCCTGCCCGACACCGCCGACGACGACTCGACCGCCAACGACGACGTCGAGACCGGTCGCGAGGCGGACGGCCCGGCGCCGGCCCAGCTGCCCGGCGACCGCATGCCCGTGGCGGTGGACCGGTACGGCACCACCGCCGAGGAGCAGCTCGACGGCGAGTCGCTGGACTACAAGCTCCAGCGGGAGAGCTTCGAGCGCCCCGCCGACGACCCGCTGGCCGGCCCGGTCGACCCGGACATCGCGGCCGAGGCGGACAGCGAGGAGGCCGCCGCCCAGGCGCAGCTCGACGCCGACGTGATCGACCCGGGCCCCACCTCGGACCCGCACTCCCCCGTCTCCCTCTACGACCACGGCCAGCTCGGCAGCGTCGCCGACGCGGAGGTGGGCCGGCTGGTGGAACCGGACGAGGGGGCGCACACCGACCTGGAGACCGACAACGTCGCGTACGACGCGGGCTCCGCCGGTGGCGGGGCGAGCGCCGAGGAGCTGGCGATCCACGAGACCCGGCCGCCCGGGGCGCACTGACCGGGCCCCCGCGCCCGGCCGACCGGATGCGCCGGCCGGTGGGGCGGTCGCGCCCGGCCCGGCGGGTCAGGCGTCGAGGCCGCGCTCGATCGCGTAGCGGGTCAGCTCGACCCGGTTGTGCAGCTGGAGCTTGCCCAGCGTGTTCTGCACGTGGTTCTGCACCGTCCGGTGGGACAGCCCGAGCCGCTCCGCGATCTGCTTGTACGACATCCCCTTGGCGACCAGGCGCAGCACCTCGGTCTCCCGGTCGGTGAGCCGGGGCGCGTCGGCGGGGCGGCCCGCCGGGGCCGCCCCCCGGTCCCCGGCGGCCCCGCCCGCGCCCGCCGCGAGCCGGCGGAACTCCCCGAGCACGAGGCCGGCCAGCCCGGGGGTGAAGACCGGCTCGCCGGCGGCGGTGCGGCGCACCGCGTCCAGGAACTCGGCCGGGGCCGCCGACTTCACCAGGTAGCCGGTCGCGCCGGCCTTCACCGCGTCCAGGACGCTCTGCTGTTCGCCGCTGGCCGAGAGCATCAGCACCCGCACCTCGGGCAGCGCCGCGCGCAGCCCCCGGATCACCTCCACCCCGGAGATGTCCGGCAGTTGCAGGTCGAGCACCACCAGGTCGGGCCGGGCGGCGGGGGCGACCCGCACGGCCTGGCGGCCCTCCCCGCTGGTGGCGACCACGAGGTGACCGGCCTCGGTGAGGTCGCGGGCCACCCCCTCACGCCACATCGGGTGGTCGTCCACCACCATCACCCGCACGCCGGGCGGGGCGTCGGCGGCGCTCACCGGGGCGTCCTCGGCACGGTCAGCTCGACCTCCGTGCCCGCGCCCGGCGTGGAGGTGATGGTGACCGTGCCGCCCAGGTCGGCGACGCGGCCCCGGATCGACTGCGCCACCCCGAGCCGGCCCTGCCGGACCGCCTCGTCGAGCCGGCCCGCCGGGATCCCCGGCCCCTCGTCGCGTACCGAGACCGTCACCGTCTCCCCCTCGTCCTCGATCAGCACCCAGGCCCGGCCGCCCGCGTGCCGGCGCACGTTGTCCAGCGTCGCCCCGGTCGCGGCGGCGAGTTCCCGGGCCACCAGGGCGGGCAGCGGGACGCCGGTGGCCGGCGCGGACAGCGAAACCGTAGCCGAGGCGTACCGGCCGAGCAGGGCGCGCAGGTCGAGGGTGTCCGGCCCGGCCGGGCCGGCGTCGCCGGGGGACGCCGCCCCGGCGATCAGGGCACGCAGGGCGGCCTCCTGCTCCCCCGCCAGCCGGGCCAGCTCGCCGGCCTCCCCGTCCAGGTGCGCGCCGCGCCGCTGCACCAGCGCGAGCACCTGGAGCACCGAGTCGTGGATGTCCCGGGCCAGCCGCTCCCGCTCCCGGGTCGCCGCCTCCAGCTCCACCGCCCGGTGCAGCCGCTGCTCGGCGGTCACCGCCAGCCGGGCGACGTGGCCGACCACCGCCCCCGCCATCAGCAGCAGGATCCAGCCGGTGAGGGCGGACTGGCCGATCCGCTCCCGGGCCGCCAGGTCGGCCGCGCACACCACCAGCGCGGCCACGGTGCCGCGCCGCCGCCCGCCGGAGACCGCCCAGGCGAGCACCGGCCCGGCCAGCCAGACCACGGCGAGGCTGGGCGCGCCGGCCGCGAGGGCCGACCGGCCGACCGCCCACGGGCTGACCTGGAGCACCCCGACCACGACGGCGAGGTCGGCGGCCAGCAGCGGCCAGCCCCGCCGGGCGGGGCGGGCGTAGCCGAGGGCCGTGGTCACCGTCCAGCCGAGCATCACCAGCAGGACGAGGCCGGCGACGACCGGGTGGGCGTACCCGCTGGCGTCGCGCGCCACGATCAGGCCGACGTACGCCAGGGCGGCGAACCGGAACACCGCGACGGCCCGCCAGAGCGGGACCTCGAATCCACCGGTCGTCGACGGCACCCCGACACGATGCCACACGCCCGCGCCCCGCCTGATCGCCTGCCGTCCGGGGCGACCCGCCCGCCACCTGCCCCGGGCACAGCGGACGATCATGGCTGCCCCGACCGACACGGCGTACGGTTGTGCCCATCGACACCACCCTCCTGATCGCCGAGGCCTTCGACCAGGCACAGGTGACCGAGCTCCGGCACTCGGTCACCTCCTGCGCGCACGCCGTCGGGCTGCGCGGGCAACGGCTGGACGACTTCGTGCTGGCCGTCAACGAGCTGCTCACCAACGCGGTGCGGCACGGCGGCGGGCGGGGGTGGCTGCGGCTGTGGCGGCAGCCGGGGCGCCTGGTCTGCGAGGTCGCCGACCACGGTCGGGGGATCAGCTCCCGGCGGCTCGACGACCGGAGCCGCCCCGCGCCCGAGACCGCCGGCGGCTGGGGCCTCTGGCTGGCCCGGGAGCTGAGCGACGCCATGGACGTCGAGACCGGCCCGGCCGGCACCACGGTCCGGATCGGCACGCCCCTCGGCCCGCTCCTCGACGCGGGCGGGCGCGTGTCGGACTGACACCGCGCCGGCCCGCCCGTCGACGATGGGCGGCGCCCCGGCGGCGGGGCGGGTACGGTGCTGCGGTGACCGGAGAGTACGTCGCCGCCATCGACCAGGGCACCACCTCGTCCCGGTGCCTCGTCTTCGACCGGGCCGGGGAGATCGTCTCCGTGGCCCAGCGCGAGCACCGGCAGCACTTCCCCCGGCCGGGCTGGGTCGAGCACGACGCCGAGGAGATCTGGGACAACGTCCGGATCGTCGTCCGCGAGGCGCTGGACGCGGCCGGCACCGGCCCGGAGCGGATCGCGGCCGTCGGCATCACCAACCAGCGGGAGACCACCGTCGTGTGGGACCGCGCCACGGGCCGCCCGGTCGCCAAGGCCGTCGTCTGGCAGGACACCCGCACCGGGCCGCAGCTGCGCGCGCTCGCCGAGGCGTACGGCGAGCAGCGGCTCTGCGAGCGCACCGGGCTGCGGCTGGCCACCTACTTCGCCGGCCCGAAGCTGCGCTGGCTGCTGGACAACGTCGACGGGCTGCGCGCGCGGGCCGAGCGGGGCGAGGTGCTGTTCGGCACCATGGACAGCTGGCTGATCTGGAAGCTGACCGGGCGGCACGTCACCGACGTGACCAACGCGAGCCGCACCATGCTGATGGGCCTGGACACCCTCGACTGGGATCCGGAGCTGCTCGACGCGCTCGGCGTGCCGGGCGCGATGCTCCCCGAGATCCGCAGCTCCGCCGAGGTCTACGGCACCGCCGTCGACGGGCCGCTCGCCGGGGTGCCGGTGGCCAGCGCCCTCGGCGACCAGCAGGCCGCCCTGTTCGGGCAGACCTGCTTCCAGCCCGGCGAGGCCAAGTGCACGTACGGCACCGGCAGCTTCCTGCTGCTCAACACGGGCGCGAGCCCGGTCATCTCCTCGCACGGGCTGCTGACCACCCTCGCGTACCGGATCGAGGGGCAGCCCGCCGTGTACGCGTTGGAGGGCGCGATCGCGGTCACCGGGTCGCTGGTGCAGTGGCTGCGGGACAACCTCGGCCTGATCTCCACCGCCGCCGAGGTGGAGGAGCTGGCCCGCACGGTCGACGACAACGGCGGCTGTTACGTGGTGCCGGCGTTCTCCGGGCTGTTCGCCCCGCACTGGCGCAGCGACGCGCGCGGGGTGGTCGCCGGGCTGACCGGCTACATCACCAAGGGGCACCTGGCCCGGGCGGCGCTGGAGGCGTCGGCGTGGCAGACCCGCGAGGTGGTCGACGCGATGAACGCCGACTCCGACGTGGCGCTGCGCCGGCTGCGGGTCGACGGCGGGATGACCGCGAACGGGCTGCTCATGCAGTTCCTCGCCGACGTGCTGGACGTGCCGGTGGTCCGCTCCCGGATCACCGAGACGACCTGCCTCGGCGCGGCGTACGCGGCGGGCCTCGCCGTGGGCTTCTGGCCGGACCTGGCCACCCTGCGCGCCCAGTGGCGCTCCGACGCGCAGTGGACCGCCGCGATGGCCCCGGACGAGCGGGACCGGGAGCTGCGCCAGTGGCGCAAGGCCGTGCAGCGCACCCTCGACTGGGTGGACTGACCGGCCGCGGGCCGGGGCCGGTCAGGACCAGGTGCGGCCGGTGAGCTTCTCGTAGACCTCGACGTAGCGGGCCCGGGTCGCCTCGATCACCTCGGCGGGCACCTCGGGGGCGGGGGGCCGCTTGTCCCAGCCGCCGCCGGTCGCCCAGTCCCGGACGTACTGCTTGTCGTAGGAGAACTGGGTCCGGCCCGGCTGGTACGACTCGGCCGGCCAGAACCGCGACGAGTCGGAGGTGAGCACCTCGTCGCCGAGGACGAGGGTGCCGTCCGCCGCCCAGCCCAGCTCGATCTTGGTGTCGGCGACCAGGATGCCCCGGTCGGCGGCCAGCTCCGCCCCCCGGCAGTAGATGTCGAGGGTGATCTGCCGCAGCCGCGCGGCGGTCTCCGCGCCGACCTTGTCCACCACCTGCTGGTAGGTGATCGGCTCGTCGTGCTCGCCCTTGGGGGCCTTCGTCGACGGGGTGAAGATCGGCTCGGGCAGGATCGACGCCTCGACCAGGCCTCTCGGCAGCGCCACGCCGGAGACCGCGCCGGTGCGCTCGTACTCGGCGAGGCCGCCGCCGGTGAGGTAGCCCCGCGCGACGCACTCGACCGGGACCATCTCCAGCCGCCGGCAGCGGATCGCGCGGCCGGCGAACTCCGTCGGCACGTCCGTGACGGAGACGACGTGGTTCGGCACCAGGTCGGCGAGCTGCTCGAACCACCACAGGGACAGCGCGGTGAGCAGGCGGCCCTTGTCCGGCACCGGGGTCGGCAGCACCACGTCGTAGATCGAGATCCGGTCGGAGGCGACCAGGATCAGGTCGTCGCCGTCGGCGTAGACGTCCCGGACCTTGCCCGAGTGCAGAAGTTCCACGCGCCCTAGTACACCACGGGCCGGCGGACGCCCCGGGACGGCCACCCGTCGGGCCGGCGGCCGTTGACACCCGCCCGCCCCGGCTGTGTAAATGGTCCGACCCCCGCCGGACAGACCAGGAGCACCCGTGCGCGACGCCCGTACCCCACCGCCCCGCACCGGCCCGGACCCGGGCCGGCGGCGGCTGCTCGGGGCGTTGCTCGGGGCGCCGCTCGCGGCGACCGGCCTCGCGGGCTGCGGCCGCCGGGAGGACGACCGCCCGGTCGAGGACGGGCCGGTCGAGCTCTCGGTCTTCTGGTACGGCACCGCCGCCCGGGCCGAGACGACCGAGAAGGCGCTGCGGCTCTACTCCTCCCGCAACAACCTGGTCAGCTTCCGGGTCACCTGGCAGGGCCTGCCCGGCTACTACGACCGGCTCGCCACCCAGGCCGCCGGCGGCAATGTGCCCGACCTGATCCAGGTCGACGACACCGTCCTCGCCGAGTACGCCCGGCGGGAGATCCTGCTCGACCTCGGCGGGTACGTCACCGACGAAAGGCTCGACCTGCGGGGGCTCCCGCCGGAGCTGGCGCGCTACGGCGAGGTGGACGGCCGCACCGTGGCGGTCGCCGCCGCCCAGACGACCGCCGCCCTCGTCTACAACCGCAGCCTGCTGCGCCGGCTCGGCGTCGCCGAGCCCCGCACCGGCATGTCCTGGCCCGCGTACGTCGACTGGGCGGCCCGGGTCACCCGGGCCGCCGACGGCCGGGTGGCCGGCACCATGGACCCGTCCGGGGACCACCGGGCGCTCTGGCTGTGGCTGCGGTCCGGGGGCACCGAGCTGTACCAGGGCCGGCAGCTCGGCTTCGGCGCGACCGAGCTGGTCGACTGGTTCGAGCTGTGGCAGAACGCGCGGGCCCGGCGCGCCACCCCGAGCGCCGCCCTGGTGGACCAGGCCGACGGCGGCGAGCCGGGACGGCAACTGGTGGTCACCGGCCACACGGCCGCGTCGTTCGCCTGGGCCCACCAGTTCCCCGAGTTCCGCCGGCAGACCCGGGACGAGCTGGCCCTGGCCGCGTTCCCCGGGCCACCGGCGGCGCAGTGGCCGCGCGCCTCGATGTACTGGGCGGGCTTCCGGGGCACCCGGCACCCCGCCCTGGTGGCCGACGTCATCCAGTTCCTCACCAACAACATGGACGCCGGCCTGGCCCTCGGCCACGAACGCGGGGTGAGCCCCAACCTCGCCATCCGCCGGTACGTGCGGGAGAGCCTGGCCGACCCGGGGCAGCAGGCCGCCGCCGCCCTCGCCGAGACCGTGGCCGACCAGCTCGGCCCGGCCCCCGGCCCGCCGCCGAAGGGGCACGCCCGGGTCCGGGCCCTGCTGGTCGAGACGGCCGAGGGCGTGCGCTCTGGCCGCGCCGGGACCCGGGCGGCCGCCACCCGGTTCGTCGCCCAGGCCGAGGCCGCCCTGGCCTCCTGACCCGCCGGCAGGACCCGCAGCCCGCCCGGGCCCGCCCGCGGGTGCCCGTTCTCGGGTGCCCGCCGGCCCCGGGCGCCCGCTTTCGGTACGCGCCCGCGGGTGGCCGCCCTCGGGTGGCCGCCCTCGGGTCACCGCCGGCAAGATCGTGCTCAATCGCGGATCGAGTGGCCTCCGAGTGGCCGGAGGCCACTCTTTCCCGGTTCGAGCGCGATGTTGGGCACGCGGACGCGGGGCGGGCCGGGCACACGGGCCCGGGCCGGGCACACGGGCCCGGGCCGGGCCGGGTCCACGGGCCGCCGGAGTCAGCGCGGCGGGCGGTTGCGCCGGTTGCGCATGAGCAGGACCACCAGCAGGACGATCCCGCCGACGACGACCAGGCAGCACAGCAGCCCGAGGAAGCCGATGCCGCCGCCCCTCGACCGCCGCTTGGCGGCCTCCACCACGAGCTCACCCGTGCCGGTGGACGCCCAGGCCGCGACCGGGACGAAGACCGACAGCACGACCGCACCGAGGACCGTGCTGAGCCGGCCCCACCACTTGTTCCACGAAGACATGCCCCCATCCTCGCCGAGGAACGCAAGTGGAGCACGCGGGACGGCCGGGGATTCGCCGGACGGCGTGCCCGGCGGCGCGCGGAGCCTCGCGGCGGGGTGTGGAGAGGGGCAGCGCGTGCGGCGGAAAGGCGAAGGGCCCGCGCATGCGGGGCGGGAAAGGCGAAGGGCCCGCGCATGCGGGGTGGGAAAGGCGAAGGGCCCCGGAGCGAACTCCGGGGCCCTTCCGAACGAGTAGCGGGGACAGGATTTGAACCTGCGACCTCTGGGTTATGAGCCCAGCGAGCTACCGAGCTGCTCCACCCCGCGTCGGCTCACAAAGCTTAGCGCATCCCCGCGGCGGAGATCAGCGGCCCCCCGAAAGCCCGCCGCCGGACCACCGCACCGCAGCTCAGCCCGGCCGCCGACCGGCGCAGCACCGGACCACCGAACCCCCAGGACCACCGAACCCCCAGGAGCGCCGCACCGCCGGAGCGCCGGAACCGCCGGGATGCCGATCCGCCGACACCGCCCGACCGATTCGACACGGCCCACGCGAAAGGCCCCGGAGCGAACTCCGGGGCCTTTCCGAACGAGTAGCGGGGACAGGATTTGAACCTGCGACCTCTGGGTTATGAGCCCAGCGAGCTACCGAGCTGCTCCACCCCGCGTCGGCTCGTTAACCCTAACGCACCGCGCCCGCGGGCCGCAAAACGGCCCACGGGCCGGGGCGTAACCGCTGGTCATCCCCCTGCCGTCGCCGACGGCGACGGGGCGGAACCACCGCTGGGCGAGGCGGACGGCGAACCCGACGGGGCGGCCGGAGCGGTCGGGCTGGCCGCCTGCTGGGCCTGCTGGAACGCCGTCATCGCCTCGTCCAGGGCCTTGAGCGCCCGGCCGTACCGCTCGAAGTCACCGGACGTCTGGGCGGCCTTGACCTCGGCGATGGCCGCCTGCACCTTGCTCGCCGCCTCGGCCAGCTCGCCGGTCAGGGGCGGGGCGTTGCTGCCGTCGCCCGGCGGCGGCGTGCCGCCGGTCGGCGGCGGGGTCCCGCCCTCGGCGGCCTGCTTGCCCTGGTCGACGAGCTGCTTGATGCCGTCGGTCAGGTTGTTGGCGAGCACCACGTACGAGCCGCCGTCGCCGTAGGAGAGCAGCACCTTCTGCAACAGCGGGTACGCGTCCTGCTGGTTGCTCTTGACGTAGACCGGCTCGACGTACAGCATCCCGTCGCCGAACGGCAGCGACAGCAGGTTGCCGTACTGCACCTGGGCCTGGTTGGACGAGAGCAGGTTCAGCTGCTGCCGGATGTTGGCGTTGTTGGTCATCTGCTGGTGCACCTGCACCGGCCCGGAGATCCGGGTCTGGTCGGGCAGCTCCAGCACCTCCAGCTGCGGCTTGCCGTCGACGTACGACCCGGAGATCAACGCGGCGAGGTTCTGCCGCCCGTTCGGGGTGACGGCGGAGGTGAGCTGGAAGCGCGGCGCGGTCTGCCCCGGGAACTGCGTCCACAGGTAGTACGGCGGCTGCTTCTGCCCGCCGTCGGGGTTGTCCGGCACGTTCGGCACCTGCCAGAAGTCCTGCGCCGAGTAGAAGTCGCCCGGGTCGGTGACGTGGAACTTGGTCAGCAGGTTGCGCTGCACCTTGAACAGGTCGGCCGGGTAGCGGAAGTGCTCCCGCAGCTCGGCCGGGATCTTGTCGTTCGGCAGCACCAGGTCCCCGCCGAACGCCTTGTTCCACGCCTTGAGCACCGGGTCGGTCTGGTCGAACTCGTACAGCCGGACCGTGCCGTCGTACGCGTCGACCGTGGCCTTGACCGAGTTGCGGATGTAGTTGACGTTCTCCCGGGCGAGCTGGAACGTGCCCCGGCCGGTCAGCTCGTCGGTGGTCTCCGCCTGGAGGTTGACCCGCTCGGCGTACGGGTAGGTCGCGGCCGTGGTGTAGCCGTCGACGATCCACTGCACCCGGCCGCCGACCACCGCCGGGTACGGGTCGCCGTCGAGGGTGAGGAACGGCGCGACCTTCTCCACCCGGTCCCGGGGGTTGCGCACGTACAGCAGCTTCGAGTTCTCGTTGACGGCCTCGGAGAGCAGGAAGTTGGACTCCTGCTCCTTGATGGCGTAGAGCAGCCGGCGGGTGAACGAGCCGATCTCGACGCCGCCCTCGCCGGTGTAGGTGTAGTACTGCTCGCCGCCGGTCTGGGTCGGCCGGTCGAACTCGGCGTTGCGCTCCGGGTTGGCCTGCCCGACGATCGCGTAGTCCTCGGGCTCCATCCGCTCGCCGTAGTAGATGCGCGGCTGGGTGGCCGGGATCTGCTCGGTCTGCGAGGAGCACGCCTCCTGGGTCTTCTCGCCGAGGAAGCCCGAGACGAAGTACGGCTGGCCGCCGCAGACCACCTGGTTGGCCGGCGCGGCCACCAGCCCGTAGCCGTGGGTGTAGACGGTGTGCCGGTTGATCCAGGTGTTCTGCTGGTCGGTCAGCTCGCCGTAGTTGACCTCCCGGACGCCGACCACGTAGTCGGAGGTCTTGCCGCCCGCGGCGTACCGGTCGATGTCCAGCTTCGGGCCGAAGTCGTAGAAGCCCCGGACCTGCTGGAGCTGGGTGTACGTCTCGGAGACGAGCTGCGGGTCGAGCAGGCGGACGTTCGGCACCACGGAGGCGTCGGTGCCCAGGCTCGCCGGCGGCACCAGGTTGCTCGCCGCGTACGGCTGGATCTTCGTGTCGGCCAGCCCGAACGCGGCCCGGGTGGCGTCGATGCTCCGCTCGATGTACGGCGCTTCCTTGTCCTTGGCGCTCGGCTTGACCTCGAAGGTCTGCACGGCCCACGGGTAGATGCCGCCGATGGCGACGGCGGAGACGCCGAGCAGGGCCAGCGAGATGCCCGGCCACACCAGGTTTCGCATCACCGCGTTGGAGAAGACGATGATCGCGATGGCCACCACGACCGAGATGTAGGCGAGGATCTCCTTGGCCGGCAGCAGCGCGTTGATGTCGGCGTACCCGGCGCCGTAGAGCTTCGCGCCCTCGTTGTACTCCAGCAGCATGCTGCGCCGGTCGAGCACGTACGCCACGGCCTTGAGCAGGACGAAGACCGCGACGAGCGTGCTCAGGTGGGCCCGCGCGGCGTTGGTCATCCGGTCGCCGACGCCCTGCAGGCGCACGCCGCCGAAGATGTAGTGCACGGCCAGCGCGCCGAGCAGGGCCAGCACCACCGCCGTGAAGCCGACGCCCAGCACGTAGCGCCAGAACGGCAGCTGGAAGACGTAGAAGCCGACGTCGACGCCGAACTCCGGGTCCTTGACGCCGAAGTCGCCGCCGTTGCGGAACAGCAGCCACTGGTTCCACCGGCTCTGCGCCGACAGCCCGGCGAAGAGGCCGACCACCAGGGCGACCAGGCTGATCCACAGGCCGAGCCGGGGGCCGAGCAGCATCCGGTAGCGTTCCAGGGTGGCCTGCTCCAGCGAGTGCGGCCGCAGCTTGGGGCGCAGCCGGTGCGCCAGCCAGAGGTTGCCGCCGACGACCAGCGCCATCGCGAGGCCGACGACGAGGAAGAGCAGCAGCCGGGTGGCCAGCACGCCGGTGAAGACCTGTGTGTATCGCACCTCGTCGTACCACAGCCAGTCCGTCCACGCCTGCACCCCCCATCCGAGGAGGGTGAAGAGGACGAACACCCCGACCAGGACGCCGATGGTGACGCGTCCGCGCCGGCTCATCCTCGGCAGGGGGCTGCTACGCATGACCACTGTTTGGCTCCGCACGCTCGATGTGATCGGCTCCGACCAGGCACCCAGAGTACGGGGTGTTCCTGAGAGTGTCGGCCCACGGTCACGCCGGGCGGCGGGTCGGGCGGGCGCGTCGGTCAGCAGCGGGTGGGCTGGCCCCCGGCACGGAGGGTCTCCAGGGCGGTGAGCGCGTCGGCCAGCGACCCCACCCTGAGCAACGGCAGGCCGGGCTGCGGGTTACGCACCGCCTCCGCGCAGTTCGCCTCCGGCACCAGGAACACCTTCGCCCCGGAGTCCTTCGCGCCGACCAGCTTCTGGGCGATCCCGCCGATCGGGCCCACCCGGCCCTCGTCGTCGATGGTGCCGGTGCCCGCGATGATCGTCCCACCGGTGAGGTCGGCCGGCTCCAGCTTGTCCACGATCCCGAGGGCGAACATCAGGCCGGCGCTCGGCCCGCCGATGTCGCCGAGGTCGATGGAGAGGGTGAACGGGTGCGGCTGCTGCTGGTCGATCTCGACCCCGATGCGCGGCCGGCCGTCGGACTCCCGGCTGGTGATCCGGGCCGTGGCGGCGGCACCGGCGCGGGTGTAGCCGACGGTCAGGGCGGTGCCGGCCGGCTTGGCGCGGATCAGCTCGGTGAGCTTGCCCGCGCTGGTGACCGGCGTGCCGTCGACCGAGGTGACGACGTCGCCCGGCTTGAGCACCCCCTCCGACGGGCCGCCCGCCGTCACGGTCTTGACCAGCACCTGCACGGGGAACCCCAGCTCCCGCAGCGCGGCGGTCTCGGCGCTGGTCTGCGAGTTGCGGAAGTCCTCCTCGTTGCGCTGCTCGACCTCCTGCTGGGTCTCCCCCGGCGGGTAGACCAGCTCGCGCGGCACCACCGCCTCGTCGGCGGAGAACCAGCCCGCCAGCGCGGACCGCAGCCGCACCGTGGGCTGCACGCCGACCGTGGTCAGCCGCAGCTGGCCGGCGGAGGTGGACGTCGCCCGCCCGGTCACCTGGATGACCTCCTTGCCGTCCACGGTGCCGAGCGTGTTGACCGTCGGGCCGGGGCCGAGCACCACGTACGGGATGGGCGCGTTGAGCACGCCGAAGCTGAGCAGGGCGGTCAACAGGGCACCCAGGAGGACGGTCACGCCGCGACGTCTCATGGCGGTGAGCGTACCGAGCGGCGGTGGGTGCCCGAGGGTGACGGGGACTTCGCCCTCAGCGCAACGCCGGTGACGGCTGCCTGGGGCGCAGCCCGCGTACCGTAGAGGTCGTGCCTGATATTCCGTTCGGTTTCGCGCTCCCGGGTGGGCAACCACCAGACCCCAACGATCCCGCGGCGATGCAGCAGTTCATGTCGCAGTTGCAGCACCTGCTCTCCGCGCAGGGCGGCGGACCGGTCAACTGGGACCTGGCCCGGCAGGTGGCCGCCAGTCAGCTCGCCGCCACCGGCGACCCGGCGGCCTCACCCTACGAGCGGCACGCGGTCGAGGAGGCGCTGCGCCTGGCCGACCTCTGGCTGGAGCCGGCCACCGCCTGGCCGACGGGCATCCGCACCTCGCTGGCCTGGAACCGCAACGAGTGGATCTACAAGACGCTCGACGTCTGGCGCAAGCTGTGCGACCCGGTGGCCAGCCGGATGGTCGGCGCGATGGGCGACCTGGTGCCGCCGGAGGCCCGCGCCCAGCTCGGCCCGATGCAGTCGATGGTGGCGACGCTGGGCGGCGCGCTCTTCGGCGGGCAGCTCGGCCAGGCCCTCGGCTCGCTCGCCGCCGAGGTGCTCTCCGCCGGCGACATCGGCCTGCCGCTCGGCCCGGCCGGCACGGCCGCGCTGATCCCGGCCAACATCCGGGTGTACGGGCAGGGCCTGGAGCTGCCGGAGGACGAGGTCCGGCTGTACGTGGCCCTGCGCGAGGCCGCCCACCAGCGGCTCTTCGAGCACGTGCCGTGGCTGCGCGGGCACGTGCTCACCGCCGTCGAGACGTACGCCTCGGGCATCCGGGTCAACCGGGAGGCGATCGAGGAGGCGATGGGCCGGGTCGACCCGACCGACCCGGAGTCGATGCAGGCGATCGCCCTGGAGGGCATCTTCACCCCCGAGGACACCCCGGCGCAGAAGGCGTCGCTGGCCCGGCTGGAGACCGCGCTCGCCCTGGTGGAGGGCTGGGTCTGCCACGTGGTCGACGACGCCGCCGGCGAGCGCCTGCCCAACGTGGTGCGCCTCGGCGAGGCGTTCCGCCGTCGGCGGGCGGCCGGCGGGCCGGCCGAGCAGACGTTCGCCGCGCTGGTCGGGTTGGAGCTGCGCCCGCGCCGGCTGCGCGAGGCGGCGACCCTGTGGGCGGCGCTGACCGAGCACCGGGGCATCGCCGGCCGGGACGCCGTCTGGGGCCACCCCGACCTGCTCCCCTCCGACGACGACTTCACCGACCCGGTGGCGTTCGCCACGGCCCGGCTCGACCTCGACGACGAGCTGGCCACCTTCGACTTCACCGCTCCGGGCGGCCCCGAGGAACAACCCCCGCCCACCCCGGGCCCCTCGGATCCCCCCACCCCCCAACCCTGACCCCACCCGCTCGCTCCCCCACCCCACCCCGCACCGCCTCCACCTCGCCCCGGTGATCAAGAAAGAAGCGTCAGTGTGGATCTCTCCACGGTGACGCAAAGCTCTTGATCACCGAGGGCCGGGCGGGGCGGCGGCGGGGCGGGTGGGGTGGAGCGGGAGGCGGGTTCAGGGGCGGGCCGAGAGCAGGGCGCGGGTGGTTTCCCAGCCCTCGACGGCGGGGTCCAGGGCGGCCAGGTCGGCCGGGCCACGCATCCGCCGCCAGGCGGCGGTGACGGCCACGTCCCCGGGGCGCGGGGCGGCCCGGCGCACCTCGGCCGGGTGCGCGGCGTCCAGGTCGACCTCGGGCAGCCACGCGGGCAAGGGCAGCCGGGACGCGACGCCGAGCAGGCCGGTGTCGGAGCCCTCGACCGGGGCGAGGGCCACCGGCCGGGTGGTCAGCGGGCGGAGCAGCTTGCCGACGGTCAGGCCGGGCAGGTCCGGGGCGTCGGCGGCGACGACGGCAGCCTCGTCGTACCCGGCTCCGGCCAGCGCGGTGAGGACGGCGGTGCCGGTGGCGGCGGGCACCTCGTACACGGCCATGCCGGGCCAGGTGACGGACTCCGCCAGGGCACGGTCGGCCGGGACGGCCGCGATCGCGGTCTCGACCTCCTGGAGGGTGGCGAGCAGGTCCACCACGTCCTCCGCGAGCGCGGCCCGCCAGGCCGCCGGGTCGATCCCCGGGGGCGTCCACGCCACCGGGCCGAGCAACGCCACCACCACACGTCGGGCCACCCGCCGACCCTAGACGAGCCCGCCACGAACCCTCTCCCCCCGCCCCACCACCTCTCCCCCACCCCACCCCCGCGCCGATCTTGCACTTTCGGCCCCTCGAAAGTCCGCTTCACCCCCTTTGCCGGGGCCCCAACTGCAAGATCGGCGCGGGGGCGGGGCGGGGCGGAGTGGGGCGGGGCACGGGGGCACGGGGGGTGAGGGTGGCGGGTGGGTGGGGGGGGTTAGTGGGGATTTAGTGGGGTAGGGGGGTGCCGGAGGCGGCGGCGACGCCCTCCAGGTAGCCGCGGGCGCGCTCGGCCTTCGGGTAGCGGCCGACCAGCGCCCAGAACCGGGCGTTGTGGCTGGGCACGATGAGGTGGGCCAGCTCGTGCAGCAGGACGTAGTCGATCACCCAGTCGGGCATGTCCTGGATGCGGTGCGAGATGCGGATGGTGCGGTCGGCGGGGGTGCAGGAGCCCCAGCGGCCGTTCTGGTTGGTCACCCAGCGGACGCTCACCGGGACGGCCTGGTCGCCGTATTCGGCGAGGTAGAGACCGCGGAGCCGGGTGGCGCGGCCGAACAGCTCGTCGTCGGTGCGGACCAGGCGCCCCTCGCGGGCGGCCAACCGGGCCAGCATCCGGTCGACCCACTCGGTCTCCTCGGCCCGGGAGAACTGGTCGGGGATCAGCACCACGACCCGTTCGCCGTCGCGATAGGCGGACACCGTGCGTCGCCGGCGCTGGCTGCGCCGTACTTCGACGACCGGCTTCCGCGCCCCTGCCATCAGCGGGCCGCGCAGCCTTGGATTGCTGTCACGAAGGAAAGCTAATGGGTACTGACCAGGGGTCCGCAAGAGTCAACACCACGACACGCGCCCGGAAAGTCATGGTTGGTGACCAGGAGTCCCGAAAAAAATCCTTGCGGACCGTCACGGAAGGGCTCCGTCACGGTTCGTGGTGGCCGCGTCGGGACGGCGCGCGCCTCCGCCCCACGGTATGTGATCACGCCGCCGGCCGCCCGCCCGGGGCCGCCTCTCGGGCGATCTGAGTGGGTTCACCCGGCGTGTCCCCGCGAAACTGACTTATCCGACGTAATTCGGCATGCACACTCTCGACGTCGACTTGCTCACAGTGTCGAAGCACAGCTGACATGGAACCGCCCGCACCTGGGTAGGGTCCGCGGACCAGCGGTCACGAGGGTGGCCGCGGAGAAGTCCCAGCGCCGGCGCCCCCTGTGGCCCGCCGCCGGGCAACCCGCCGGAACCGGATTGACCGGCGGACGAGACGAGGAGGACACCGTGGCCGACCAGGCCCAGACCTACAACGGTTACTGCGTGAAGTGCAAGGAGAAGCGGGACTTCGAGGGGCACGTCGAGGTCTCGAAGACCGGGATGAACATGGCCAAGGGCAAGTGTCCGGTGTGCGGCACAACAGTGAACCGCATCCTGGGCAAGGCGAAGGTCTGACCCGTCCGGGTCCGGCACGGGGGAGGGCGGCCATCGGCCGCCCTCCCCCGTCGCCTTTCCGGGGTGCGGGAGTGTCGGTCACCCGACATGGTTACCGGCCGGTTGTGGATAACCCGCGACTTGCTGTGGACAACCCTGCGTAAGCGGGTGCGCACCTGTGGACAACGATCGACGGAAAGCAGGGACTCGGTCACGATTCGTCGTCATGACCCGCGATCCGCTGCCCCGCCCCATCCTGCTGCCCGGCCTGACCCGCCTCTGGCGGGACCGGCACACGCTCCAGCTCGGCCTGGAGCCGGGCCGGGCGGTCCTCGTCGAGGTGGCCAACCCCCGCGCCGTGCGGGTGCTCGACCTGCTCGACGGCACCCGCAGCGAACGCCTCGTGCTCGCCCACGCCGCCGGGGCCGACGTGGCACGGGACGAGGCACGCGGACTCGTCGACGCGCTGTGCGCCGCCGGGCTGGTCGTACCCGCGCACACGCTGCTTCCCCGCGACCTCGCGGGCCCGGCGCGGCGGCGGCTCAGCGCGGAGGCCGGGGCGTTGGCCTTCGCCGCTCCGACGCTGCCCGGCACGCCGGCCCAGGTGCTGCGGCGACGGCGGGCCGCGCGGGTGCTGGTCACCGGTGGCGGGCGGCTCGGCGCGCCGGTCGCCGTCGCGCTCGCCCAGGCCGGGGTCGGGCACGTGCGCCCGGACCTGGCCGGGCCGGTGTGCCCGGCCGACCTGGTCGGCACGGGCCTCGCCGCCGCCGACCTGGGCCGGCCGCTCGCCGCCGCCCTACGCGACGCGGTGGACCGGGTCGCCCCCGGCACCGTCACCCGCCCGCTGCGCGGCGGTCGGCCCGAGCTCGTGCTCCAGCTCGGCCTCGACCGGCCGGCGGCCCTCGTCGCTGCCGGTTTCGCCCAGCGCCGTCAACCGCACCTGCTGCTCGGCCTCCGCGAGGGGGTGCCCACGGTCGGGCCGCTGGTCCGTCCGCCGATCGGGCCCTGCCTGCGCTGCGTCGACCTGCACCGCACGGACCGGGACCCGGGCTGGCCGACGCTCGCCGCGCAGCTCGCCACCGACGCGCCGGGCCAGGCCGGCGGGACGGCAACCCTGCTCGCCGCAGCCGGTTACGCCGCCGCCGAGGCACTGGCCCACCTCGACGGCGGCACCCCGGAGACCCTCGGCTGCGCCGTGGAGATCGCCGGGGCGGGCCGGCTGCGCCGGCGGGCCTGGCCGCCCCACCCGTCGTGCCGCTGCGCCGGGCCGGGCCACTGACCCCGGGGCGGGCCCCGGCGGCACCACGGACGGCCACGATCCCGGGGAGCCGGGACCACCACGATCCGAGGGCGAAGCCGCCACGAGCCGGGGCCGAGGCCGCCACGATCCGAGGGCGGGGAGATGGCTGGGCCGCCACGAGCCGAGGGCGAAGCCGCCACGATCCGAGGGCGGGACGAGGGCTGGGCCGCCACGATCCGGGGGCGGGCGGCTCCGGCCCGGCAGCGGAGCAGCCGCAGGGCCGCCGAGTCGGTAACAATGGCCGGGTGACCGACATCCCGCGCCGGGCCGTGTCCCGGACCGCCAAGCTCGCCGCTCTGCCGCTCGGCTTCGCCGGCCGGACCGTCCTCGGCATGGGCAAGCGCGTCACCGGGTTGGCGTCCGACGTGATCTCCGCCGAGATCCAGCAGCGCACCGCCGAGCAGCTGTTCAGCGTGCTGGGCCAGCTCAAGGGCGGGGCGATGAAGTTCGGCCAGGCGCTGTCGGTCTTCGAGGCGGCCCTGCCCGAGGAGATCGCCGCCCCCTACCGGCAGGCCCTCACGAAGCTTCAGGAGGCCGCCCCGCCGCTGCCGGCGGCCACCGTGCACCGGGTGCTCGCCGAGCAGCTCGGCCCGGCCTGGCGGGAGCGCTTCGTCTCCTTCGACGACACCCCGGCCGCCGCGGCCAGCATCGGCCAGGTGCACCGGGCCGTGTGGCGGGACCCGGACGACGGCGCGCACCGGGACGTCGCCGTCAAGATCCAGTATCCGGGGGCCGGCGACGCGCTGCTGGCCGACCTCAAGCAGCTCTCCCGGCTGGGCGGCATGTTCCGGGCGATCCAGCCGGGGCTGGACGTCAAGCCGCTGCTGGTCGAGCTGCGGGAGCGGATCACCGAGGAGCTGGACTACGAGCTGGAGGCAGAGTCCCAGCGCGCCTTCGCCGCCGCGTACGCCGGCGACGACGAGATCTTCATTCCGGCGGTGCTCACCGCCACCCCCCGGGTGCTGGTCACCGAGTGGATCGAGGGCACCCCGCTCGCCGAGATCATCCGCGCGGGCAGCGAGGAGCAGCGCGACGAGGCCGGCCGGCTCATGGCGATCCTGCACCTGTCCGCGCCGGCCCGCGCCGGGCTGCTGCACGCCGATCCGCACCCGGGGAACTTCCGGCTGCTGCCCGACGGCCGGCTCGGCGTCATCGACTTCGGCGCGGTGGCCCGGATGCCGGAGGGCACGCCCGAGCCAATCGGCCGGCTGGCCGGGCTGGCCCTGCGCGGCGAGGCGGACGCGGTGGTCGACGGGCTGCGCGAGGAGGGCTTCGTCAGCCGGACGGAGCAGATCGACGCCCAGGCCGTGCTCGACTTCATCCGGCCCATGCTGGATCCGGTGGCCGAGGAGGAGTTCCGGTTCACCCGGGCCTGGCTGCGGGCCGAGGCGACCCGGCTGGCCAGCCCGCGCTCGCCCGCGTACCAGCTCAGTCGGCAGCTCAACCTGCCGCCGTCGTACCTGCTGATCCACCGGGTGACGCTCGGCTCGATCGGGGTGCTGTGCCAGCTGGAGGCGAAGGCGCCGTACCGGTCGATCCTGGAGCGCTGGCTGCCGGGCTTCGCCCCGGTCGGCTGATCCGGGGCCACGGGCCGCGTCGGGGCGACGGACTGCGCCGCGCCGGGCGGCAGGCGCCACCTGACGAGGGGCGACGGGCGGGTCGCTAGCGGTACCCCGGTACGACGACGCGGGGCGGGTCGGCCGGCGGCCGACCCGCCCCGCGCGGGTGTGGTGATCGGTCAGTGGACGCCCAGGTCGCGTGCCGACTGGTTGCGGCTGTTCATCGCGACGGTACGGGCGGTTCGGGTGGTGCGGGTTGCCTCAGTGCTCGTGGTGGTGCGACCGGCCTGAGGCCGGGGCATTCGGGCCCGGGACAACGCTTCGTGGAGTAGTTGCAGCTCGACGGCGCCGTGGGGAATGTGCAGCATGCGTATCGACCTTCTCTGATTTGCTCGGGCCGGTGGACACCGGCGGGGTGGTGCGGATCGGGTGTGTCAGGCAGCCAACCGGACGGCGTGCCGCGACGTGGACAGCCCACTGGCCGCCAGGCGCGCCTCGGCCTCGACCTTCAGTGCGGCGTCGCGCGCGACGTCCTCCTTGCGCGGGCGGCCCCGGGGCCGCTTGCGCGGGACGACCGCGCCACGCTCGAAGATCTCGCCGCCCCAGACGCCCCAGGGCTCGGCCCGCTCGACCGCGCCGGCGAGGCACTCGACGCGCAGCGGGCAGTCCCCGCAGAGCGACTTGGCCAACTCCAGCTCGGCGGGCTGGTCGGAGAACCACAGGTCGGGGTCGAACTTCCGGCAGGGCAGGTTCGCCTCCAGCTCGACGCTCAGGTCGACGGGGGCCAACGCCAGACTCATCTCCCGGTCACCTCTCTCTCACTTCGATCTCGTGGATCGGACTGCCGACGTACTTCGGCGGGGCAAAAACTAAGGCCGCGGATCCCGGTAGCGGGTTCCGCGGCCTCGAGGTGAGCCGGTTGGTCTGGTGATCAGACCGGTCTACCTCGAGGTGGAACGCCGCGGACATCGGTGCCCTGCTTGGCGCCCTCGATGTCCATGCCCGTGAAGCCACTGGTCCCCTCGGCTCCGGTGAGCGGCGCGACCGTCAGGTTCAGCTCGGCCTGAACCTGGACCTGGTGCGCCTGCGGAGCCGACGGTCGAGCGGCCGGGACCACCCGGACAGCCGACAGCGGAGCGACGGCAGCGGGCAGCGCCAGCGGACGCTCGTTGGTGTAGATCTCCATTGGTGCCACCTCCCTGACGTTTCCTCGATGCCGACTGGGTCTCCACCCCCGTGAGCAGCCGGAATGGCGCTGCTCGCGAGGTGTGCCCTGAGGCTATTCCTCGCCCCGGGGCGAGGGCAAACGAATTTACGGGTCGATTTTCAAAGTTTTCTCGGGGCAGACTTCGTCGACCGCCGCGCCGGCCACGAGGGCCAGCACCGGCTCGCCGTACAGGCCGATCTTGCGGGGGCCGATGCCGGCGATCGCGACCAGTTCCTCGGCCCGGCCGGGCCGCCGCTCGGCCAGCGCGGTGATGGTGGCGTCGGTGAAGACCACGTACGCGGGGACCTTCTGCGCGGCGGCCACCCGGGCCCGCCAGTCGCGCAGCCGCTCGTACAGCTCCTCGTCGATGTCCGAGGGGCAGGTCGGGCAGCGGCCGAGCTTGCGGTCCGGGCCGGCGAGCAGCGTCGCGCCGCAGATCCGGCAGGACACCACCTGGTTGCGGCGACGCTCGGCCCGCCGGGGCGTCGCCGCGCCGGCCCGCTCCGTCGGACCGCCGGAGCGGTCGAGCTGGGGCAGGAACCGCGACGGCCGCCGGGCCCGGCCGCCCGGCGAGCGGGCCACCGCGTACGACAGCCAGAGCTGCGCCCGGGCGCGGGTGATGCCGACGTAGAGCAGCCGGCGTTCCTCCTCGACCTGCTCGGCGGTGCGCGCGTACGTGGTGGGCAGGGTGCCCTCGGAGAGCCCGACCAGGAAGACGGCGTCCCACTCCAGGCCCTTGGCGGAGTGCAGGGACGCCAGGGTCACCCCCTCGACGGTCGGCACGTGCTGCGCGGCGGCGCGGCGGGCCAGCTCATCGTTGAAGTCGGCCAGCGTCACGAGGCGCTGCACGGCGGCGGCCTCGCCGATCGGCAGCACGGGCGGGCTGGCCGCGTGCTCCTCGGCGAGCTGCACCAGGGCCGCGAGCGCCTCCCAGCGTTCCCGGGCCGCGCCGCCGGCCGGGGCGGCGTCGGGGGCCCAGCCGACGGCGGCGAGCCCCTCCACCACGGCGTCGCGCAGCGGGGTCTCGCCGGGGATCGAGCGAGTGGCGGCCCGCAGCGCCACCATCGCCTGCCGCACCTCGGCCCGCTCGAAGAACCGCTCGGCGCCCTGCACCACGTACGGCACCTCGGCCTCGGTGAGTGCCTTCTCGTACGCCTCGGACTGGGCGTTGGTGCGGAACAGCACGGCGATCTCCCGGGCCGGGGTGCCGGCGTCGACCAGGGCCTTGCAGCGGGTCGCCACGGCGGCGGCCTCCGCCGGCTCGTCGGTGAAGATCCGCAGCTCGGGCTCGGGGCCCGGCGGGCGCTGCCCGACCAGCTCCAGCCGCAGCCGTGCCTCGGTGCCCCGGGCCTGGGAGATCACCGCGTTGGCCAGGCCGACCACCTGCGGGGTGGAGCGGTAGTCGCGGACCAGCCGGACCACGGTCGCCCCGCGGTGGCGGCGGGGGAAGTCGACCAGGTAGGCCGAGGTCGCCCCGGTGAACGAGTAGATGGTCTGGCTGGCGTCGCCGACCACGGTCAGGTCGTCCCGGCCGCCGAGCCACGCCTCCAGCAGCCGCTGCTGCAACGGGTTGACGTCCTGGTACTCGTCGACCACGAAGTGCCGGTACTGCCCCCGGACCTGCTCGGCGACGTCGGGGTGCTCCTCGATGCCCCAGACCGCGGCGCGCAGCATGTCCTCGAAGTCGATGACGCCGTTGGCCCGCTTGAGCTGCTCGTACGCGACGAAGACCTCGGCCACCTTCGCCGGCTCGTGCGGGGTGTCGCGCAGGGCCTTGGCGGCGGCGGCCACGTACTCCCCCGGCTCCACGAGGGACGACTTGGCCCACTCGATCTCGCCGGCCAGGTCCCGGGCGGCGGCCCGGTCGGCACGCAGGCCGACCCGGGCGGCGGCGAGCGTGACGATCCGCGCCTTGCTGTCCAGCAGCTCCGGCATGGCCCGCCCGGCGAGCAGGCGGGGCGCGAAGTAGCGCACCTGCCGCAGCGCGGCGGCGTGGAACGTGCGCGCCTGCACCCCGCCGACCCCGAGCGCGGTGAGCCGGGCCCGCAGCTCGGCGGCGGCGCGGGCGGTGAAGGTCACCGCGAGCACGTGCCGCCCGGAGACCTCGCCGGTCAGGGCGCGGTGGGCGATGCGGGAGGTGACCGCGCGGGTCTTGCCGGTGCCGGCGCCGGCCAGGACGCAGACCGGGCCGGCCGGGGCGGTCACCGCGGCGCGCTGCTCCGGGTCCAGCCCGGCGAGCACCCGTTCCGAGCCTGAGTGAACCCCCACAGCGAGGAATCATCTCAGCTCCCCCGGATGTTGCAGCGGTTAGCCTGGCCTGACCGGACGGGCGGAACGGACCTTGGAGGACGCGATCATGTTGACGATGTACTCGACCCCGTGGTGCGGCTACTGCCACCGGCTCAAGTCGCAGCTCGACCGGGAGGGCATCGCCTACCAGGTGGTCGACATCGAGCAGGACCCGAAGGCGGCCGAGTTCGTGATGAGCGTCAACGGCGGCAACCAGACGGTCCCGACGCTGCGCTTCGCCGACGGCAGCGCGCTCACCAACCCGTCGATCACCCAGGTCAAGCAGCACCTCGCCGGCCTGCCCGGCTGACCGGGCCCCGCGCCCGTCCGGAGGTGGCCGCGCCCAGGCCGGGGGCGGCCACCTCCGCGCGTCAGCGGGCGGGGCGCGCCACCTGCGGCTCGGCCTCGGACCCGGCGGCCGGGGCGGGCCGGCGTTGCAGCGGGATGCGAGGCACGCTGGGCGCGGGCGGCGCGGAGAGCCGGCGGCCCCGCCACAGGAAGACGCCGGCCCCGGTGGTGACCACGCCGACGAGCACGAACAGCAGCCGGAAGTCGAGCACGCCGACGAGCAGCGCACCGGCCCCGATGGAGACCGCCTGCGGGCCGCTGACCAGCGCCTCCGCCGCCGCGACCACCCGGCCCAGCAGGCCCGCCGGGGTGCGGCGCTGGATCAGCGTGTTGAGGCCCACGGTGATCAGCGGGAGCGAGAGCCCGGCCAGCAGCAGCGCCGCGAACCCCAGCCAGAGGGCCGGGTAGGCCAGGGCGAGGGCGGCGGGACCGAACAGGGTCACCCCGACGGCCAGCGCGCCGACCTCACCGGCGCGGCGCACCAGGGCGGCGGAGAAGAGGCCGCCGACCAGGCCGCCGAGGCCCTGCACGGTGACCAGCACGCCGACGAACGTGGCGTCGCGGCGCAGGCCTTGATCGACGTACGCGAAGATCAGCGACTCGGTGAAGCCCATCACCAGCGAGCCGAGGCCGTAGCCGAGCAGGGCCCGGCGCAGCGCCGGCTCGCCGACCAGGTGCCGCAGCCCGGCGCCCAGCTCGGCCGTCCAGCGCGACCCGCCGTCGGCGGGCGTGTCCTCGGGGGCGCGTAGCAGGGTGACCACGGCGGCGGCCGTGACGAAGCCGGCCATCGCCAGCCCGGCCAGCAGCCAGCCGCCGACGGCGGCGTAGAGCGCGGCCCCGGCGAGCGGGCCGGCGAGCCGCAGTCCCTGTCGCACGGTCTGCAGCACGCCGTTGGCGTCGGCCAGCAGCTCGACCGGGACGAGTTGCCGGATCAGCCCGGCCAGGGCCGCGCTCAGCGTCAGGTACGACAGCCCGTAGAGGCCCGCCACCACGTAGATGATCCAGATGTCGCCGGGGCGGGAGACCGCGAACAGCGGGGTGAGCAGGGCGGCGGTGGCGAGGTTCGCGGCGACGAAGAAGGGCCGCCGGGGGTACCGGTCGACGACCCAGCCGACCAGCGGCGCGAGCATCATCGGCGCGATGATCGCGAAGATGGTCGCGCCGGCCAGCCCGTCGGAGCCGGTCAGATCCTTGACCCAGATCGCGAGGGCGAGCAGCAGGATCGACTCGGCGGCCATGCTGGCCAGGAGCGCACCGAACAGCAGGCGGAAGTCGGGGCGACCCAGGACGGTGCGCATCGGGTTCCTCTTCTCGGGGCGGGGAGGGGGTTCTCGGCTGTCGGGCGGGACGGTTTCTGGAAGACACGCGCCTGTCGGAGGCTCCCGACGCCGGCCGCGCCGTCCATACTGACCGTGGGGGGCGAATTTCATACAGTTACCGTCGCGTCCCGCGGCGGTCGACGGAGATGAGGACACCGTGCCTCCTACCGGACCGAGCCCAGTGCTGCGCCGCCGCAGGTTGGGCCTTGAGCTGCGTAAGCTGCGCGAAGCCGCCGGCCTGACCGGTGACCAGGTCATCGCGCGGGTCGGCTGGGCATCCGCGTCGAAACTGTCCCGGCTGGAGAACGGCCGCAGCCGTCCCGACCCCGCCGACGTCGCCGCCCTGCTCGACCTCTTCGGCGTGACCGAAGCGCAGCGCGACGAGTTGCTCGGCATCACCGGCGAGGCCGGGGACATGCGGGGCTGGCTGCGCAGATACTCGGTGATGACCCCGCAGCAGCGGAGCTTCGCCGAGCTGGAGGCGGGCTGCGCCGAAATCCTGGAGTACAACCCGGTCCTGGTGCCGGGGCTGTTGCAGACCATCGGGTACGCCCGGCTGCGGATCGTCTCCGCCCGCCAGGTCGAGTTCTGGGCCGGCGAGTCGGAGCACGTCGGGTCGCCGGAGGACGAGGTGGCCGCCCGGGTGGCCCGGCAGTCGCTGCTGAGCCACCCCGACGACGCGCCGCGCTACACGGCGGTGCTGGAGGAGTCGGCGCTGGGCCGGCGGGCCGGCCCGCCGGAGGTGCTGCGGGAACAGCTCGCCCAGCTCTGCGAGCTGGCCGTGTTGCCGCACGTCACCCTGCACGTGCTGCTGCGGGACACCCCGATCGGCAACTGGTACCTCCCGCCGACGGCGTTCTCGATCTACCGGTTCGCCGACCCGCTCGATCCGGAGACGTTGGCGATAGAAGGTGGCTTCACCAACGCCATGTCGACCGAGGCAAACACCCTAAATGCCTATAAAGTGGCTTTCGAGTGGTTGCGCTCGGCGGCGCTCTCCGCAGCGGACACCACCTCCTGGCTCTTCGAGGCGGCGGGGCGGCTGGCCGAGGCGGCAGGCCCGTCCACGGCGGCCAACGGGTCGGCAACGGCGCCGGCCCAACGCCGCCGGCACTCCGACCGCCTGACGGATCGGTGACCCGCCGAGGCGACGCCGGACACGGCCCGCCCGGCCGCGCGCAGCCACTCGTTCCATCGGTACAGTCCAATCAGGAGCAGACCATGAACGAGATCCCCGACGTGTCCTCCGTTCTCGCCCGGCGGCTGGCCGACGCGCCCTGGCGGACCAGCACCCGCAGCCAGACCTCCAACTGCGTCGAGGTGGCCCCGCTGCGCGGCGGCCCGGCGGCCGTGGCGCTGCGGGACAGCAAGGACCGGGGCGGCCCGGTGCTGCTCTTCGACCGCGCCGGCTGGGCGGGCTTCCTCGCCGGCACGAAGAACGGGCAGTTCGACCTGAGCTGACCGTCCCGGCCCGATCGGGGCCGCCGGCCCGTGCCGGCGGCCCCGATCCGTGTCCGGGCCCGCGACCAGGGTCGGCGCGCCGTCATCCGATCGGGGGATCCGGGCCGCCGAACGCCTCGTTCCACTTGCTGGGACGCCGGTCGGGCGTAACATGTGTCGACAGAGTGACGTGGAACTTCCACCGAGTGCCGCCCGTCACCGTCGCATCGGAGACCACCATGCGGTTCCTGATCGTTCGCACCGACATCCGTGCCGCCGCAGACGTCGACATCGCGGTCGCCTGGGCCGGCGGCGGCCGGGTGCGCGACGAGACCGTCTCCCCCGAGCCGCGCCGCCAGGTGGTGCACGCCGAGGACCGGGAGGCCGCCCTGCTGCTGGCCCGGGCCCTGTCCACGGTGGGCGCGGTCCGGCGCGGCAGGCAGCGCGTCAAGGTGCTGCCGATCGACGACGCCGCCCGCTGAACCCGGCGGGGCGGGACTCACCGCAGCGGCGCGAGCGGGCCCGGGAACCCGGCGCGCCGGCCGGGGTCAGCAGTGGCCGTCGAGCCAGCGGTGGATCAGGAAGAGGGCGATCGACGACGGCGGGGGCAGGAGCAGGTGCTCGCCGTCGCCGTCCACGGCCACCGGCCGCCCGGCCAGCGCCGCGCCGATCTCCCGGCGGGTGAACCAGCGGGCGTACGCGATCTCCGTCGGGTCCACGCGCACCGGCTGCGCCGGGTCGGCCAGGGCGACGAAGCCGAGCATCAGCGAGCCGGGGAACGGCCAGGACTGGCTGCCCGCGTACGTGATGTTCTCGACCGCGACCCCGACCTCCTCGCCGACCTCGCGCACGACGGCGTCCTCGGCCGACTCGCCGGGCTCCACGTAGCCGGCGAAACAGGAGAAGCGGCGGTGCCCCCCGGTGCGCGGCCAGGCCGCGTTGCTGCCGAGCAGGCAGGCGCCCTCAGGCCCGGCCGCCCCGTCGTGCACCAGCGCGATCATCGCCGGGTCGGTGCGCGGCCAGACCCGGTCGCCGGTCTCGTCCACCCGGGACCAGCCGGCCTCGTCGACGCGGGTCGGCTGGCCGGTGACCGAGGAGAAGCCGTGCCGGGCGTGCCAGTTGGTCAGCGCCAGCGCGGCGGTGAAGATGCCGGCGTCCCGGTCCAGCAGCAGGTGCCCGACCTCCCGCAGGCCCACCGCCCGGGTGCCCGGCAGCTCCGGCAGCGGCGAGTCCACCGCGAACACGGGCACGCCGTCGGGCTCGACGCCGAGGAACATCGGCACGGAGCGGGGCACCTCGGGCAGCTCGCCCGAGCCGAGCAGCACCAGCTCCGGCGGGGAGGCCCCGGCGCGGACCAGGGCCCGGCCGTCGGCGGCGGAGTCGAGCACCAGGACCCGGGCCCGCTCCCACGCCTCGGCCAGCCACTGCGGGTCGGTGCGCCGGTGCGCGGCCCGGTCCAGGGTGGAACGGGCCAGCGGCGGGGCGGTCTCCCCGCCCCCGCCCCGGTGCGGCCCGCCCACGGCGGTCACGGCCGGACCGGCTCGGTGCGGACCGGGGCGATGGCCGACAGCGCGGGGGCGATCCGCTCGGCGTCGCCGAGCACCACCGTGACCGCCCCGGTCGGGGCCAGGTAGCGCTGGGCCACCTCGGCCACGTCGTCGACGGTGGCCTTCGCCAGCCGGGCGGCGTGCTCGGCGAGGAACTCCAGGCGCAGCCCGCTGCCCGCGAACGCGCTGGTCAGCGACGCCAACCCGGCCTGGGTGGACATGCCGAGCTGGAGGGTGCCGAGGGCGTACTGGCGGGCCTGCTCCAGCTCGTCCGGCTTCGGCGGGAGCGTGGCGAGGCGACCCAGCTCGTACGTCGTCTCCAGCAGCGCCGGCCCGGTCACCTCGGTGGCCACCTCGGCGCCGGCGACCAGCACCGACCCGGCCACCGAGTGCTCGACCAGCGAGTGCGGCCCGTACGTGTAGCCCTTGTCCTCCCGGATGTTCTCCACCCAGCGGGAGGAGAAGTAGCCGCCGAAGACCAGGTTGGCCAGTTGCAGCGCGGCGTGGTCGGGGTGGGTGCGGGGCACCGCCGGCAGGGCGATCCGCAGCGACGACTGCACCGAGCCGGGCCGGTCGACCAGCAGCAGCGGGCCCGGCTCCAGCGGCGGGGCGGGCGGCAGCTCGGCGGTGTGGCCGCCGCCGTTCCAGGCGGCGAGGGCCTTCTCGGCGGCGTCCAGGGCCCGCTCGGGCTGCACGTCGCCGACCAGCACCAGCACCGCGTCGGCCGGGTGGACCCGCTCGGCGTGCAGCCGGCGCAGCGCCGCCGGCCGGACCGCGCGCACCTGCTCCGGCTCGGGGGTCTGCACCGCGTACGGGTGCTTGCCGTAGACCCGGCGCAGCAGGGCGGTGCGGGCCAGGTGGGCCGGCTGGCTCTGCGCCACCTGGATACGGTCGACCAGCCGGTCCCGCTCGGTGCCGACCTCCTGACCCGGGTACGTCGCGCCGGTCAGCACGTCGGCCAGGATCTCCAGCATCCGGTCCAGCCCGGTGACCAGGCCCGCGCCGGAGAGCATCAGCCGGTCGGGGTCGATGCCGGCGGAGAGCCCGCCGCCGACCGCCTGGAGCTCGGCGGCGATCTGCACGCTGGTCATCGACTGCGTGCCGGAGAGCATGGTCTGCGCGAGCATCGCGCCCCGGGCCAGGTGGGTCCGGCCCGTCGGCATCCACAGCCGCAGCTCGACCAGGGGGACGGCCGGGCGGCGCACCGCGATGACGGTCAGCCCGTTGCCGAGCCTCCGCTCGGCCTGCTTCGGCACCTTGAGCCTGCGGTTGGGGCCGAGCGGCGGCAACGCCCGCGGCGACACGTCTGCCACACTCATCGGGCGCCTCCCGCGATGACCTCGATGGACGCGCGGCGCTCCGGCCGCAGGGTGGCGGCGGCGGCCCGGACCTGCTCGTCGGTGACCTCACCGACCAGCCGGGGCAGGTCGTTGAGCAGCCCCGGCTCGCCGCGCTGCTGCTCCAGCACCGCCATCCGCAGCGCCCGGCCGAGCACCGCGTCGGTGTCGCGCAGCAGGTGGGTGGCCATCCGGGCCTGGGTGCGGGCCAGCTCGCCGGCGGCCGGGCCGTCGGTGGCCAGCCGGTCCAGCTCCTCGTCGACGGTGCGCAGCACCTTGTCGACGTCGCCGCCGGGCGGCAGGTGCGCCTGGAGCAGCAGGGCGGTGGGGTCGCGCACGTCGAACGGGTCGCCCATGAAGCCCACGTACCCGCCGAGGCTGGTCACCGCGCGGTCCCGCTGGACCAGCCGCTCGACCAGCCGGGACGCGTCGCCGTCGGTGAGCACCTCGGCGAGCACCACGTAGGGCAGGTAGCCGGCGAAGTCGGTGACCGGGTCGGGCACCCGCCAGGCCGAGGCCACCGCCGGCAGCGGGGCCAGGGCGTCGGTGTACGACGAGCGCCGCTCGGCGGTCAGGTCCGGCTCGGCGAAGTCGGGGCGGTCGGGGGCGGGCCGGGCCGGCACGTCGCCGAAGTGCCGCTCGATCAGCGCGGTGGCCTCGGCGACGTCGACGTCGCCGCTGACGGCGAGGACGGCGTTGCCGCTGGCGTAGTAGCGGCGGAAGAAGTCTGCCGCGTCGTCGACGGTGGCGGACTCCAGGTCGTCGAAGGAGCCGTAGCCGTCGTGCGCGTTGGGGAACGTGTCGAACATGACCGGCGGGAGGGTCAGCCAGGGGAACCCGCCGTACGGCCGGTTGAGCACGTTGACCCGGATCTCCTCCTTGACCACGTCGACCTGGTTGCGCAGGTTCTCCTCGGTCAGCCGGGGGCCGCGCATCCGGTCGGCCTCCAGGAACAGCGCCCGCTCCAGGGCGTTGCTCGGCAGCGTCTCGTAGTAGTCCGTGTAGTCGTGGTGGGTGGACCCGTTGAACGTGCCGCCCGCGCCCTGCACGTGCCGGAAGTGGGCCAGCTTCTCCAGGTTCTCCGAGCCCTGGAACATCAGGTGCTCGAAGAGGTGGGCGAAGCCCGTGCGTCCCTCGGGCTCGGAGCGGATGCCGACGTCGTAGACGACCGCCACCCCGATCACCGGTGCGCTCCGGTCGGGGGTGAGCACCACCCGCAGGCCGTTGCCGAGGGTGAACCGCTCGACCGGATACTTCGTCGCTGGAATTCTGGATCTCCGCGCCGCCACGGGTCGACCCTAGCGCGTCGGCTCAGCCCACGGGTGCGACGGCGGCGACCCGGGGCAGCACCTCCGCGCCGACCCGCTCGGCCTCCTCGCGGTGCGGCCACCCGGAGAGGACGAACTCGTCGACGCCGTGCGCGGCGTACTCGTCGATCCGGGCCGCGACCTCGGCGTAGCTGCCGACGAGCGCGGTGCCGGCGCCCTCGCGGACCAGGCCGATCCCGGCCCACAGGTTCGGCGCGACGGTGAGCGCGCCGACGGTCCCGCCGTGCAGGGCGGCCATCCGGGCCTGGCCGACGGAGTCCATCCGGCGGAACCGGGCCTGCGCGGCGGCGATCCGCCCGGGGCTCATCCCGGCCAGCAGCCGGTCGGCCTCCGCCCACGCCTCGCCGGCCGTCGGCCGGGCGATGACGTGCAGCCGCAGGCCCGTGCGCAGGGCGCGGCCCCGCTCGGCGGCCAGGGCCCGCACCCGGGCCACCCGGGCGGCGACCGCGGCCGGCGGCTCACCCCACATGAGGTACGCGTCGGCGTGCCGGGCCGCCACCGCCTCGGCGGCCGGGGACGCCCCGCCGAGGTAGACGGGCGGCGGGTCGGCCAGCGGGGCGGGCAGACCGCCGCCGGCGATCCGGTAGTGCGCGCCGGCGAAGTCGAACGGCACGCCGCGCCAGGTGCGGCGGAGCACGTCGAGGAACTCGCCGGTGCGCGCGTACCGGTCGTCGTGGTCGAGGAAGTCGCCGTACGCCCGTTGTTCGGCGGGGTCGCCGCCGGTGACGACGTTGAGCGCGAGCCGCCCGCCGGAGACGGCCTGGAACGCCTCGGCCTGGGCGGCGACGAGCGTGGGCAGCGCGAATCCGGCCCGCACCGCGACCAGCAGGCCGATCCGGTCGGTGTGCTGGGCGACTGCGGCGCAGACGATCCACGGGTCGGGGCAGCCGGAGCCGACCGGGGTGAGCAGCGCGGCGAAGCCGGCCGCCTCGGCGGCGCGGGCGACCTCGGCCAGGTAGCCGACGGTGGCGGCCCGCTCGTGCCGGGCCGCGCCGGCCGTGACGGTGGCGGCGCCGACCTGGTGCCCGTCGCCGGAGGTGGGGAGGAACCAGTGGAAGGTCACGTCGACCGCCTCTCCGCCCGGCGCGCGGGTCGGGCTCTCCGCACCGCGGCGGCTGCGGGTTCCGCGCCGCGGGTGCGCCGCCGAACCGCCGGCAGGCGCGGCCAAACCTAGCAAGAAGGTAGGAAAAACGGGAATAATTTCGAGCGCGAATCCCGCGATGTGGACGGCCCTTGACGCCGGCCAGGACCTGCCCCCAGTCTTCCTACCAACTAAGTAGGAATACTGCGGATTGGACAGACGATGAGACGGCTACCCCTCCGTCGGACGGTCACCCTGGCCACCCTCGCCGTGGTGGGCGCGGCGACCCTGGGTGCCACCGCCGCCTGCGGCGAGGACGACGGCGCGGCCGCGGGCGGCTCCGGCCCGGTCGCGCTCCGGCTGGGCTACTTCCCCAACATCACCCACGCCCCGGCGGTCGTCGGGGTGGAGAAGGGCATCTTCGCCGAGAAGCTCGGCGGCGACGTCAAGCTGGAGACGAAGACCTTCAACGCCGGCCCGGCCGCCATCGAGGCCATCTTCTCCGGCGCGCTCGACGCGACGTACATCGGTCCGAACCCGACGGTGAACGCGTTCTCCAAGTCCAAGGGCGAGGCGGTCCGGGTGATCTCCGGTGCGGCGTCCGGCGGCGTGGCCCTGGTGGTCAAGCCGGAGATCACCTCCGTCGAGCAGCTCAAGGGCAAGAAGATCGCCACCCCGCAGCTCGGCAACACGCAGGACGTGGCGCTGCGCTACTGGCTGCGGGAGAAGGGCCTGACCGCCACCAAGGAGGGCGGCGGCGACGTCAGGGTCGTCCCCCAGGAGAACGCACAGACCGTGGAGACGTTCAGCAGCGGGGCGATCGACGGGGCCTGGGTGCCCGAGCCGTTCGTCTCCCGGCTGGTCAACGCCGGCGGCAAGGTGCTCGTCGACGAGCGCGACCTGTGGCCGGACAAGAAGTTCGTCATCACCAACCTGATCGTCTCTACCAAGTTCCTCAAGGCCCACCCCGACGTGGTGAAGAAGCTGGTCGAGGGCCAGGTGGCGGCCAACGAGTTCGTCAACACCAGGCCCGACGAGTCGCAGCAGGCCATCTCCGACCACATCGGCAAGATCACCGGCAAGCCGCTCGACGTGAAGCTGATCAAGCAGGCGTGGCCGACGCTGGAGTTCACCAACGACCCCATCGCCTCCTCGCTGAAGGCCGGCCTCGACCACGCGGTCGCCGTCGAGCTGACCCAGCCGGTCAGCCTCGACGGGCTCTACGACCTGAAGTACCTCAACGAGGTGCTCAAGAACCAGGGCAAGCCCGAGGTCGTCCAACCATGACGTCGACCACGACGACGCCCCGCAGCGCGACCGGCTCGGTCGCGCTGCACGGGGTCACCAAGGTGTACGGGCAGGGCGAGCACGCCGTCCTCGCCCTGGACGGGGTCTCCCTCGACGTCGCCCCCGGCGAGTTCGTCTGCCTCGTGGGCGCCTCCGGCTGCGGCAAGAGCACCCTGCTCAACCTGGTCGCCGGCCTGGACAAGGTCAGCAGCGGGCGGATCGAGCTGGGCGACGGGGTCAACCCCGGCCTGATGTTCCAGGAGTCCGCCCTCTTCCCGTGGCTCACCGTCGAGGGCAACGTCGACGTGCCGCTCAAGCTGCGCCGGCTGCCCCGGGCGCAGCGCCGGGAACGGGTCGCCGAGCTGCTGCGCACGGTGCACCTGGCCGAGTTCGGGCGCAAGCGCCCGCACCAGCTCTCCGGCGGCATGCGGCAGCGGGTCGCGCTCGCCCGCACCCTCGCCCTGGACACCCCGGTCCTGCTGATGGACGAGCCGTTCGGCGCGCTCGACGCGATGACCCGCGACATCCTGCACGACGAGCTGGAACGGATCTGGGCCGAGCGCAAGCTCACCGTGCTCTTCGTGACGCACAACGTCCGGGAGGCGGCGCGGCTCGCCGACCGGATCATCCTGCTCTCCAGCCGGCCCGGCCGGATCATCTACTCCACCCGGGTCGACGTGCCCCGGCCCCGACGCATCGACTCCCCGGAGATCGCGTCGATCGCCGCCGACGTCACCGACCGGCTCCGTACGGAGGTGGGCCGCCATGGCCAGTGACACGATCGCCGAGGCGCGCGCCGACGCCGAGATCTCCGGCCTCGACGCGCTGGAGATCGCCGGCCGGCAGAAGACGACCACCCGGGCCGCCACCATCTGGGCGTCCACCTGGCCGAAGCTGGCCGCGCTGGCCATCGCCATCGCCGCCTGGCAGGTCGTGGTGTGGGCGGAGATCTGGCCGCCGTACTCGCTGCCCGGGCCCGGCCCCGTCTGGCAGGAGCTGGTCCGCCAGGCCAGCGGGGCGCAGCTCTGGGACGGGCTGGTCACCACCCTGCGCCGGGCCGCCCTCGGCTACGTCTTCTCCGTCGGCGTCGGCCTGCTGCTCGGCCTCGCCGTGGCCCGGTTCCGGGTGCTGCGGGCGGCCATCGGTTCGATGATCACCGCGTTGCAGACCATGCCGTCGATCGCCTGGTTCCCGCTGGCGATCCTGCTGTTCGAGCTGAGCGAGAAGGCCATCTTCTTCGTCGTGGTGCTCGGCGCGGCCCCGTCCATCGCCAACGGGGTGATCAGCGGGGTCGACTACGTGCCGCCGCTGCTGCAACGGGCCGGGCGCAACCTCGGCGCCCGCGGGCTCAACCTCTACCGGTACGTCATCGCCCCGGCCGCCCTGCCCGCCATCGTCGCCGGGCTCAAGCAGGGCTGGGCGTTCTCCTGGCGCAGCCTGATGGCCGGCGAGCTGATCGTGGTGGGCATCTCGCAGACCTCGCTCGGCGCGCAACTGACGTACGCCCGGGAACTGGCCGACGCGCCCTGGCTGCTCTCCACGATGATCGTCATCCTGGTCGTCGGCCTCGGGGTCGACGCCGCGTTCGGGGCCGCGGACCAGGCGATCCGACGCCGCTGGGGCGTGCTGGACCAGGCCGGGCAGTGACGTGTACGTCTCCGCGCGCAGCGACTACGCGCTCCGGGCCATGCTGGCCGTCGCCGCCGCGGCCCGCAGCCCGCGCCCCGCGCCCGGCGGCGAGCTGGTCAAGGCGGCGGCCCTGGCCGAGAGCCAGGCCATCCCGCTGAGTTTCCTCCAGGGCATCCTGCTCGACCTGCGGCGGGCCGGGCTGCTGTTCAGCCACCGGGGCACCGACGGCGGCTACGCCCTGGCCCGGCCGGCCGCCGAGATCAGCGTCGGGGACGTGCTCCGCGCGGTCGGCGGGTCGCTCACCTCGGTGCGCGGCCTGCCGGCCGAGGTGGCCGGCTATCACGGGGTGGCCGCCGGGCTGCGCGACGTGTGGCTGGCGGTCGACGGGGCGATCGCCCTGGTGGTGGACCACACGACCCTGGCCGCCCTGCTCACCGGGGAGGACGACCCGACGCCGACCGCGCGGGACGGGGCCGGGGCGACGGCCAGGACGCCCGTCGTCGACCCGGTCGGCGGGGCCTGACCGGGCGGTCCGCCGGCTGAGCGGTGTGGGCTCAGCCGGCGGACCGCCACGGGTTCGGCCGGCGGACCGGCGCGGGCTCAGCCGGCGGACCGGTCGGTCACCTCGATGACCGCGCCGGTGAGCTTCGCGTCCGCCCCGTCCGGGTTGTGCAGCCCCACCACCCCGGCGGGCGGTCGGGCGCTCCGGGCGGGATGCCACGGCGAGAAGGCCGCCGCCGTGGCAAGCAGCAGTCCCGCCCCCGCGACCGCCAGCACCACCAGCAACTCCCGTGCCGCCCCCGACTCGACGTCGGCCGTCATGGTCTTCCTCCCCCCAGCAAGGCCGGTCCCCACCGGCCGTGTTCCCCCACGGCTAGCATCGTCCACCAGGCGCGCGGGCGACAGTCGCCGATCGGACCCGCGCCTGCCTGATTCCCGACTCAGCCTCCTGATTATCGGCTCAGGCACGCCTGGTTTTCGAATCAGCCAGAGGCAGGGGTGCGGCTCCCGACCGGCGGACGGTCAGGCGGAACGGGGGCGACGCGGGCGACGCGACCGGCCCGACGCGCGGTGCCCGGCGCGCCGGCCCTCGCCGGCCGCCGCGTCGCGGCCGGCCGGGGTGTCGCCCTGCGCGCCGGCGGGACGGGGCGCGCCGCCGGACGCGGCCGCGCCGTGGGCGGCGCGGGCGGACCGGGAGCCCCGGCCCGACGTCGCCGGGGCGGACCGCTGCGGCGGCGGGGCGACGACGGTCACCGGCACGCCCGACGGCTCCCGGGCGCCGGTGACCCGGGCCAGCGCCGCCTCCTCGCCCGGGCGGACCTGGGTGGCCTGCGGCCGGATGCCGGCGGTGGCCATCAGCCGGGACACCTCCCGGCGCTGCTCGGGCAGGACCAGGGTGACCACCGTGCCCGACTCGCCGGCCCGCGCCGTGCGCCCGCCCCGGTGCAGGTAGTCCTTCGCCTCCGTCGGCGGGTCGACGTTGACCACCATGTCGAGGCCGTCGACGTGGATGCCCCGGGCCGCCACGTCGGTGGCGACCAGCGCGGTCACCTGGCCCGTGCGGAACTGCTCCAGGATCCGGGTGCGCTGCGGCTGCGACTTGCCGCCGTGCAGGGCCGCCGCGCGCACGCCCTTGGCGAGGAGCTGCCGGGCCAGCCGGTCGGCGCGGTGCTTGGTGCCCATGAACAGGATGGTGCGGCCCTCGCGGGCCGCGATCCGGGTCAGCGTGGCCGGCTTGTCCTCCGCCTCGACGTGCAGCACGTGGTGCGTCATCGCGGTGACCGTGGCGGTACCCGGGTCGACCGAGTGCGACACCGGGTCGGTGAGGAACCGGCGGACCAGCTTGTCCACGCCGCCGTCGAGGGTGGCGGAGAAGAGCATCCGCTGGCCGTCGCCGGCCACCTGCTCCAGCAGCTTGGTGACCTGCGGCAGGAAGCCCATGTCGGCCATCTGGTCGGCCTCGTCCAGCACCGTCACGGCCACCTGGTCGAGCCGGGCGTCACCGCGGTTGATCAGGTCGTGCAGCCGGCCGGGGGTCGCGACGACCACCTCGGCGCCGGCGCGCAGCGCGTCCGCCTGCCGCCCCAGCGACAGGCCGCCGACCACGGTCGCGACGCGCAGCCCCAGCACCCGGGCGTACGGGGCGAGCGCGGTGGTCACCTGCTGGGCCAGCTCACGCGTCGGCACCAGCACCAGCGCCAGCGGACGCCCCGGACGGGCGCGACGGCCGGCGGTGCGGTGCAGCAGCGGCAGCCCGAAGGCGAGGGTCTTGCCCGAGCCGGTGCGGCCCCGGCCGAGCACGTCCCGGCCGGCCAGCGAGTCCGGCAGCGTCGCCGCCTGGATCGGGAACGGCTCGGTGATGCCCTGCGTGGTCAGCTCGGCGAGCAGCGCCGGCGCCAGGCCGGTGGCGGAGAAAGAGGGCAGAACGGTGGTCATGGCAGAGCCTTCCTCGACGCGGCACGTGTCGAGGGAGGGCGCCGGGGCGGCGCTGTCGACCGGCGGACGGGGCCGCCGGGACTCACAAGCACGAACCGAATGGGGTCGTGGCCGGCCCGCCGCACGAGGGGCGGACCGGCCACGTCGTCACGCCCGGAGGGCGCGACGGATGTTACGGGTGGAACGGGTGCCGGAGATCAGAGCGGGCGGATGTTCTCCGCCTGCGGGCCCTTCTGGCCCTGGGTGATCTCGAACTCGACCCGCTGGTTCTCGTCCAGGCTCCGGTAGCCGGAGGTCTGGATCGCCGAGAAGTGGGCGAAGACGTCGGCGCCGCCGCCGTCCGGGGTGATGAAGCCGAAGCCCTTGTCAGCGTTGAACCACTTGACGGTGCCAATTGCCATGTGTTTCGTCTCCTTGACGGAACGTCGGACCCGCACCTGTTGCGGGCCCGAAGAGGAGCGCTCCGCGCGGGGTGCGCGGACCGCCTGTCGCTTCTGGTTCGCCCCGCCCGGAGAACTCCGGACACAACAAAGAGCGCCTGGGGCCACAATCCGCCAGGCGCACACAGAGTCTCTGGGAACCATAACTGCAACGCAGCCAGGCTATCACGGATCACGCCGCCCGTCGCCCGTCACCGGGAACTTGCCGGCCGCGCACCGCCCGCCGCGGCGTCGGCGCCTGCGGCGACCTGGTCGCGGGCGACCTCCGGCACGGCCGCGACCAGCGCGGTGAGGCCGTCGGCGTCCAGCAGGTCCGCCGGGCGGACGGTCGCGCCGTCCCGCACGTAGTGGAAGGCCGCGCCGACCCGGTCGACCGGCACCCCGGCCAGCTCGGCCCAGGCCAGCCGGTAGACGGCGAGCTGCACCGCCGCCGCCTCGGCCGCCGCCCCCGAGGGCTGCCGCCCGGTCTTCCAGTCGACCACGTCGAACCGCCCGCCCGGCCGGGCGAAGACGGCGTCCATCCGGCCCCGCACCACCACCCCGGCGATCACCGTGGCGAACGGCACCTCCACCTCCACCGGCACCCGCTGCGCCCACTCGCCGGCCAGGAAGCGCGCCTGCAACTCCGCGAGCGCCTCGTCCGGCGCGGCGTCGGCGTCGGCCGCCCCGGGCAGCTCGTCCACGTCGAGCAGCCGGTCCGCGCCGAAGCGCTGCTCCAGCCAGGTGTGGAACGCGGTGCCCCGCCGGGCGTACGGGTTCGGCGCGCTGGGCATCGGCCGGCGCAGGGCGCGGGCCAGCTCCGCCGGGTCGCGGCGCAGCGCGACGAGCTGGGTGACGGAGAGCTGCCCGGGCAGGGCCACCTCGACCGCCCCCGCCCCGGCGACCAGCTCGGCCCGCTCGGCGAGCAGCAGGTCGGCCTCCCGCCGCCAGCGCGCCACCTCCGGGTCCTCGGCGACGACCGGCCCCCGCCCCCCGTCGGGGCCGCCGGATCCGCCACCCGGGACGGCGGCCCCGCCACCAGGAGCGGCCGGTCCGCCGTCCGGAACGGCGGCCCCGCCACCGGTGGCGGCCGGTGCGGCGTCCGGGTCGGCGAGGAAGCGGCGCACCAACGCGGCGGCCTCGGCCAGCGCCGGACGACGCCCGCCCAGCGGATCCGCCGGCCACTCGGCGCGCAGCACCACCTCCGTGGTCGGGTTCACCGCGTCACCGGCCGGCTCCGGGGCCCACCGGTCCACCAGCAGCCCGTCGCCGGAGCACGCGTCGTGCACCTCCCGCAGGAACGCCGACGGGCCGCGCGGACGCTTCGTCCCCTCGCCCCACCAGTAGCCGGAGCAGAGCAGCAGCCGCCGGGGACGGGTCACCGCCACGTACGCCAGGCGGCGCTCCTCCCGCTCGTCGTGCACCCGCCACGCGTCGGTGAAGTCGGCCAGCGCCCGCGCCACCGCGCGCTGGTCGGCGGCGTCGGCCAGGCCCAGCTCGGGCAGCCCGTCGGCGTCCCCGCGCAGCGGGAACGGCAGCACCCCCAGCCCGCCCAGCCAGTGATCGGAGTTGCGCACCGGCCCCGGCCAGACGCCCCGGCTCAGGCCGGCGACCGCCACCACGTCCCACTCCAGGCCCTTCGCGGCGTGCGCCGTGAGGATCTGCACCGCGCCGTCGACCACCTCCACCTCGCCCGGGGCGAGGCCGCGTTCCTCGTCCTCGGCGGCGGACAGGTAGGCCAGGAACCCCGACAGGGTCGCCGCCGGGGACTCCCCGCTGAACCGGGCCGCCACGTCGCCGAGGGCGTCCAGGTGGCCCCGGGCCAGGCCGGCGTCGCCGGTGCCGTCCCGGCCCGCCCGCACCGCCACCTCCACGTCCAGGCCGATGGTCCGCTCGACGTCCGCGATCAGCTCCGGCAGCGTCTGGTCCAGCCGGTAGCGCAGCAGGGCCAGTTCCTCGCCGTACGCGCGCAGCCGCGCGTAGCCCTGGTCCGAGTACGCCTGCGCCGGCCCCAGGTCGGCCAGCGCCTCCACGAGGGTGGCCTCGTCGAGCAGGTCCACGGCGATCTCCGGCTCGTCCCCGGCGGCGAGCCGGCGGCGTTGGCCGGCGATCGACCGGGCCCGCCGGTGCAGGGCCACCAGGTCGCGCGGCCCGATCCGCCAGCGCGCCCCGGTCAGCAGCCGCAGCAGCGCCGCCCCGTCGGTCGGGTCGGCGAGCACCCGCAGGGTGCACACCACGTCCCGCACCTCGGGGGTGTCCAGCAGCCCGCCCAGCCCCACCACCTCGACCGGCAGCCCCCGGGCGCGCAGCGCCGTGGCCAGGGCGGGGATCTGGCTGCGCAGCCGCACCAGCACGGCGGTGGTGGGCCGCAGCCGCACCGGGACGTGCTCGGGCGACGCGCCCGGCATCCCGGCCGCCCCCCGCCACGCCGCGAGGACGCTGTCGGCGATCCAGTCGGCCTCGTCGGCGTACGTCGGCAGGAGCGCACAGTGCACGGTGCCGGCGGCCAGGCCACCCGGCGTGCGGTGCGGGATCGGTTCGGCGACGCTCAGCGCCGCGCGCAGCTCCGGCACCCGGGCGCCCGCCGCCCGCAGCGGCGTGGCCAGGGCGTTCGCCACCCCCAGGATCTCCGGGCGGTTGCGCCAGCTCGTGGTCAGGCCCAGCACGGCGGCGGGGGTGCCGTCGACGCGGGCGAACTCCGCCGGGAAGCGGTCCAGGGTGCCCGCGCTGGCCCCGCGCCAGCCGTAGATGGACTGGCAGGGGTCGCCCACGGCGGTCACCGGGTGGCCGCCGCCGAACAGCGCGTTGAGCAGCACCACCTGGGCGTGGCTGGTGTCCTGGTATTCGTCGAGCAGCACCACCCGGAACCGGTCCCGCTCGATCGCGCCGACCGCCGGGTGGTCGCGGGCCACCCGGGCCGCCCGGGCGAGCTGGTCGGCGAAGTCCATCGCCTCGAAGTCGTCCTTGCGCCGGCCGTACGCGCGGACCAGCGGCAGCAGCTTCAGCCGGGTCTGCTGGAGGGCGAGCGCCCGGCGCACGTCGGCGTAGACGCGGCCGGGGCGGGACTGCACGTCGGCGAAGAACCGGCCCGTCCAGGCGGCCAGGGCGTCCGGGTCGACCAGGTGCTCGTCCAGCTCGCCGGCCAGCGCCAGCACCGCGTCGGTGATCGTGCTGGGCATCCGGTCCACGCCGGTCATGTCGCCGTCGTAGTTGCGCACCAGCAGGTCCACGAGCTGCCAGCGGGACGCCTCGGTGAGCAGCCGGGTGGACGGCTCGTACCCGGCGCGCAGCCCGTGCTCGGTGACGATCCGGCCCGCGTACGAGTGGTAGGTGGACACCGTCGGCTCGCCGGCCAGCGGGTCGTCGAGCGGGTCGCGGCCCCGCCGCCCCAGCCGGCGCACCAACTGGTCGAGCCGGGTACGCACCCGGTGCGCCAGCTCGCCGGCCGCCTTGCGGGTGAACGTCAGGCCGAGGACCTGCTCCGGCCGGACGTACGCGTTGGCCACCAGCCAGACCACCCGGGCGGCCATCGTCTCGGTCTTGCCCGAGCCGGCCCCCGCGACCACCAGCAGCGGCTCGACCGGCGCGGCGATGATCGCGGCCTGCTCCCGGGTGGGCGCGGGCAACCGGAGCAGCCTCGCCAGCTCGACCGGCGTGTAGCGGGGCCCGGAGTCGGCGGCCCGGGGCGCCGGGGCGGCGGCGCTGAACAGGGCGGGCTGGGTCACGGGGCGTCCTCAGGTCGCGACGGCGCGGCTCGCAGGCTCACGGGTTCATCTCAGTTCGCGACTGCGGGGCTCGCAAGCTCACTCCTCGCGCTCACTCTGGCTGCTCCCGCCGGGGGGCTGGTGGCTCGACCACCTGGCGGCCCTGCCCGGACACCGGACAGCTCGTGCGCACCGGGCAGACCCGGCACGTGGAGTTGGCGACCGCGGCGAAGGTGGCGGCGGCCATCGTATCGGCGGTGCGCCGGACCAGCGCGGTCGCCCAGCCGGCCGCCGGCCCCTGCCCCGCCGCCGGCTGGCTCTGCTCCCGGGCGTCGCGCGCCCCCGTGCCGAGCTGCACCAGGGCCGCCCCGCCGGACTCGTCGCCGTGCTCGGCGAACGCCCCCGCCTCGACCGCCGCCTGGTAGGCCCCGAGCTGCGGGTGCTCGCCGATCTCCCGCTCGGTGACCACGGTGGACTTGCCGGTCTTCAGGTCGACCACCACCAGCCGGCCGGCGGCATCGACCTCCAGCCGGTCCACCCGGCCGGTCAGCTCGACGGGCCGCTGCGGGTCGTCCAGGCGGACGGCGAACTCGTGCTCGATGGCCAGCAGCCGGCGCGGGTTGCCCGCCAGCCAGCGCAGCAGCTTGTCCACCATCGCCTCGGCGCGCTCCCGCTCGGGGCCCACCATCCACCGGGCGGCCAGCTCGATCGCGTCGAACCGGGCCGCCACGTATTCCAGCAGCGCGGACCGGTCGGCGCTGGCGTCCTCGGCGAGCATCGCGGCGGCGTGCACCAGGTTGCCCACCCCCTGCGCGGCGCTGGCCGGGCCGCTGCCGCCGTGCCGCTCCAGCAGCCAGCGCAGGCTGCACCGCAGCGCGCTCTCCATGCCCGACGGGGTGACCCGCACCGGCTCGCCCTCGTCGACCAGCGGCCGGTCGTCGGAGAGGCCGCGCAGGCCCCACCAGTCGTCCGGGTGCGCGCCGGGCACCCCGGCGGCGGCGAGGCGGGCCAGCTCGGCCGCCGCCGCGCTGCGCCGGTGGTAGGGCGCGGCCGGATCGGCCACGGCGGTACGCAGCTCCGCGACCAGCGCCGGCAGCGTCAACGCCCGGGGCGGCCCGGCCACCGGCAGGGTCCCCCGGCCGGGCTCCGCGCCGCCGGCCGGCTCACCGGGGATGCCCGCCGGGCCACCGGGGGTGGTGCCCGCCGTTCCGCCTCGCCCGCCGCCGGGGGCGGTGTCGGGGGCGGTGCCCGCCGTTTCGGCTGCCCCGCCGCCGGGGGTGGGGTCGGGGCCGCCGCCGGGGACCGGGCCGCCGGCGTCGCCGCCGGGCGGCGGGGTCGGGTCCAGCTCGTACAGGAACCGGCTGGGCTGCTCCTCGTGGTCGTCGCCGCCCACCGCGGCCGAGGCGACGGCGCTGACCAGCAGCCGGCGGCGGGCCCGGGTCACCGCCACGTGGAAGAGCCGGCGCTCCTCGTCGAGCAGGGCGGAGGTCTGCCCGACGAGGACCGCCCGCCCGACGTCCCCGGAACCCCGGCGACCCTCGCCGGAATCGCGGCCGGCGTCGAGGTCGTGGCCGGCGTCGCGGCCGGCGAGCACGTCCACCAGCCGCTCGGAGCCGAGCAGGGTGCCGCGCAGCCGCAGGTCCGGCCAGACGCCCTCCTGCACACCGGCGACGGCGACCAGGTCCCACTCCAGTCCCTTCGCGGCGTGCGCCGTGAGCAGCCGGACGGCCTCGCCCCGGTCCGCCGTCGGCGCGAGCGTGTCGGCCGGCAGGTCCTGGCCGAGCACGTGGTCGAGGAAGACCTCGGTGCGCGCGCCGGGCAGCCGGTCGGCGAACCGGGCCGCCGCGTCGAAGAGCACCAGCACGGCGTCGAGATCCCGGTCGGCGGCCTCCGCCCGCCACCGCCGCGCGGTCTCGTGCTCCCCGGTCGCCGCCCGTCCGAGGGTGATCGCGCCGGCCCAGCGCTCGGCCAGCCCGCTGGCGTCCCACACCGCCCACAGCACGTCCTCGGCGGTGGCGCCCGGCCGCTGGGCCGCCTCCCGGGCGATGGCCAGCAGCCCGGCGACCGCCTGCGCCGGCTCCGCCCAGTGCCGGTCGATCCCGGACAACTCCTCCGGGTCGCGCAACGCGTCGACGATCAGCTCGCCGGAGGGGCGACGGTCCCCGACCGCCAGGGCGAGCGCCCGCAGCCCCTGGCGCAGCCGCCGCTCGGCCAGCGGGTCTGCCCCGCCCAGCGGCGAGTGCAGCAGCGCCACCGCCGCCTCCTCGTCCAGCCGGGTCGGCTCCAGGGCACACCGCAGCAGGAGCAGCAGCGGGGCGACCGCCGGCTGGAGGTGCAGCGGCAGATCCTCGCCGTGCACCACCGTCGGCACCCCGGCCGTGTGCAGGGCCCGGCGCAGCGACGGCAACTGCCGGGCCGTCGAGCGCACCAGCACCGCCATCCGCGACCACGGCACCCCGTCGAGCAGGTGCGCGGCCCGCAGCGCCTGGGCCAGCCAGGCGGCCTCGCTGGTGGCCGAGCGGAAGGTGCGTACTTCCACCGTGCCGGGCGGGGCGTCGGGCAGCGGGCGCAGCCGCCGGTGGGCCGCCGGGCCACGCAGCCGGCCGGCGAGCCGCCGGGTCGCGGCGATCAGCCCCGGCCCCGCCCGGTACGAGGTGGTCAGCACGACCTGCGCGGCCGGTGCTCCGGAGGCGGTGCGGAAGCGGTGCGGGAACGCGGCCACCCCGGCCGGGTCGGTGCCCCGGAACGCGTACGTGGCCGAGTCGGGATCGGCGAACGCGACCAGGGACTTGCCGCCGCCGGCCAGCACGGCGAGCAGGTCGAGCTGGGCGGGGTCGGTGTCGGCCAGCTCGTCGACGTAGACGTGGGCGAGGCGGCGGCGCTCGGCCTCCAGCAGCTCCGGATCGTCGAGCAGCAGGCCGGTCGCGGCGCGGACCAGCTCCGCCGGGTCGTACGCGATCGAGCCGCGGTTGCTGACGTCGCGCAGCGCGAGCACGGCCACGTACTCCCGCAGGAAACGCGCGGCGGCCGGCCAGTCGGCGCGGCCCAGCCGCTCGCCCAGCCGGGCCAGCTCCACCGGGCCCACCCCGCGCTCGGCCGCCCGCATCAGCAGGTCGCGGAGCTGGGCCGCGAACGCCCGGGTACGCAGGGCGGGCCGCAGGTCCTCCGGCCAGCCGACCGGGTCGTCGTCGGGATCCTCGCCGACCACGTCCAGCAGCTCCCGGATGATCAGATCCTGCTCGGGGCCGGTGAGCAGGCGCGGCGACGGCTCGCCCCGCTCGGCGGCGGCCCGGCGCAACAGCCCGAACGCGTACGCCGGGAAGGTGCGCACCAGCGGCTCGCGCAGCACCCGCTGCCCGTCGCCCGCCACCCGGGCCTCGATCCGGCGGCGCAGGTCGGTGGCCTGCCGCCGGCCGAAGGTGAGCACCAGCACCCGCTCCGGGTCGACCCCCTCGGCCACCCGGGCGGCCACCGCCTCCACCAGGACGCTGCTCTTGCCGGTGCCCGGCCCGCCGACGACCAGCATCGGCCCGTCGGTGTGCGCCACGACCTCGGCCTGCACCGGGTCGGCCCGCCACCCGCCGCCGGCCTCACCTTCGGGCCGACCGCCCCCCAACGCCGCCCCGTCGGACCGACGGTCCCCCCGGGCCGTCTCGACAGGCCGGCGCACCAGCCGGTACGCCTGCATCCCCCCATCCCACCACGCCCCACCGACACCCACCCCACCGCGCCCCACCCACTCCCCCGCCCCCGCGCCGCGAGACGGGGTGGGACGGGTCTGGGGGTCAGGGGAGGTGGGATTCCAGGGTGGTCAGGGCGTCGGGGATGGTGTCGGCCAGCAGGAGGAGGTCCATGCCCGCCGGCTTGAGGAAGTTGCGGTCGGTGAGCAGCGTGAGCCAGTCGAGCAGGGGGCGGTAGAAGCCGTCCGTGTCCACCAGCACCATCGGCTTGGCGTGCAGGGCGAGGGTGGCGGTCGTCCACACCTCGAACAGCTCGTCCAGGGTGCCCAGCCCGCCGGGCAGGGTGAGGAACGCGTCCGACTTCTCGATCATCAGGGTCTTGCGGTCGGCCATGCTGGCGGTGACCAGCAGCTCGTCCGAGGCGAGATCGGCGACCTCCAGGTCGACCAGGGACTGCGGGATCACCCCGACCGTACGGCCGCCGGCCGACCGGGCCCCCTCGACCACCGCCCCCATCATCCCGACGCAGCCGCCGCCGCTGACCAGGGTGTGCCCCCGTCGGGCGATCTCCCGGCCGGTCTCGGCGGCGAGGTCCAGCCAGCGCTGGTCGAGCGTGCGGGAGGACGCGCAGAACACGCAGATCGCGGCCACCGGTTCAGCCCTCCCGGGTCTGCTGGTCGGCGGCCTGCTGGTCGGCGGCGGTCCGCTCGACGGCGGCCTGCTCGGCGGAGAGCGCCGCCTCGGCGGCCACGATGTGCCGCACGGCGGCGTCGACGTCGTCGGTGAGGCAGATCAGCTCCAGGTCGGCCGGCCCGATCTTGCCGTCGACGGCCATCGTGTCGCGTAGCCAGTCGAGCAGGCCCCGCCAGTACTCCGTGCCCATCAGCACCACCGGGAACCGGGTGACCTTGCCGGTCTGCACCAGCGTCAGCGCCTCGAACAGCTCGTCCATGGTGCCGAACCCGCCGGGCAGCACCACGAACGCCTGCGCGTACTTGACGAACATGGTCTTGCGGGCGAAGAAGTACCGGAAGTCGATGGCCAGGTCGACCCAGTCGTTGAGGCCCTGCTCGAAGGGGAGCTCGATGCCGAGCCCGACGGAGAGCCCGCCGGCCTCGCTGGCGCCCCGGTTGGCCGCCTCCATCACGCCCGGCCCGCCGCCGGTGATCACCGCGTACCCGGCGCGGGCCAGGGCGGCGCCGAGCTCCTCGGCCAGCCGGCACTCGGGGCTGTCCGGCTTGCTGCGGGCGGAGCCGAAGACGCTGACCGCGGGCGGCAGGTCGGCGAGGGTGTCGAAGCCCTCCACGAACTCGGACAGGATGCGCAGCGCCCGCCAGGCGTCCTTCGTCTTCCAGTCGCCCCGGCCCCGGGAGTCCAGCAGCCGCTGATCGGCGGTGCTGGTCGGGATCGCGCCGCGACGCAGGGTGACCGCACCCCGGTGCCGCTCCCGCCCCGGCCCGCGGGCCGTACCGCGCCCGTCGCTGTCGCTCCTGGCAGCCCTGTCACTCATGGAAGCAACCGTAGTGGAGGGGTGGTAGCGGGGTGCGACGCCCGCACCAGGGGCGGGCCGGAGAAATTTTCCGCGACCAGGGCAACTAATTCGCTCGCCCGTACGTCTTACCATTCATATACCGGGTATGCCCCGGCACGCGCCTTCGGGGGAGGAGCCAGCGTGATCAGCAACAGCGAGATGATCCGGATCCGTCGGCAGATGCAGCGGCGGATCCGGGACGTGGTGGCCGAGCGCCGCCGCGCCCGGCAGATGGAAGCCCCCGTCGCCGACCTCACCGGCGACCCGACCGACACCCGCCCCGAGTCGTCCCTGACCCCGACCGCCTGACCGACCACCGCAGGTCGCCGGGGCGGCCCGCCCACCGCAGCGCGGTGCCGCGGGCCGCCCCGGCGCGTCCGGGCCGTTCCGGTGCGCTCAGGCCGGACCGGTTCCGGTGCGCTCATGCCGGGCCGGCTTCGGTGCGCACCGGCCCCGGGGTGCTCAGGCCGGGGCGAGCCAGCGGTGCAGGGTCGCCGCGCCGTCGCGGATCTTGCCGATCTCGACGTGCTCGTCGGGGTGGTGGGCCAGGTTGGGGTCGCCCGGGCCGAAGTTCAGCGCGGGGATGCCCATCGCGGCGAACCGGGCCACGTCCGTCCAGCCGAGCTTGCCGATCGGCGCGGCGCCGACGGCCGCCAGGAACTCCTTCGCCGGGGCCGCCTCCAGCCCGGGCGCCGCCCCGGCGGCCACGTCGGTCACCCGCAGCTCGAAGCCGTCGAAGACCTCGCGCAGGTGCGCCTCGGCCTCGGCCGGCGTCCGGTCGGGGGCGAACCGGTAGTTGACCTCGATCTCGCACCGGTCGGGCACCACGTTGCCGGCGACCCCGCCGCTGATCCGCACCGCGTTCATGCCCTCGCGGTAGTCGCAGCCGTCGATGGTGACGCGCCGCGCCTCGTACGCCGACAGCCGGCGCAGCACCTCGCCCGCGCCGTGGATGGCGTTCACCCCGTGCCAGGAGCGCGCCGAGTGGGCCCGGACGCCGGTGGTGGTCACCACCGACCGCATGGTCCCCTGGCAGCCGGCCTCGACGATGCCGTACGTCGGCTCCAGCAGCACCGCGAAGTCCGCCTGGAGCCACTCCGGGTGCGCCTCGGCGACCAGGAAGAGCCCGTTGTACTTGGACTCGATCTCCTCGGCCTCGTAGAAGAAGTAGGTCACGTCGTAGCGCGGGTCGGGCAGGGTGACCGCCAGGTGCAGCGCGTACGCGACGCCGGACTTCATGTCGGAGGTGCCGCAGCCGTACATGAGGTCGCCGCGCATGGTCGACGGGAAGTTGTTGTTCAGCGGCACGGTGTCCAGGTGCCCGGCGAGCACGACCCGGGAGGACCGCCCCAGGTCGGTGCGCGCCATCACGGTGTTGCCGTGCCGGAACGTGGTCAGGTGCGGCACCCCGCGCAGCACCTCCTCGACGCAGTCGGCGATGGCCTTCTCGTGGAGGGAGACGGACTCTATGTCGACCAGTGCACGGGTCAACGCCACCGGATCGGCGAGGACCTCGGGGGTCAGCGGGTTCTCCATGGTTCGCACGGTACCGTCACAGGCGTGACGACTGCACAGCCTGCGTGGGGCATCGGCCTGGCCACGATCACCGCCGACGAGCAGGTGCTCGACACCTGGTATCCGACGGGCAAGCTGGGGCTCGGCGAGCTGCCGCTGGTCCCGGGCGAGGACGAGGCGGACGTGCTGGACCTGCCGCCGGGCGCGGTCGGCGAGCGGGCGCTGCCAGGGCTGCGCACGGTCCAGGTGGTCACCGTGATCGGCTCGCTGGACGACCCGATCAAGGACGCCGCGGACGCGTACCTCAGGTTGCACCTGCTCTCCCACCGCCTGGTGCGGCCCAACGAGCTGAACCTCGACGGCATCTTCGGCAAGCTGGCCAACGTGGCCTGGACGTCGGCCGGGCCGTGCCCGCCGGAGCGGGTCGACGAGCTGCGGGTGATCGAGCGGGCCGCCGGCCGCCACCTGGCGGTCCACGGGGTGGACAAGTTCCCCCGGATGACCGACTACGTGGTGCCCTCCGGGGTGCGGATCGCCGACGCGGACCGGGTCCGGCTCGGCGCGCACCTGGCCGCCGGCACCACGGTCATGCACGAGGGCTTCGTCAACTTCAACGCCGGCACGCTGGGCACCTCGATGGTGGAGGGGCGGATCGTGCAGGGCGTGGTGGTCGGCGACGGCTCCGACATCGGCGGCGGCGCGTCGATCATGGGCACCCTCTCCGGCGGCGGCACCGACCGGGTGCGCATCGGCGAGCGGAGCCTGGTCGGCGCGAACGCGGGCGTCGGCATCTCGCTCGGCGACGACTGCGTGGTCGAGGCCGGCTGCTACGTCACGGCGGCCTCGAAGATCGCCCTGCCGGACGGCCGGGTGGTCAAGGCCCGCGAGCTGTCCGGGGTGGACGGGCTGCTGTTCTGGCGCAACTCGGTCACCGGCGCGCTGGAGGCCCGCCCGCGCACGGGCCGGGGCATCGAGCTGAACGCCGCCCTGCACGCCAACGACTGACGCCCGCGCCGACGGCCGGGCGGCCCTGCGCCCGAGGGCCGGCGGCGGCCCGCGCGCCGACGACCGACGATGGGGCCGCGCGCCGGCGACCGACGGCAGGGCCGCGCGTCCGGGCCCGGCGGGAGGGGACCGCCGGGCCCGGACGCCGGGTCACCTCAGCCGGTACGCCTGGATGATCCGCGTGGTCACCGTGTTGCCGGCGGTGTCCTTCGCGGTGGCGCGCAGCGACACGTAGCCGGTGCCCGCCGGGTGGTGCAGCGTCGCCACCCAGCCGGCGCCCTGGCGGCGCAGTTCCGCCTTGCGCCAGGTCTTGCCGCCGTCGTAGGAGGCGTCGACGGTCAGCGAGGCCACCTTCGCCGCCGGCGCGCCGTCCTGCGGTTCGACCCGCACCGGCACGGTGAAGGTGCGGCCCGCCGGGGCGCTGTTGTCGGGGCGCAGCGCCGGGGCGAAGCGCACCGCCGCCGCCGGCTGCGGCACGAAGTCGTCACCGGCGACGTGCTTCGAGCGGAACGTCCACGCGGCGGCCACCTCGGTGCTCAGGTCGGCGACGTCGCGGGTGGCGAGGGTCTCCACCCGGTAGTCCGCCGCGCCCGGGGGCACCTCGAACTCGCCGTAGCCGGGGTATCCGCTCTCCCCGACCAGCTTCCCGTTGCGGTAGAGCCGGGTCCACTGGGTCTCGTTGAGGGACCCGCCGACGTGCCCGGCCTGGTCGCTGTGCGCGGCCAGGTCGACCACGATGAGGTCGCCCTGGCGGGTGATCCCCTCGGTCCCCCAGCGCCGCACCGGGAACGACGGCGCGAACGGGGCGACGCCCCAGGTCTCGTGCCGGGTCTCGCCGGGCCGGTACCGGGTCAGCGGCGACGCCAGCAGCGCCTTCACGTCCAGCCAGCCGTCCTCGGTCGGGGTGCCGAAGTCCAGCTCGGTGCTCCAGCTCACGGCGTTGGTGCTGAAGTGCTCGACCCGCTTGCCGGGCACCGCCGTGGGCACGACCAGCGCGGACCCGCCCGTGTTGTACTCCGGCTCGCCGTAGACGATCCGTTCCGCCTTCGTCCCCGGGTAGGCGTCCCGGAACGTCTGCACGACCGTGGCGAGGTCCTTGGCGCGGTAGTGCTTGACGAAGCCGGTCGGCAGCCGGCCCGGGAACGCCTCCAGCAGCGCGTAGAGGTAGGGGCTGCTCTCGGCGTCCGCGTCGACCCACTGGCTGCCGATGGTGGCGACGAAGCGGTCCGGCGTGCTGGCCGGGCCGAGCTGCCCGCTGGTCACCCCGGCGAAGCCGGAGCTCCACAGGCTGAACGAGTAGACGCTGTCGTCGGCCCCGTAGAAGACCGCGCTCACGTCGACCAGCTCCGCCGTCGCGCCCCGCTCGGGCACCGTGGCCAGCACCGGCTTGCCGGCGCGGGCGTCGAGGGTGAGCTCGACCGGCCCGTCGACGACCAGCTCGGGCCGGGCGAGCAGGGTGGCTCCGACCGGTTCGCCCGCCTCGTCGGTGGCGAACAGGTAGCTGCCCAGCCCGTAGCGGCCCTTCGGCAGTCGCACCGTGGCCGTCGGGACGCCGCCGTAGAGGTCGACGGGGAAGGCGAAGCCGTCCAGGTCCATCAGGCTGGTGCCGTAGTCGGTGGTGGGCTTGCCGTCGACCCCGATGTGGCTGATGGTGACGTCGTAGCTCTCCACCTCGCGGTGCACGGCGATCGGGGTGACCGCCACCGTGTCGCCGGAGCGGGCGACGACCCGGCCGGTGTGGTAGCCGTCCGGGGCGTCGACCCGGGTGTCGGCGCTGACCGTCACCCCGGCCGTGCCGCCGGCCGGCACGGTGACGCGGGGCGCGCCGAGGCGGAACAGGCCGGCGGGGGCCGGCTCGCCGTCCGGCCCGGTGGCCTCGATCGTGAGGTCGAGGGTGACCGGGGCGGTCCCGGAGTTGTGCCAGGTGACCGTGCGGTCGAGCACCGGGTCGTCGTCGTGCGGCCACTGCGCCCGGCCGAACGACACGCTCACCGGGTCGCTGGTGACCTGCTGCCCGATGGCCCGGGCCACGTCGACCCGGCCCGCGCCCTGCTGGTAGGCGGTCTGCCCGGGGTGCGGCTTCGCGGCCGCCATCAGGGTGGCCTTCAGCGCGCCGGCCTTCCAGTCGGGGTGCCGCTGGGCGAGCAGCGCCACCGAACCGGCGACGTGCGGGGTGGCCATGGACGTGCCGGAGGCCGTCACGTACTGGTCGCCGACCGGCTCGCCGAGGGTGGTGCCGGCGGCCCGGGCGGCGACGATGTCCACGCCGGGGGCGGTGATGTCCGGCTTGAGGGCGTCGTCGCCGGTGCGGGGGCCACGGCTGGAGAAGTCCGCCAGCTCGTCGTCCCGGTCGACCGCGCCGACGGCGAGGGCGGCGTCGGCGCTGGCCGGGGAGCCGACGGAGGCGTCCATTCCGGCGTTGCCGGCGGCGAGGACGAACAGGGTGCCGGTCTGCGCGGTGAGGGTCTGCACCGCCTCCTCCAGCGGGTCGACCTCCGGGGTGTCCCAGCCGCTGAGGCTCATGTTGACCACGGTGGCCCGCTTGTCGACGGCGGCCCACTGCATGCCGGCGAGGATCGCGGAGTCGGAGCAGCCGTTGTCCTCGCACACCTTGCCGGAGACCAGCGTGGCGTCCGGCGCGACGCCCCGGTACTTCCCGCCGGAGGCCGCGCCGCTGCCGGCGATGGTGGAGGCGACGTGGGTGCCGTGGCCGATCGTGTCGCTCGGCTCGGGCACCTCGCTGAAGTTGCGCGACTCGGCGAGCCGGCCGGCGAGGTCGGGATGCTCGGCGTCGACGCCGGTGTCCAGCACCGCGACGGTGACGCCCTTGCCGGTGAGGCCGGCCGCCCACGCCGTGGGCGCGCCGATCTGCGGCACGCTGTGGTCGAGGGCGACCCGACGCCTGCCGTCCAGCCAGAGCCGGTCGACACCCCCCGCCGTGTCGACCCGGGCCGCCGCCCGGCCGGTGGTCACCGCGCCCCAGACCGTGCCGGCCCGGGCCTTCTCGGCCGTCACGGCCGCGCCCCGGATGGCCGGCAGGTCGCGGGTCACCCGGGCGCCGGCGATGCCGGCGACGGCCCGGCGGGCGTCACCCGGCCGGTACGACACCAGCAGCGGCAGGCTGTCGCGGCGGGAGTCGTCGTAGCCGGCGGCGATCAGCTCGGTCACGTCGAACAGCCGGGGATCCACCCGGCCGGAGCGCAGCAGGGGCAGGGCGTCCTGCGGCTGCACGGTGACGTGGCCCCGGTCGCGCCGGACCAGGAAGCGCAGCTTGTCGCGCCCCGCGCCGGGGCGGATGCTCACCGCGCCGGAGCCGGTGACGGTGACCCGGTCACCGGTGACCAGGGTGACGGTGGCCGGGCGGCCGGCGACGGGCCCCGCCGGACCGGTCGCGCCGGTCGCGGCGGCGGGCGTCCCGGGTGGAACGGCCGCGGGGGACGTGGCCGGGGCGGCGGCGGCCGGGGTGGTCAGGGGCGCGGCGAGCACCAGACCCAGGGCCAGCGCCAGGCCGGCCGGTTTTCTTCCCTTTCGATGCAACTCGATCCTCCTCGCAAGGCGTAGTCAATACGGGTCGCATTGACAGGAGTAGAATTGCATACTGAGTATGCAAGGTAAAGACGTAAATGTGACGAACTTCGCACAAGGCGGAGATTCGACCGGGCATCATCGTCCGATGACCTCCATGAAGGACCGCATGCTGGCCGGCGAGCTCTACCGCGCCGAGGGTCCCGAGCTCCTCGCCGACCTGGACCTCGCCGCGCGCCGCAGCGAGGCGTTCAACCGCAGCTCCGCCGCCGACCCCGAGGCCCGGCTGGCCGCGCTGCGCGAGCTGCTCGGCTCGGTCGGCGAGGGCACCTGGGTCCGCCCGCCGTTCCACTGCGACTACGGCTGGAACACCCACCTCGGGCCGCGCGGGTTCGTCAACTTCAACGCCGTCTTCCTCGACGTCGCCCCCATCACCATCGGCGCGGACGTCCAGATCGGACCGAACGTGCAGCTCCTGACGGCCACCCACCCCGTCGACCCGGAGCCACGGCGACAGAAGTGGGAGGCGGCGCAGCCGATCACCCTCGGCGACAACGTCTGGCTCGGCGGTGGGGTGATCGTGCTCGCCGGGGTCACCATCGGCGACAACACCGTGGTCGGCGCCGGGGCCGTGGTGACCCGCGACCTGCCGGCGAACGTCGTCGCCGTGGGCAACCCCGCCCGGGTGGTACGCGCCATCGACTGACCCGCCGCAGATCCGGTCATCACGGCCCCTACCTGCGAAAACATCTCGCCCCAGGGGTGGTCGAAGCAGCCCCGCAGGGTGCACTCTGGGTAGTGGAGCCATCACTAGGAGGTACCGATGGCCGGTCGGGTGCTCGAACTGCGCGTACACGGGGTGTCCAACACTCCCCCGGACCAGGTGCTCGGCCTGGCCCCACAGCCCGGCGACGAGGGCCCCCGCCCCTGGCTCGTCGCCGGCGACGAGGTGACCGGCTTCTACCGCTCCACCGACGTCGGGCCGGACGACGCGGTGGTCGTCGAGGCGTACAGCTGGGGGCAGTTGACCTCCGGCGCGCGGACCGCGCGGGACGTCGAGCGGGCCCTCTGGACGCTGCTGCTGCCCTTCACCCTGGCGAACGTGGCGCTGCACGCCCGGCCCGGCATCCCACCCGACCCGGACGAGGAACGCTGGGGCAGCCGGTCCGGCATCACCGCCTGGCTGGTCCGGCTGTTCTGCCTCAGCCTCACTGGGACGCTGGTCCTCGCCGCCACCGGCATCGGCGTGGACCTCGTCGCCTGGCAGTGCGTCGACGAGGAGTGCCTGCGCCGCGTCCCGGGCGTGTGGGAGTTCCTCGCCCACGGCTGGTGGCGGCAGGGCGCGCACTCCCTCGTCGTCGGCCTCGTGATCCCGCTCGGCCTGCTGGCGCTGCTCGGCCTGCTCGCCTGGCGCACCTACCAGTACGAGGCGGAGATGCCGGCCGCGCCGGCCGCCCGGCCGCCGGCCGATCCCGCCCCGGCCGGCGCGCCGTCTCCCGCCGACGGCCCCCCGCCGGGCGAGGCCGCCAGCGCCAACCCGTTGCAGGACCCCACCTTCTGGTGCGGCGAGGGGCAGCTACGCCGCGCCGGGGTGCTGCACCTCTGCGTCGGCGCGGTGGTCGCGGCCGCCGTGCCGCTCGGCACTGTGCTGGCCATGGACCCGCCCCTGGGCGTACGGGCCGCCGTCGCCTGGCCCACCGTGGCGGTGCTCGGCGCGGTGGTGCTGATCGCCGTGGTGGCCCTCGGCCGGCCCTGGCTCAGCCGCCGCGCCGGAGACACCCCCCTCGGCCCGTGGAGCGCGGCGGTCATCGTGCTGACCTGCGCCGGGGTGGCCGGCACGGTGCTGCTCCTGCTGCTGCCCGACGGCCCGGCCGGCACCCCGCTGGCGCAACTGCGCCCGCCCGCCGGGTGCATCCGCGACCCGGCGCAGGCCGGCTGCCTCGTCGACCGCTCGCTGCCCGGCTACGACTGGATCATCGCCTGGTACGGCACCGGGCAGGTGCTCCTGCTCGCCGCCATCGGCGCGGTCGCCCGGTCCGGCCGGCGGGCGCTGGCCGCGCCGGTCGCCGCCGCGCTGCTCCTGCCGCTCGGCGTCGCCTGGATCGCCGGCTGGCTGCCCGCCGTCCCGCCGGCCCCGCACCGGCTGGACGACTGGATGCTCACCGTCCCCGCGATCGCGCTGGCCGGCGGCGGGCTGCTGCTGCCCCGCACCGGCCCCGCCGCGCCGCCCCGGCCCGGGCAGCCGCACGCCGACCTCGGCTGGGGCGGGCGCGGGCCGGCGGTGATCGCCGGATTCGGCTGGCTGCTCGGCATCGCGTACTGCTCCGGGGTGCTCTACTGGGTCACCGACCGGCTCACCGACGGCGACCCGGCGGGCGGCCGGACCGGGGTGGTCCCGCCGCTGCCGGTGATGTGGGCCGGTCTGGCCTTCGCCGTCGCGGTGCTCGCCCTGGCCGGCGTCGCGCTCCGCGCCGGCCTGCTGTTCCACCGGCTCCGCCGGCAGGAGTACGCCGGGCTGGTGCCCGGCGACAACGCCCTCTCCGCGCACGACCGGCGGCGCTGCCGCGACGTGAGCGGTTACCGGGCGCTGCACCGGCTGGTGGGCGAGCACGCGCTGCGCCTCATCGGCTGGTACGCGGCGGTCGGCGCCGCGCTCGCCACCCTCGGCTCCGCCGCCGCCCTGTCCCACGTCCCGCCCGACGCGGCCGCCGTGAACGGGTGGCCGACCGTGGTCAAGACGGTGGCCGACGCCGGCGACGGCCTGCTCGGCTGGCTGCCGGTGGCCATCGCCGCCGTCGGGCTCATGGTCTACCGCAACGACACCGTGCGCCGCTCGGTCGGCGTGCTCTGGGACATCGGCACCTTCTGGCCCCGGGCCGCGCACCCGCTCGCCCCGCCCAGCTACGCCGAACGGGCCGTGCCGGAACTCCAGACCCGCACCGCCGGCCTGCTCGCGCTCGGCGAGCACGACCCGCGCCGGGTCGACGGGATCATCCTCTCCGGGCACAGCCAGGGCGCGGTGATCTGCGCGGCGGTGCTGCTCCAGCTTCCCGCCCGGTGGCGGCGACGGATCTGGTTCTTCTCCTACGGCTGCCAGCTCACCCGGCTGTACGGGCGGATCTTCCCCGCGTACTTCGGGCCGGACCGGCTGCCGGCGCTGGCCGACGCGCTGCGCGGGCCGTCCGGGCGGCCCGGCTGGACCAACTTCTGGCGGGACACCGACCCGCTGGGCTGGCCGGTGACGGCCGGCGAACGGAACCTGCCCGTCCACGACCCGGACGCGCTGCACCCCACCGGCGGGGAGGTCGCCGACCCGCCGATCCGCAACCACAGCGCCTATCCCGACGCCGCCGAGTTCCGCCGCGAACGGGCCCGGGTGACCTGGCTGCTGCGCCGCGGCGTGCCGACGCCCCGGCAGGGCGTCGGCTGACGTGCCCGGCGCGGCATGCCCGGCGGGCGGGTCGGGCGGCCCCCGCCCGGCGGGGCGTCCCGGTGACCCGCCCGGCGCGGCGTCCGGTGACCCGCCCGGCGCGGCGTCCGGTGACCTGGCCGGCGCGGCGTCCGGTGACCTGGCCGGCGCGACGTCCGGTGACCCGCCCGGCGCGACGTCCGGTGACCCGCCCGGGCCGCGTGGCCGGTGCCGCCCAGGTCAGGCCGGCGGCGGGTCGGCCAGCCGGACCACCAGGTCCGCCCGGTCGGCGGTGCCGGCCACCAGGGCCGCGTTGGTCTCGTCGCTGCCCAGCGCCCAGGCCCGCGCCTGCTCCGGCGACCGCCCGTACGCCTCGTGCCGGGCGGTCAGCCGGCGACGCCGCACCTCGACGTCCAGGTCCAGGAACCACGCCTCGTGCAGCAGCGCCCGCACCTCGTCCCACGGGTAGTCCGGCAGCAGCAGGTAGTTGCCCTCGGTCACCACCAGCCGAACCTCCGGCGGTACCTCGATCGCCCCCGCGACCGGCTCCTCCAGGTCCCGGCGGAACTCCGGGGCCCACACCGACGTCGGCTCCAGCCGATGCAGCCGGCGCAGCAGCGACACGTACCCGACCACGTCGAACGTGTCCACCGCGCCCTTGCGCGCGTCCAGGCCGAGCCGGCGCAGCTCCGCCTGCGCCAGGTGGAACCCGTCCATGGGCACCAGCCGGGCCACCCCGCCCAGCTCGGCGACGACCCGCTCGGCCAGCGTCGACTTGCCCGCCCCGGGCGCGCCCGCGATCCCCAGCAACTGGCGGGGGCCGGCGTCGGCGAGGGCACGGGCCCGCGCGACCAGCTCCTCGACGGCCAGCACGTCGGCGGCCGGCATCAGCCCAGCACCGGCTCGGAGATCGTGAACCGGGCCTCGACCGCCGCGTGCACGGTCTGCGGCTGCGGGTCGAGGTCCAGCTCCGGCGGGCCGCCGGACTCCGCGCCGCCGCCGGCGAACGCGGCACGGGCGAACATCGGCTGCGGGGCCGGACCGGTGTCGGCCAGCTCCAGCAGGGCGGTCACCCGCGCGCCGAGCGCCTCCGCGTACTCCCGGGCGCGGGCCAGCGCGTCGGCGATCGCGGCGTGCCGGGCGTCGCGGTGGGCCGGGCTGTCCGGCCGCAGCGACCACCACGGGCCGGCGATCTCCACCTGGTCCTGGTCGGCCAGCCGCAGCATCAGCTCGCCCAGCGCGGTGAAGTCGGTGACGGTGACGGTGGTGGCGACGCTGCCGTGCCAGGCCACCACCCGCTCGCCGGAGCGACGCGTCTGCGGCCACACCCGCAGGTCACCGGTCTCCCGGCGGTCCACGGCCGGCTCGGCGGCGTCGAGCAGCACCCGCACGGCGGCGGCCCGCTCGGCGAGCCGGCTCAGGACGGCCTCCCGGCTGCGGTCCCGGGCCGTCGCGGTCACCGCGAACCGCGCCAGCTCGGGCGGAACCTCCCGGTACGCCTCGCCGCGCACCGCCACGACCGGTCCGTCCACCATGCCTTCACCCTAAAGGAAGGGCACCTTGTTAACGCATTCTGTAGCGCAGGGGCCCCTTCTTAACCCGGGGCGGCGGGCAGGTGGGCCGTGTAGGTCACCGTGGAGTCCGTGACCACGCAGCCGGTCAGGTAGCCGCCGGCCGCACCGAGCGACAGCAGGTAGGCCAGCTCGCCGTCGGCCGCCGCGCCGCGCGCCTCGTCGGCGGGCTCCGCGTCGTGCGGAAGGTCATGTGGAAGTGCGGGTGGAAGGTCGTGCGGGAGTGCGCGCGGGAAGACGCGGGGGGCGGCGGCGGGCAGCTCCCGGTCGAGCAGCGCCAGCCGGAGCCCGCGCGCCCGCTGCTGGAGACCGGCCAGGGCCGCCGCGTCGCCGCCACGCAGCGCGGCTGCGTACCGGTCGAGGAGACCGGCGACCCGGTCGAGCTGGGCGAGGACCTGGTCGCGGTTGTTCAGCAGCATGTCCACCGTGCGGGCGGCCGGCGTGCCGACGACGCGGGTGCCGTCGCGGAAGCTGCCGGCGGCCAGGCCCAGCGCGGCGTCGCGCAGGTCGGCCTCCGCCACCGTGGCGGCCAGGACGCCGGCCAGCAGGTGCGGCAGGTGCGAGGCGAGGGCCGCGGCCGCGTCGTGGGCGTCCGGATCCAGCGGTACGACCCGCGCGCCGAACACCCCCACGAGCAGGGCGGCCAGCGTCCGGAACCGGTCGAGGCCCGCCGCCGCGGGGCAGAGCACCCAGGCCGCCCCGTCGAAGAGGGCGGGGCTGGCGGCGGTCAGCCCGGCGCGCTCCGTCCCGGCCATCGGATGTCCCGGCACGAAGCGGCCGGTCAGCCCGTGCGCCGCCGCGTACGCGGCGATCCCGCCCTTGGTGCTGCCGACGTCGGTGAGCACGCAGTCGGGGCCGGTCAGCCCGCTGACGGCGCGCAGGGTCTCCGGCAGGCTGGACAGCGGACCGCAGAGGAACACCACGTCCCGGTCGCGGACGGCGTCGGCCAGCGCGTCGGGGAAGTCGACGCCCCGCGCGCGGCCCTCCGCCCGGGTGGCGGCGTCCGGATCCCAGCCGGCGACGTCGACGCCCCGCTCCCGCAGCCGGAGCAGGATCGAGCCGCCGATGAGCCCGGTGCCCACCACCGCGGCCCGGAGACTGTCCACCATCTGCGCCGTCAGGGCTGGGCGAGGCGGGCGGCGACCGCCGCGACGTGCTCGTCGGACTCGGTCAGCGCCGCCCGGACGTGCCGCGCGCCGCCCGGCCCGTAGAAGACGCCGGCGGCGACCAGGATGCCCCGGCGGGCCAGCCAGTCGACGGTCGCCCAGCAGTCCTCGCCCCGGGTCAGCCACAGGTAGAGCCCGGCCTCGGAGTGCTCGACGGTGAACCCGGCCCCGGTGAACGCGGCCAGCAGCCGCTCCCGCCGCGCCCGGTAGCGCTCCCGCTGGGCGTCGGCGTGCTCCTGGTCGCCGAGCGCGGCGATCATCGCCGCCTGCACGGGGGCCGGCACGATCATGCCGGCGTGCTTGCGCACCTTCAGCAGCTCCGCCACGAGGGCGGGGTCCCCGGCGACGAAGCCCGCGCGGTAGCCGGCCAGGTTGGACCGCTTGGACAGCGAGTGCACGGCCAGCAGCCCGTCGTACGACCCGCCGCTCACCTCGGGCGCGAGCACCGAGACCGGCTCGGCGGCGGCCGACCAGCCCAGCGGCAGGTAGCACTCGTCGCTGGCCACGACGGCCCCCCGCTCCCGCGCCCAGTCGACCACCTTGCGCAGGTGGTTGGCGGGCAGCACCCGGCCGGTCGGGTTGCCGGGCGAGTTGACCCAGACCAGGCGGACCCGGGGGTCGGGGCCGAGCGCCGTCAGCGAGTCGGTGCGCACGGTGGTGGCCCCGGCGATCCGCGCCCCGTCCTCGTACGTCGGGTAGCAGATCGACGGCACCACGACGACGTCACCGGGCCCGAGGCCCAGCAGGGTGGGCAGCCACGCCACCAGCTCCTTGGAGCCGATGGTGGGCAGCACGCCGAGGCCGTCGACGCGCGCGCCGCAGGACCGGGCCACCCACGTCGCGACGGCGTCCCGCAGAGCGGGGGTGCCGGCGGTCAGCGGGTATCCGGGCGCGTCGGACGCGTCGGCCAGGGCCTGCCGGATCACCGGGGGCACCGGGTCGACCGGGGTGCCCATCGACAGGTTGATCGGGCCGTCCGGGTGCGCCGCGGCCAGGGCGGCCGCGGCGTCCAGGGTGTCCCAGGTGAACTCGGGCAGCCGCGACGAGACCGGCGCGGGCCGGTTCAGTGGCCCTCTCCGCGCGGCGGCTGGCCCGCGACGAACGTCGCGTCCTTCTCCACCTTGCCGATCTTCGAGGCGCCACCGGGCGAGCCCAGGTCCTCGAAGAACTCGTAGTTCGCCCCGGTGTAGTCCTTCCACTGCTCCGGGACGTCGTCCTCGTAGAAGATCGCCTCGACCGGGCAGACCGGCTCACAGGCACCGCAGTCGACGCACTCGTCGGGGTGGATGTAGAGCATCCGGTTGCCCTCGTAGATGCAGTCGACCGGGCATTCCTCGATGCATGCCTTGTCGAGCACATCCACGCAGGGCTCGGCGATGATGTAGGTCACCGGTCTTCTCCTCCGCAAGACACGCCGCGATCACCCGCGACGGTTAGAGCCTAGTATCTCGCCGGGGAGGGGGTCGATCGTGCTCCGACAGCAGGATGTGGGACACCGGATCGTGGTCCGCCGAATTGTGGGGATTCGCGAAGGCCGGCCGCTTTTTTCCGATGCCCTCGGCGAGCTGGTCGAGCTGACCGAGACCCACGTCACCCTGACCACCGATCAGGGCCGGCTGCGGGTGCCGGTGGCCGAGGTGCACCGGGCCAAGCGGGTGCCGCCGGCGCGCCGGCCGACCGCTGCCGCCGTCGTGGCGCTGGAGCTGGCCTCCGACGAGGCGTGGCCGGCGCCCACCCGGGGCCGGCTCGGCGACTGGCTGCTGCGCAGCGCGCAGGGCTGGACGGGCCGGGCGAACTCGGCGCTGCCGGTCGGCGACCCGGACCGGCCGCTGCCGGCCGCGCTGGACGCCGTCGAACGCTGGTACGCCGACCTCGGGCAGCCCGCCATGGTCAACACGCCGCTGCCGCTCGCCGCCCCGGTCGGGGCCGAGCTGGACGCGCGGGGCTGGACCTCCCGGCCGCTGACGCTGGTGCAGACCGCACCCCTCGCCCCGCTGCGCGCCGGCCGCGCCGCGCCGCCACAGGGCCAAGCCGCCCCGGGCAACGCAGGACCGGAGCACGCAGGAGCGGACGACGAACCGGCGGACCACGCCTCGCCGGGCCGGGTCGACCCGCCGCCCGCCGGGGCCGACCCACCGCCGGGCCGGGTCGGCGCGCCGCTGGGCCGGCACGGCGAGGTCGAGCCGGGGGCCGGCACCCCGCCCGCCGTACCGGGGCCCGCCGGCCTGCCGCCGGTCGAACTGGCCGCCGCGCCGTCCGACGACTGGCTCGCGGTCGCCGCCGGGCGCAAGGGCGGCTTCCCGGACGCCGCCCACCACGTGCTCACCGCCGTGGACCAGGTCCGCTTCGCCCACGTGTACGCCGACGGCGCGCTGCTCGCCGTCGGCCGCGGCACGGTCACCGGCGACGGGCGCTGGCTCGGGCTGAGCCTGATCGAGGCGCTGCCGCACGCCCGCCGCCTCGGCCTCGCCACCCACGTCATCCGCGCCCTGGCCGACTGGGGGGCCGCCCTGGGCGCCTCCGGCGCGTTCCTCCAGGTGGAGCAGCGCAACACCCCGGCGGTGAACCTCTACCGTGGCCTGGGCTTCACCACGCACCACACCTACCTCACCCGCGTCGCCCCCTGACCCGCGACGGCGGGGGTGACGGTCAGCGGCGCACGGGCCGGCGCGGCTTGGCGGTCTTGATCTCGGCGTAGCGCTTGAGCATCCGCGAGCGGTGGTCGCGGCCGAGCGCGGTGACGGTCAGGTAGCCGACGAGGACACCGGCGGCGGTCGCCGCGAGATAGAGCCAGATCTGGGCGAAGAAGGTGCCCGCGCCACCGCCGAACGGGTTCTGCCCGACCAGCAGCGGCCCGACCAGGACGGTCAGCAGCAGTGCCGCCCCGACTGCGGCTGCCACGTCGGCGGCCCAGCGGCCCAACGGGCGGTCCTGCCCCCAGCGGAACGCCAGCACGGCGAGGATCAGCCCGATCACCAGGAACATCGCCAACGAGACCCGGTCGGCGGCGGTGTCGTCGCCGTCGAAGCCGAGCCTGATGACCACCCGGGCGACCACGTTGACCGCGAACAGCGCCACCGCGAGCACCCCGACCGCCCGCCACCGATCCCCCATCGCACGCCTCCCGCCGCACCGCCCGCCCCGACGGCGGGCCTCCTGGCAGGAATATCTACCACCGCAACCTGTGCGTCGTCATCACCCGTCGCGACGGGCCGGTGGCGGGGCGAGCACCTGCCGGAACCCCATCACCGCGAACGTCATCGCGCCCGCCACGATCATCGCCAGCCCGACCCAGTTGTCCCCGGCCAGCAGCAGGTCGCCCTCGCTGGTGCGGATCGCCGCCGCGCCCATCAGCACGAACCACGGCGTCGCGGGCAGCACCACCGCCCAGCGGCGGCCCACCGCCGCGTGGGCGAACCAGCTCAGCGCGACGTTGGCGAGGACCGCCACCGGCACCGACACGCCGACCAGCGTCCCGGAGACCCGGACGGTCGACAGGATCAGCTCCAGCAGGCCCGTCGCCACCGCGCCCACCACGGCCACCACGCCACCGGCGACCCGCAGGGCGAGGTCGAGCAGCCGCCACGGCCAGCCCGGCCGCCCCGGCGGGGACGGGGCGGGGGCCTGCGGCGGGACGACCGACATCGGCGCGGCGGGCAGGGTCACCGGACGCCGGCCGCCGCGACCGGGGCCCGCCCCGAGCCGTCCCCGTCGAGGCCGAGCCCGGCGAACAGGTCGTCCTCCCAGCCGTACGGGCCGCTGCCCGGCCCCTTCTCCCCCACCGCCAGCGTGAAGTACTCCACGCCCATGAACTCGGCCCCGAAGTTGCCGGCGATCGAGTAGAGCCAGGAGTTGGCCGGGATCTGGGTGGCGTGCGCCCGCATCGCCGCCTCCTTCGCGGCGTGCTGGTCGGTGGCGTCGATCCGGGCGGCGATCTGCTCGTCCGGGGTGCCGAAGGGCAGGTCGTCGATGCTGCCGATGCCCTCGAACGGGTTGTCCGCCGCCTCGGTGAAGTGGCTCAGGCCGGCCTCCAGCACGCTGCGCGGCATGGCCGTCCAGTAGACCTTCGCCGGGGCGGTCCCCTCCGCGGCGGCCAGCTCGTGCGCCCGCATCGCCACCCGGTGCGCCTGGATGTGGTCGGGGTGGCCGTAGAAGCCGTTCGGGTCGTACGTGATCATGACCTGCGGGCGTACCTCCCGCATGACCTCCACGACGAACCCGGCGGCCGTGTCGAGGTCGGCCTGCCAGAACGCCCGGGGGTGGTCGTTGGTGGCCAGGCCCATCATCCCGGAGTCGCGGTAGCGGCCCGCGCCGCCGAGGAACCGGTGGTCGGTGACGCCGAGCGCGGCGCAGGCGGCGGCCAGCTCCCCGATGCGGAACCCGCCGAGCTGGTCGGCCTCGGCGGCGGCGAGCTGCGCCAGCTCCGGCACGTGGATCTCGCCCTCCTCGCCGAGCGTGCAGGTCACCAGCGTGACGTGGGCGCCGGCGGCGGCGTAGTGGGCCATCGTCGAGCCGGTGCCGATGGACTCGTCGTCGGGGTGCGCGTGGACCAGCAGGAGGCGGCGGTCGGGCAGCGTCGTCACGACGGTCACTCTAACCGGCGGTTCACCCGCGCCGGCCCCGACGCGTCCCGCCAGGTCCGCCACATCACCCCCGGGGCGGCTCTACGATCCGACGTGTGGACTTTCCGGAGCTGGCCGCCCGCACCCGCCGGTTCGGCCACGGGGCGCCGCGCGCCGTCACCGTGGCCGGCGACGGGTCCCGGGTGATGTTCCTGCGCTCGGCCGGTCCCGAGGATCCCGCCGACGCGCTCTGGCTGCTCGACCCGGCCACCGGCGAGGAGCGGCTGGTCGCCGACCCGGTGGCCCTGCTCGGCGCGGGCGGCGACCCGGCCGCTCTCACCCCCGGCGAGCGGGCGCTGCGCGAGCGGCGGCGGCTCAGCGCCGCCGGCATCGGCTCGTACGCGCTGGACGCGGCCGGCCGGATCGCGGTGTTCGCGCTGGCCGGGCGGCTGTTCCGGGCCGACCTGGTGCACGGCGACGTGGTCGAGGTGGCCACCGTCGGCCCGGTGCTCGACCCGCGCCCCGACCCCACCGGCGAGCGGCTGGCGTACGTCACCGACGCCGCCGACGGGGTCCGCCGGGGTGAGCTGCGGGTGGTGGCCCCCGACGGCACCGACAGCCTGCTGGCCGGCGAGGACGGCGGGGTCACCTGGGGGCTGCCCGAGCACGTCGCCGCCGAGGAGTTCCAGCGGTTCCGGGGCTACTGGTGGGCGCCCGACGGGCGCGGCGTGCTGGCCGCCCGCGTCGACGAGTCCCGCCTGCCCCGCTGGCACCTGCACGACCCGGCCGACCCGGCCAGCCCGCCGACCACGGTGGCGTACCCGCGGGCGGGCGGGCCGAATGCGGAGGTCAGCCTGCACCTGCTCGACCTCGACGACGGCTGGGTCGACGTGCACTGGGACCGGGAGACCTACCCGTACCTCGCCTCCGTCGACTGGGCCGACGGCAACCCGCTGCTCACCGTGCTGCGCCGGTCGCAGCAGCACGGCCTGGTGCTCGCGGTCGACCCGCGCACCGGCGAGACCCAGGTGCACGCCGAGCTGGCCGACCCGCGCTGGGTGGAGCCGATCCCCGGCACCCCGGCCCACCTGCCCGACGGGCGGGTGCTGGTCGGCGGCGAGCTGGCCCACGACGGGTACGACGCCCGCTGCCTGTTCGCCGACGGCACCCTGCTCACCCCGCCGTCGCTGTACGTGCGCCGGGTGGTGGGCCGGCTGCCCGGCGGCAACGGCCCGGCCGACCTGCTGGTGGAGGCGAGCGAGGGCGAGCCCAGCCAGCGGCACCTCTACCGGGTGCGGACGCTGATCGGCGGCGGCGTGGACGCCCGCCGGATGAGCGGCACCCCAGGGTGGCACGCGGCCGCCGTGGGCGGGGACACGCTGGTGGTCGGCACCGCGTCGCTGGACCAGCCGGGCACCACCTGGGCGGTGTGGCGCGGCGACCGGGAGGTCGCCCAGCTCCGCTCGCTGGCCGCCGCCCCGCCGTACGCGCCCCGGCCGACGATGGTGCGGGTGACCGACCGGCGGCTGCCCAGCGCGGTGGTCTACCCCACCCAGCACGTCAAGGGCACCCGGCTGCCGGTGCTGCTGGACGTCTACGGCGGGCCGGGGCACCAGGAGGTGGTGGCCGCGCGGGCGGCCTGGCTGGAGCGGCAGTGGTGGGCCGACTCGGGCTTCGCGGTGGTGACGGTCGACAACCGGGGCACCCCGGGGGTGGCCCCGTCGTTCGAGAAGGCGGTGCACCGCCGGCTGGCCGACGTGGTGCTGACCGACCAGATCGACGCGCTGACCGCGCTCGCCGACAAGCATCCCGACCTGGACCTGGGGCGGGTCGGCATCCGGGGCTGGTCGTTCGGGGGCTGGCTGGCCGGGCTGGCGGTGCTGCGCCACCCGGAGCTGTTCCGCTGCGGCATCGCCGGCGCCCCGGTCAGCGACTGGACGCTGTACGACACGGCGTACACCGAGCGCTACCTGGGCCTGCCGGAGGACGGCATGGACGTGTACGCGCACCACTCGCTGCTGGAGCTGGCGGCCGAACCGCCGGTGCCGGGTGAGCCGGCCCGGCCGCTGCTGCTGGTGCACGGCCTGGTCGACGACAACGTGGTGGCCGCGCACACGCTGCGGCTGTCGGCGGCGCTGCTGGCGGCGGGCCGCCCGCACTCGGTGCTGCCGCTGACCGGGGCCACCCACATGGCGGCGGGCGGCCTGTCGGAACGCCTGCTCCGCCTGGAGCTCGACTTCCTCCGCACCCACCTGGGGTGAGGAGGGGCACCTTGTCACGCGGGCGATGACACAGATCCGGTCGCGGGTCTGCTCATCGATCCGTCCCGGCGCGCCCCCGGTCCGTCATCGCAGGCGGTCCTGTGTGTCTGCCGCGGCGGGTTGCGGTCGCGAGGGTGGGCGGAGCGCAGAGAAAGCGTGGATGACGGGGGCGAGCCGGTCGGGTGTGGTGCCGTGCAGGACCAGCTCGTCGGCACCGGCGTCGAGGTAGTCCTGAAGCCGGGCGGCGCAGGCATGGGGGCTTCCGGTTGCGGTGGACTCGTCAAGCCAGGTAGCGGGTATCAGGTCGGCGGCCTCGGCGAGGTCGAGGGGGTCGAGGACGGCGTCGGCGTACGTGTCGCCGAGCCGGGCGATGTGGGGGTGTCCGCGCAGTCGTCGAAGCGCGTCCAGGTCCCAGCCGTTGGTCCGGACCAGCCGTTCGCCGCCGACGGGAGCCTGTAGGTAGGTTGCCGCCCGACCCGCGATGACAGCCCTGGCCTCGGGTGTCGGGTCGGCCACGGTGAGGACGGTGGCGTAGACGCGCACGGCGTTCGGGCTACGGCCGCAGGTCGCCGCGGTCTGGCGGACGCGGGCGGCGGTCCGTGCGACCGCCTGCGGCGTGGTGAACGCCGGCAGGAGCACACCGTCGAAGTGTTCTCCGGCGAGCCGCAGGGACTGCTCACCTATCCCGGCCAGGACGACGCGGGGTGGCGGTGTGGTCGGCAGTTCCCGGAGCTGAAGCCTCGGGAAATCGCCCACGGGGCCGTGGTAGGTCACCTCTTCGCCGTTCCACAGCCGGCGCAGCATGGTCACGGTGTCGACAACCATCCGTGCCGTGGCGGTGGGCGGCACGCCGAGTCCGGACAGCCAGCCGCCGCCGCGTCCGAGCCCGAGCAGGAAGCGGCCTGCGGTCAGCGACTGGAGGGTGGTCGCGAGTGACGCGAGCTGCAAGGGGTGCCGGGTCTGAAGGGGGACGACTCCGGCGGCGATGCCGGGTCTTGTGGTGCATGCGGCCAGTGCGCCTGCGAGGGCGCCGAGATCCTTCGTGCCGAACTTCTCGGAGATCCACAGGTTGCTGAGCCCGAGTGCCTCTCCGGCCTGCGCCTGGGCGATGCCCGCACGCGCGTCAGGCACGCGGCCGGACAGGATGTATGCCCCCAGCGGCAAGGTGGCGGGGGTGGAAGGGGTGTCGCTCACGGCATCCTGCCGTCGTGGTTCGCGCCTACGGTGTCACGCTGCACGGCGAGCAGGGCCTTGAGGCAGAGCGCGGTGGTGACCGCGCGGCTTCCCCACACTCTGGCGTGGTTGTCGAGCCAGGGCACTGCCTCCCATGAGCCGTCGGGGAATTGGCTGCCGATCAGCAGATGGCAGTCGTCAGGGGACACGGCGGTGCCGGCCGCGGTCAGGGCCAGCATGGCCAGGGCCCGGTTGAGGGGATCGGGTGCGGGTGCCTGTGCGAGGAAGCGTGCGGCCCGGGCGATCTCTTGTTGATGTCCGTCCAGGGCAGCGAGGTGACGTACGGCGACGTAGGTGCTGTAGCAGGTTCCCACATACCAGGAGGCTCGCCAGAAGCCCATGGGCTGTTGCTGGTCGATCAGCCAGCGGGTCGCCGGGCCGACGAGCGGGCTCAGCGGTAGGGGCCCGATGTGCTGCTCGTACAGGTGGGTGGCGTGTGCGAGGTTCGCGACCACCTCGGGATCGCGGCCGGTGTCGTTCCGGCCCCGGCCCCAGACCCGGTTGGCCGTGTCGCGTTCGCCGGGTGTGTCGAGCAGCCAGGTGTTGACGACGCCGTCGTCCCAGGCGCTGCGCGCGGCGAGAGCTGTGGCGGCTCGTACGACGGCGTTGTCGGCGTGGCCTGTGCGGATGAGGATCCGCAGGACCTGGGCGAGGGTGTCGGCGTCGTGCGGTAGGGGTTCGAAGCCGGGGAAGTACCGCCAGGAGACGCCGTCGCGTTGGGAGAACAGCCAGGCGGTGTTCTCGTCGGCGAGCCGCCGGCATTCCTGGTGGCCGGCCTCTGCGGCGTCCAGGAGCGCATCGGTGATGGTGGCAACGTGGTAGATGGCGCCCACGCAGCGGAACTCGGCGAACCTCCCTGCCTCTTCTCCCGCCTTTGGCAGGGGCTGGTGCTGCTGGTCAAGCTTGACGAACTGCGCGGTGGAGTAGGAGCCCATGACGTGTGCCGCGTCCGGGTAGGACAGGTCGTGCTGTCCTGCCAGGTACTCCAGTGCCCGTTCGACGGCGGCGTCGACGGTCGGGGGTGTCATCGGGTCACCGCCTCCGGTGAGGTCGACACGGGTGGCTCCTTGCGGGGACGCACGGCCAGCGGAATGGGCCCCGGCATCGGGATGAGCGTGGTGACGATCCGGGCCGGTTCGTCGGACACCGGAACCAGGGTGTGCCGTTGGGCCAGGGTGGCGAGGAACACCGACGCCTCGGTGTGGGAGAACGGGCCCCCGATGCACCCTCGCGGGCCGGCGCCGAAGGGCAGGTAGGCGTGGGGCGGAATCGTCTCGGCACGGGCCGGCAGCCAGCGGTCCGGGTCGAAGTGCTCCGGATCCGGGAAGAGGGCCGGGTCGCGGTGCAGGGCGAAGATGGAGAACAGCACCATCGCATCGGCCGGGAGCCGGTAGCCGCCGAGGTCGACGTCGACGAGGGGACGGCGCATCAGCATCCAGGTGGTCGGGTAGAGGCGCAGGGTCTCCTTGACGACGCGATGGGTGTACTGCAGTCGCCCCAGGTCCTCGTACCGCACCGGACGGCCCTGTAGGACGTCGTCGACCTCGTCCTGCACGGCGCGTTGCGCAGCCGGGTGGGCGGCGAGCAGGTAGGCCGCCCAGGACATCGCAGCCGCCGTCGTCTCGCTGCCGGCGATGATCATGCTGGTGACCTCGTCGTAGACCTGGTCGTCCGTCATGGCCGCACCGGTGTCCGCGTCCACGGCCCGCAGCAGCGAGGTCAGCAGGTCCGGGTGTTGCCCGAGGTCTAGCCGGTGCTGACGGATCATCCGGTAGACCACGGCCTGGAACCGCGGCAGCGCGCGCTCGAACGCCCGGTTGGTCGGCGTCGGCAACCGGTCCAGGAAGTCGAACGGCGCCAGGGCGCGCTGGCCGAGACCCCGCAGCAGCACGGGGAGGGTCTCCTGGACCTCGGCCGCGGCCTCCGGGTCGAGGTCCGTGGAGAACAGGACCCGGGCGACGATGCCGAGCGCCAGCGGGAAGGTGACCTCGTCCATCCGGACGACTTCCCCGTCGGCCCATGCGGTCACCAGCCCCTGGACGTGGTCCCCCATGGTCCGGGTGTAGCCGGCGATCTCGGAGGCGTGGACTGCCGGCTGGATGAGTCGGCGCTGCCGGGCGTGGAACTCCCCCTCCGACGTGAACAGGCCGTTGCGGGCCAGGACCTGTGCCTTCTGGAACATCACCCCCTTGTGGAACTTCTCGGCATCCGTCACCAGCATCTGACGGATCAGATCGGGGTGGTTCACCACGTACGCCGTCCGCGGGCCCAGTTTGAACGTGGCCACATCGCCGTAGCGGCGGATCTGCTGCACGAACCCCAGCGGATCGCGGCGGATGCGAACGGCGCTGCCGATCAGCGGAACACGCGAACGCATGGCCTTCGGCACGCGGTGCGGGACTGCCGTCGACACGGACTTCTCTCCGCCCTGCCGGGGAACTTGAATTCGCCTCATGGCCGCTCGTGCTCCGACCGCGCCGGAGCCGGCGTGCCCAGCCGGACCGGGAGCGCGGTGACACTGCGGCTGTACGAGGTGCGTCCCCACGTCACCGGCCCCTCCAGGTGCAGGTCCGGCAGGAGCGCGTGGATCTCCTCGAAGACCACCTCAAGCTCCATCGAGGCCAGGTGCGCCCCGACGCAGCGGTGGATCCCCGTGCCGTAGGCCAGCACGGGGGCAGCGACACGCCGCCGTGACGAGGGATCGAAGCGCGACGGATCGAACACTCCAGGATCCTGGAACGCCCGGGGGTCGTGGTTGGCGCCGGTGATCAGCCCGTAGATCCGCGAGCCCGCAGGGAGAACCTCACCCCCCAGTTCGATGTCGCGTACGGCGACTCGCGGGATCGGGCTGTACATCGCCGGCGATTCGAACCGCAGCAACTCCTCGACGTACGCCGCAGCCCCGCCGGGGGGTCCGTCGAGGCGGTCGACGTGCTCACGACGGACCAGCGTGCGCCACAGCGCCAAGGCGATGACCCAGGCCATGGTGGGCCCTCCGCCCGCGAGGATGGTGAACACCATGGCGATGATGTCGTTCTGCGAAAGGCCACCCTCGTCATCTCTCGTGTCGGCCAGTGCCGTGATCAGATCGCTGCCTCCGCTGCCGCGCCGACGGGCCACCAGATCCGTCACGAAGGCGTCCAGTTCCGCACTGCTGCGATCCGCGTCGGACAGGCGGGCGTCGGTGAGCGTCGGATCGAATGGCTGCTCGATGCGCCACACGCACGTGTTCAGCCAGGAGATGTCCGCCGGGGGCAGGTCCAGCAGCAGGCTCATCATGTGCGTGGGCAGAGCCGTCGCCAGTTCGTGCAGGTCCGCCTGCTGTCCGGCGGTCAATCTCGCCGTGAGGTCTCGGACGCTGTCCGCCACGATCACCCGGGTCCGCTCTCGGAGCGCGGACACCCGTGCGGCAGTGAAGTACCGCAGGTAGACCCGGTTGAGGCGGGTGTGCTCGGGCGGATTCCGGAGCCCGATGGTGTCCGCCAGCCGACGAACGCTCGGGTGCTGTTCCATGGCCCCGGACCGGAGGATGCCGGCCGCCTGCACCCGGATGTGATCCGGCGGGGCCCGGAAGAGACGGGAGACGTCCTCGTAGCGGCTGACCAGGTACTCGCCGTTCGCTCTCCGGTACACGGGGGCGTTCTCCCGCAGCCAGGCAGCCAGGGGCAGCGGATCCGCCATCACCGCCGGGTCGGACAGCACGGCGTACACGTCCGACGAGGCCAGCACCGTCCGCCAGTCCCGACTGGTGCTGGAAGCCGACGCAGCGAAGTGCGGTTTGGCTGCCATGCTCGAATCACCCCTGTCCTTCTCCCATCTCGATAACACCACGCACACAGGGGCTCGCATAGAGTTCAATCCATACCTGCAATTTTTCCCTCACCTCCCCAAACTGCTCCCCCCGTGGTCGTCTGGTGATAGCGGCGGACATGTCGATCAGCTAGTGCCCCGTCTTCGAACTCCGACTCCGAGATCCGCCGCCCGGATCACCCGTTCAAGGCTGCATGGCGGGACACAGGTCACCCAGTCGGTCGCCCGGAAAGCCTGAGAGGACACATCCGTAGATCGGATGTGCCCTCTCAGGTGGTTGAGGTGGCCGGGCCGGACGAGTAGTCAGCGGTGGTTCACTGCTTCACGTACGCGTTGACGAAGGACGGGTAGCCGAAGACGCTGGAGATGAAGACGCCGCCGGCCTTGGAGCCGTGCACGTTGTAGGCCACGTCGACGTAGAGCGGCACCACGGGGGCGTGCTCGGTCATGATCCGCTGGTCGAGCTTGGCCCACTCCGGGCCCTGCTTCGCCGGCTCCAGGGCGAGGATCCGGTCGAACTCGGCGTTGATCGCCGGGTCGTTGAAGTACGACTGGTTGCTGTTGCCCTCGGCCTTGATGGTGCGGCCGTCGTAGAGCACCGGCAGGATCGACGCGCCGCTGGGCCAGTCCGCCGCCCAGTTGCCGATGTAGAGGTCCCAGGGGTTGTTCTTCTTCTTGACCTCGTCGAGCTTGGCGTCGTCCGGGATGTTCCGCACGGTGATCTTGAAGCCGGCCCGCTCCAGGTTGCCCTTGAGCTGGGTCGCCTGCACCTGCTCGTCGGTGTTGTCGGCCACGCCGAGGACCAGCTCGGGCGTCTTGCCGCCGAGCAGCTCCTTGGCCTTGTCGACGTCGCCGTTCGCCCCGGCCGGGTACGCCTCGTACGCCTGGAAGCCGATCGTGGCCGGCGGCATCAGGGTGGTCAGCGGCTGGGCGACGGTCTGCCCACCGAGCGCCTTGACCAGGCCCTCCCGGTCGATGGCGTAGTTCAGCGCCTGGCGGACCTTCAGGTCGGTCACCCGCTGGTTGTTGATGACGAGCTGGTTGGCGCTCGGCGTCGGCGAGAGGATGGTGCGCGACTTCAGCGCCGCGTCCTGGGCCACCCGGGCGACCAGCGAGGGCGGCACGGAGTTGAAGGCGAGCGCGCTCTGGTCGGGGCCGTTGTCGGCGATCACCCGGTTGTTGGCGGCGTCGGCGGTGGGGCCGAAGCTCCACACGAACTGGTCCGGGTACTGGTGGCGCACCGGGTCGGTGGCCGGGTCCCAGTTCGGGTTGCGGTCGAGGGTGAGCTGCACGCCGACCTGGTTGTTGGCGATCTTGTAGGGCCCGGACGAGAACGGCCGCTGGTCCAGGTTGACCCCGGTGTCCTTGTCGGGCCGCAGCGGCGCGGTGGTCGGCAGCGACACCGCGAACGGCAGGTCGCAGCGGGGCTTGGCGAACTCGAAGCGCAGGGTCCGCTCGTCCGGGGTGGTCAGGCCGGGCGGCAGCGCGCCCTTGTTCTTCGTGAAGTCCCACTTCGTGTCGAACTGCGGGGTGTCGGCCAGCCACTCCTGGAGGTAGGTGGGGCCGCCGGCGAGGTCCGGGTCGAAGGACCGGGCGATGCCGTACGCGATCTCCTTCGACGTGATCGGGCTGCCGTCCTCGAACTTCACGCCCTGCTTGATCGTGAACTGCCAGACCTTGCAGTCGTTGTCGACGTTGGTCCCCGGGGTCTCGGCCAGGTCGCCGACGAGCACGAGGCCGCCCTTGCCGTCGTCCTTCCAGGTCGTCAGGTAGCGGGCGAAGAGCGGGTTGGCCATCAGGCCCGCGAACGAGTACGTCCGCTGCGGGTCCAGGTGGGAGATCGGGGTCTCCCGGATGATGGTGAACGTGCCGCCCCTGCGCGCCCCGCTCACCTCGGCCGCCGGGCCCTGCGAGTCCTTCGGGTCGGTGGCGATGACGCCGGTCTGCTGCCGGCCGGTGTCGACCGTGGTGCCCTCGCCCGTGTTCTCCGAGCACGCCCCCAGCGCCACCACCAGTGCGATGGCGCCGCCGACGCCGGCCGCTGCGCGTGGTCGCATCTCCTACCTCCTCTGTCGGATGAATCCCGTCGAAACGTTCAGCGCAGCCGCACCCGGGGGTCGATCGCCGCGTAGAGCAGGTCCACCACGACGTTGGCCAGCACCACGAACACCGCGGCGATGAGCACGGTCGCCATGATGGTGGGCAGGTCGCCGGCGCGGACGGCGTCGACGGCCGTACGCCCGAGCCCCTGGATGCCGAACGTGGTCTCCGTGATGACGGTGCCGCCCAGCGCCCCGCCCACGTCCAGCCCCGCGATGGTCACCACCGGGGTGATCGCCGCGCGCAGCGCGTGCCGCCCGTACACCCGGGGTTTGGTCAGGCCCTTGGCGCGGGCCGTGCGGACGAAGTCCTCCGACAGCGTCTCCAGCATCTGCGCCCGCGACAGCCGGGCGTAGATCGCGGAGAAGAGGAACGCCAGCGAGACCCACGCCAGCACGAGGCCGCCGGCCCACTTGAGCGGGTCGTCGAACAGCGGGGTGTAGCCGGGCACCGGCAGCAGCCGCAGGTGGTAGACGAAGACCAGCAGCAGCACCGCGCCGACGAAGTAGAGCTGCAACGACGCGCCGGTCAGCGAGAAGCCGATGGCCAGCCGGTCCAGCCAGGTGCCCCGGCGCAGCGCCGAGACCATGCCCAGGCCGACGCCGAGCAGCAGCCACAGCACCGCCGCCGGGATGACGATGCTCAGGGTCACCGGCAGCACCCGGGCGATGGTGTCGCTGACCGCCTCGTTGGTGACGTACGACCAGCCCAGGCAGGGCGCGTCGCACCGGCCGCCCTGGGCGCTGCCGAGGTCCCGCCCGGCGACGATGCCCTTCATGTAGCCGGCGTACTGGCTGACCAGCGGGTCGCGCAGGCCCAACTCCTGGCGGACCCGCTCCAGGCGCTCCGGGTTGCAGTTCTTGGGGCACATGCCGCTGACCGGGTCGCGGGGCAGGGCGAAGAACATCAGGAAGCTGAGCACGCTCACCGCGAACAGGGTGAGCGTCGCCGAGAGCAGCCGCTTGACCAGGAACCGCGCCACGGTGCAGCCCTCCTACCGGGACGACTTCGGGTCGAGCGCGTCGCGCAGCGCGTCCCCGAAGAGGTTGAAGGCGAAGACCAGCGCGAAGATCGTCACGCCGGGGAAGAAGACGTACGCCGGGTCGGTCTGGAGGTAGTCGAGGCTGCGGTAGATCATCCGGCCGAAGCTCGGCGTGGCGTCGGTGAGCCCGACCCCGATGAACGACAGCGCCGCCTCGCCGGTGACGTACGACGGCACGGCCAGCGAGAACGACACCAGGATGGGCGCCCAGAGGTTCGGCAGGAGCTGGCGGAACAGCATGTGCCCCAGCCCGGCCCCGCTGGCCCGGGCGGCCTCCACGAACTCCCGCTCGCGCAGCGCGATGACCTGCCCGCGCACGAGGCGGGCGGTGCTGGTCCAGCCGAACAGGGCGAAGATGGCGATGAGCACGCCGATCTGGAACGCGGGCGGCACCTCCTCGCGCTGGCCGTAGAAGCGCAGCGCGATGGTCGGGGTCAGCGCCAGCGCGATGATCAGGAACGGCATGGCCAGGGTCAGGTCGGTGATCCAGTTGACCACCGCGTCGAGCCAGCCGCCGAGATAGCCGGCGAGGGTGCCGAGCACGACGCCGATCGCGGCGGTGATCACGGCGGCGGCGATCGCGATGAACAGCGACGTGCGCAGCCCGTGCACCATCCGGATGAAGATGTCCCGGCCCAGGCCCGGCTCCAGCCCGAACCAGTGCTCCCCGGTGACGCCGCCGGCATAGCCGAGCGGCATGCCGAAGCCGTCCAGCCGGCCCTGGAACTGCTCGCGGGGGCCGATGCCGTACAGCGCCTCGATCAGCGGCACGGCGAGCGCGACCAGCAGGAAGAAGGCGAGCACCGCGGCGCTGACGACGGCCGTGCGGTCCCGGCGCAGCCGGGCCCAGGCGAGCTGGCCGGGCGACCGGCCGACGACGCGGGAGCCCCCGGGGCCGTCGCCGGTCGACTCGATCTCCGCGAGGGCCACGCCCTCGACCGGGGACAGGCTCACGCCGTCACCTCCGTACCGCTCACGCCGCTCGCGCCGGTCGCGCCGCGCCCGTCCGGCTCCGGGAGGTCGCCAGCACCGTCGTGCCCCGGGAGGTCGCCAGCACCGTCCGGCTCCGGGAAGTGGCAGGCGACCGACTGCCCGCTGCCGTCGCGGGGCACCAGGGCCGGCTCCTCGGTGGCGCAGACGTCGCGGGCCTTGGGGCAGCGGGTGCGGAACCGGCAGCCCGACGGCGGGTCCAGCGGCGTCGGCACGTCGCCGGTGAGCCGGATCCGCCCGCCGGGGCCGAGCCGCGTCGGGTCCGGGACCGCCGACAGCAGGGCCCGCGTGTACGGGTGCCGGGGCCGCTCGTAGATGTCCGCCCGGTCGCCGATCTCCACGATCCGCCCCAGGTACATGACGGCGACCCGCTGGCAGAAGTGCCGCACCACCGCGAGGTCGTGGGCGATGAACACGAACGCCAGCCCGAGGTCGCGTTGCAGGTCGCGCAGCAGGTTGACGACCTGCGCCTGGATCGACACGTCGAGGGCGGAGACGGGCTCGTCGGCGACGATCAGCTTCGGCCGCAGCGCGAGGGCCCGGGCGATGCCGACGCGCTGGCGCTGCCCGCCGGAGAACTCGTGCGGGTAGCGGTTGTAGTGCTCGGGGTTGAGCCCGACCAGTTCCAGCAGCTCCTGCACCCGGCGGCGCACCCCGCCCGGCGGGTCGATCCCGTTGACCCGCAGCGGCATCGCCACGATCCGGCCCACGGTGTGCCGGGGGTTCAGCGACGCGTACGGGTCCTGGAAGATGATCTGGAGGTCCTGGCGCAGCGGGCGCAGCTCCCGCCGCCCGGCGTGGGTGATGTCGCGGCCGGCGAACTCGATGCGCCCGGCGGTCGGCTCCAGCAGCCGCACCAGCAGCCGGCCGGTGGTGCTCTTGCCGCAGCCGGACTCCCCCACCAGGCCGAGCGTCTCGGCGGGGCGCACCGCGAAGTCGAGGCCGTCGACGGCCCGCACCAGGCCGCTGGCGCGGAACCCGGTGCGCACCGGGAAGTGCTTGGTCAGCCCGCTGACCCGCAGCAGCGGCTCGCTCATCGGGCCGCCCCCGTGGGCGCGACGCCCGCGGCGTGCAGCCGGGCGCGCTCGTCGGCCGGCAGGTGGCAGGCCGCCAGGTGGCCGGGCTCGCCGGCCGGGGCCAGCGCCGGGACCTCGACGCGCGAGCGGCCGCCGGTGCGGTCGGCGTACCGGCAGCGGGGGTGGAAGGCGCAGCCCGGCGGCAGGTCGATCAGGCTGGGCGGGTTGCCGGGGATGGGCACCAGGTCCGCGTCGGCGTCACCGTGCAGCGACGGCACGCTGGAGAGCAGACCCCAGGTGTACGGGTGCCGGGGCCGGCGCAGCACCTGCTCGGCGCTGCCGTGCTCGACGGCCCGGCCGGCGTACATCACCAGCACCTCGTCGGCGACCTGGCCGACCACGCCGAGGTCGTGGGTGATCAGGATGATCGCCGAGCGGAACTCGGCCTGGAGGTCGGCGAGCAGGTCGAGGATCTGCGCCTGCACGGTGACGTCGAGGGCGGTGGTCGGCTCGTCGGCGATCAGCAGGGCCGGGTCGTTGACCAGGGCCATGGCGATCATCGCCCGCTGCCGCATGCCGCCGGAGAACTCGTGCGGGTACTGGTCGTAGCGCCGCTCCGGCTGGGGGATGCCGACCCGGCCGAGCATGTCGACGGCCCGCCGCCGGGCCTCCCGCCGCCCGGCCCGGCGGTGGTGCACCCGGTACGCCTCGGCGATCTGCCGGCCGACGGTGTAGTAGGGGTGCAGCGCCGACAGCGGGTCCTGGAAGATCATCGCGACGTCCCGGCCGCGCAGCCGGCGGACGTCCTCTTCGGGCAGGCCGACGAGCTGCCGGCCGCCGACGGAGATCCCGCCGGTGACGGTGGTGCGCCTCGGGTCGTGCAGCCCGAGGATCGCCAGCGAGGTGACGCTCTTGCCGGAGCCCGACTCGCCGACGACGGCGAGGGTGCGGCCCCGCTCGACGGCGAAGGAGACCCCGTCGACCGCGCGGACGGTGCCGTCGGCGGTGTCGAAGCGCACCCGCAGGTCGTCGACCCGCAGGTACGGGTCGGACGCCGGTGCCGGCTCGCCCACGACCACCTCCCCAGTGACGAAGAAGAGAAACTACAACAGATCACTGAGGCTGAAAATAAGCTACAGATCGAGGGCTGTCAGCGGTGCTGAGCGTAACGACTCGGCAACTCCCTCCGACACCCCTGATCGCGAGACCGGCGCAGCGCACAGGTCGCACGTCGGGTGCGACTGCGGTGGGGGCGGCCGGGAGAGGATCCGGGCCCGATCGATCGAGGTGGAGGTGACCATGACCGCGGCGGTGTTCGACCACGACGGACCGTGGACCGAGGAGGAGCAGCTCGCCCTCGGCGAGACATCGCAACGGGTCGAACTCTTCGACGGGAGCCTCCACCTGACCTCGGCCCCCACCCCACGCCACCAACGGATCTCCCGCAAGCTGGGCAACATCCTCGAACCGGCCGCCGAGGCGGCCGGACTGGAGCTGCTGGAGGCGGTGAACGTCCGGCTCCGGCCCGGGCGGGTGCCCGTTCCCGACCTCGTCGTCACGGACCCGGTCGACCTCGACGACGTCTACGTGGCGGCGGCCGACGTCCGGCTGGTCTGCGAGATCATCTCGCCGGGAAACGCGTCCACCGACAAGGTGCTGAAGATGCACTACTACGCCGCCGCCCACATCGACTGGCACCTGCTGGTCGAGCAGGAGACCGGCGCGCTGCGCCTGCACCGGCGTCGGCACGCCCACTACGTGGAGCACTCCGCCGCCCAGCGGGGCGAGATTCTGGAGTTGGTCGAGCCCGTCCGGGCGAAGATCCGGCCCGAGGATCTCGTCCCCTGACGGATGTCGGTCCCGTCCCCTAGGGTCGGGCGCATGAGCGAGCGCCAGCGAGCGAACCATCCATCTGGCCCGGTGTCTCAGGGCGGCGCGCAGCGCGGCGGAGCGTCGTCATGACCGGATTCGATGCGGCGTCCGCCGCCGTGCAGGCCGCCCTCGACGCGGGCGCGCGCTACGCCGACGCCCGGGTGATGCACCGCCGCTACGAGTCGATGTCGGCCCGCAACGGCGACGTCGAGGAGCTGACCCAGGACGAGAGCCTCGGGCTGGGCGTCCGGGCGCTGGTGGGGTCGGGCTGGGGCTTCCACGCCGTACCGGAGCTGTCGGACGCCGCCGCCCGCGACGCCGGCCGGCGGGCCGCGCTGATCGCCGCCGCGAGCGCCCGGGTCCCCGGCCCGCAGGTCGACCTGGTGCCGGCCGAGCCGGTCGTCGCAAGCTGGTCCTCGGCGTGCGAGGTGGACCCGCTCGGGGTGGCCCTGTCCGCCAAGGGCGACCTGCTGGTCGGCGCGACCGCGACGATGCGGGAGCACGGCGCCGACCTGGCCGAGGGCCTCTACCAGGTGTGGGACACGACGAAGTGGTTCGTCTCCAGCGAGGGCCACCGCATCGACCAGCGCATCCGCGAGTGCGGCGGCGGCATCTCGGCCACCTCGATCGGCGACGGCGAGACCCAGCGCCGGTCCTACCCGAGCTACCGCGGCCAGTACGGCACGACCGGCTGGGAGCTGGTCACCCGGCTCGACCTGGCCGCGCACGCCGCCCGGGTCGCCGAGGAGAGCCGCGCGCTGCTCACCGCGCCCGAGTGCCCGGCGGGCGAGACCGACCTGATCCTCGGCGGCGAGCAGCTCGCGTTGCAGATCCACGAGTCCGTCGGGCACGCCATCGAGTTGGACCGCATCCTCGGCTGGGAGGCCGCCTTCGCCGGCACGTCCTGGCTGGACCTGGCGCAGCTCGGCTCGCTGCGCTACGGCTCCGAGCTGATGAACGTCACCATCGACCCGACCATCCCGGGCGCGCTGGGCAGCTTCGGCTTCGACGACGAGGGCTCCCCGGCGGTGCGGCGGGACGCGGTGCGCGAGGGCCGGTGGGTGGGGGTGCTCGCCGGCCGTGACTCGGCCGCCGTCGCCGGCCTGGACTACGGCGGCAGCGTACGCGCCGACGGCTGGGCGCGGCTGCCGATGGTGCGGATGACGAACGTCGGGCTGGAGCCCGGCCCGCACACCCTCGACGAGATCGTCGCCGCCACCGACGACGGGGTGCTGATGGACGTCAACCGCTCCTGGTCGATCGACGACAAGCGGCTCAACTTCCAGTTCGGCTGCGAGATCGGCTGGGAGGTGAAGCGGGGCCGGCGGGGGCGGATGCTGCGCAACCCGACCTACACGGGCATCGGCCCGCTGTTCTGGCGCTCGATGGACATGCTCTCCGCCGAGACCGTCGCCTGGGGCACGCCCAACTGCGGCAAGGGCCAGCCCGGCCAGGTCGGCCACACGGGTCACCCGGCCGCGCCGGCCCGGTTCCGCAACGTCCGAGTGGGGGTGCGCGCGTGAGCGAGCAAAGCAGCAGGCTCGGTGCCATGAGGTCTCCTACGGCCGCCGAGCGCAGCGGGGTGGTCGCATGAGCGAGGACGTGCTGGGGCTCGCCGACCAGGTGGTCGACCTGGTCCGCCGGCTGGCCGGGCCGCAGGCCGAGGCGGAGGTGGTGGTCACCCGCGCCGACCTGGCGCTGACCCGGTTCGCCAACTCCTTCGTGCACCAGAACGTCGCCGAGTCGGGCGTCTCCGTGCGGCTGCGCGTGCACGCCGACGGGCGCACGGCGGCCGGCGGCGGCAGCGTGGTCACCCCGGAGGGGCTGGCCGCCCTGGTCGAGCGGGTCCTCGCGGCGGCCCGCCTCTGCCCGCCGGATCCGGCCTGGCCGGGGCTGACCCCGCGCTCGCCGGTGCCCGCCGCCCCGGCCTGGGACGAGGCCACGGCCTTCGCCGAGCCGGGCGAGCGCGCCGAGCGGGTGCGCGCCTTCGTCGACGCCGTGGGCGGGCTGGAAGCCGCCGGCTACTGCCGCACCGGCTACCGGGCGGCGGCGTTCGCCAACTCCACCGGGCACTCGGCGCAGGGCGTCGCCGCCGCGGCGGCGATGGACGGCATCGCCCGCACCGGCGGCGCGGACGGCGTGGCCCGGCTGCACGTCGACCGGCTGGCCGACCTCGACGGGGCGGCGCTGGGGGCCCGGGCCGCCGCGAAGGCGCGGGCGGCCGTTGACCCGGTCGAGCTGCCCCCGGGCCGCTACGAGGTGGTGCTGGAGCCGGCCGCCGTCGCCGACCTGCTGCACAACTTCGCCATGTGGGGCTTCAACGGCAAGCGGCACGCCGAGCGGCAGTCCTTCGCCGAGCCGGGCGTGGCCCAGTTCGATCCGGCGGTCACGCTGGTCGACGACCCGCTCGCCGGGTCGGGGCTGCCGTTCGACGTGGAGGGCACGGGCCGGCGGGCACTGACGCTGGTCGACGCCGGCACCACGGTCGCCGTGGCGCACGACCGGCGCAGCGGCGCGGCGGCCGGGGTGGGCTCCACCGGGCACGCGTCGCCGGAGGCAGCCACCTTCGGCCCGATGCCGGTCAATCTGCGGCTGTCGGGCCCCGCCCCGGCGGGCGACGCCGGTGCTCCGGCGCACGCGCCGGCCGGCGGCTACCGGGCTCAGCACGCCGCCGGGGCGGGGCACGCCGCCGGGGCGGGGCACGGCGACGGGGCAGGGCACGGGTCGCCGGCGCCGGCGGGGCCGCTGGTCGACGACGCCACGGCCGACCTGGTCGCCGGGATGGAACGGGGCCTGCTGGTCAGCGACCTGTGGTACACCCGGGTGCTGGACACGAAGAGCCTGGTGATCACGGGGCTGACCCGCAACGGGGTGTGGCTCGTGGAGGGCGGGGTGCCAGTGCGGGCGGTGCAGAACTTCCGGTTCACCGAGTCCTACCCCCGGGCGCTGGGCCCGGGGGCCGTGCTCGGGATCGGCCGCCGGGCGGTCCGGCAGCCGGACCGGTTCGACGGCGTCTGGTGGGACGCGCCGGCGCTGCGGCTGGCGTCCTGGAACTTCACCGGGGGCGCGTCCGGCTGACCCGCGCGGATGATCCTCGCCGGTTCTGGCGGCGGCCGGGGAGTGAGGTTCTTAACATCCGACATCGATCGTGTTGCGGGGACTTTTCCGCAGGCCGGACACACGGGACACTCCCTTGCGCGGACGGCCCACGGAGATCGGCGTAACGTGTGTCAACTAGCTGCGCCGGTACGGCCGGTGTGGTCGTTGGTGTGCGCGGTGAGGTGGCAGCGGGTACGGGGTCGCCGGTCCGCGTGCCGACCGGAACAACTGCCGCCCGTGAGGGCCCCGTCAGGGAGACGACCGAATGACTTCAACGGCAACGAGGCCGCGGGGAGCGCGAGCGCGCGCCGCCATAGCGGCGAAGACGTTGCGGACGGACCGGTGGTGGTTCGCTCCGCTGATCACCGTCATCGGGCTCAGCGCCTGGGTGGCGTACGCGACGGTCCGGGTCTTCATGCACAAGTGGTACTGGGTCGAGCAGTACCACTACCTGACCCCGTTCTACTCCCCGTGCGTCACGGACCGGTGTGTCGAGGGGGCCTCCCACTTCGGCAGGTTCCTGCCCGGCTGGTGGATCATCCCGGACGCGGCGCTGACCCTGCCGTTCCTGCTGCTGTTCCGGCTCACCTGCTACTACTACCGCAAGGCCTACTACCGGTCGTTCTGGCTGTCGCCGCCGGCCTGCGCCGTGCCGGACAAGCACGACAGCTACTCGGGCGAGACCCGGTTCCCGCTGCTGGGCCAGAACCTGCACCGCTACTTCTTCTACGCCGCCGCGATCATCTCGCTGATCAACACCTGGGACGCGGTGCTGGCCTTCCACTCGCCGGAGGGCTTCGGCTTCGGGCTGGGCAACGTCGTCCTGCTGGTCAACGTGGTCATGCTGTGGGCGTACACGATCTCCTGCCACTCCTGCCGGCACATCATCGGCGGGCGGCTCAAGCACTTCTCCAAGCACCCGGTGCGATACAAGGCCTGGACCGGCGTGTCCTGGCTGAACGTCCGGCACATGCAGCTCGCGTGGATCACCCTCGGCACCCTGGCGCTGACCGACTTCTACGTCATGGCGGTCGCGGCCGGCTGGTTCAACGACCTGCGGTTCATCAACTAGAGGGCCTGACATGACGACCACGAATCGCATCGAACGACACCACTACGACGTCGTCGTGATCGGGGCCGGCGGCGCCGGCCTGCGCGCGGCGATCGAGGCCCGGCTCGCGGGCAAGAAGACGGCGATCATCTCGAAGTCGCTGTTCGGCAAGGCCCACACCGTGATGGCCGAGGGCGGCGCGGCCGCCGCCATGGGCAACGTGAACAGCCGGGACAACTGGCAGGTGCACTTCCGCGACACCATGCGCGGCGGCAAGTTCCTCAACAACTTCCGGATGGCCGAACTGCACGCGAAGGAGTCGCCGCAGCGCATCTGGGAGCTGGAGACGTACGGCGCGCTGTTCGACCGCACCAAGGACGGGAAGATCTCGCAGCGCAACTTCGGTGGCCACGAGTACCCCCGGCTGGCGCACGTCGGCGACCGGACGGGCCTGGAGCTGATCCGCACCCTCCAGCAGAAGATCGTCTCCCTCCAGCAGGAGGACAAGGCCGAGTTCGGCTCGTACGACGCCCGGATCAAGGTGTTCGCCGAGACGACGATCACCGAGCTGCTGCTCGACGGCGACAAGGTCGCCGGGGCGTTCGGCTACTACCGGGAGTCCGGCGAGTTCATCCTGTTCGAGGCCCCGGCCGTGGTGCTGGCAACGGGCGGCGTCGGCCGGTCGTACAAGGTCACGTCGAACTCCTGGGAATACACCGGCGACGGGCACGCGCTGGCCCTGCGCGCCGGGGCGACGCTGATCAACATGGAGTTCCTCCAGTTCCACCCGACCGGCATGGTGTGGCCGCCCTCGGTGAAGGGCATCCTGGTCACCGAGTCGGTGCGCGGCGACGGCGGCATCCTGAAGAACTCCGACGGCAAGCGGTTCATGTTCGACTATGTCCCGGACGTGTTCCGCAAGCAGTACGCGGACAACGAGGCCGAGGCGGACCGCTGGTACAAGGACCCGGACAACAACCGGCGTCCGCCGGAGCTGCTGCCCCGCGACGAGGTGGCCCGGGCGATCAACAGCGAGGTCAAGGCCGGTCGGGGCACGCCGGCCGGCGGCGTCTACCTCGACATCGCGTCCCGGCTGCCGGCCGAGGAGATCCGTCGTCGCCTGCCGTCGATGTACCACCAGTTCAAGGAGCTGGCCGACGTCGACATCACCAAGGAGCCGATGGAGGTCGGGCCGACCTGTCACTACGTGATGGGCGGCGTCGAGGTGGACCCGGACTCGGGCGCCGCCTACGGCACGGTGCGCGGGCTGTTCGCCGCCGGTGAGGTGTCCGGCGGCATGCACGGCTCCAACCGGCTCGGCGGCAACTCGCTGTCGGACCTGCTGGTCTTCGGCAAGCGGGCGGGCGGCCACGCGGCGTCGTACGCCGATCAGTTGACCTCGCGCCCGAAGGTGTCGATCGGCGCGGTCGAGGCGGCCGTGGAGACGGCGCTCGCGCCGTTGCAGCGCGACACCGGGGAGAACCCGTACCACCTCCAGCAGGACCTCCAGGCGGTCATGGGGGATCTGGTCGGGATCATCCGCCGGGAGGGCGAGCTGGCCGACGCGCTGGTCAGGCTGACCGAGCTGCGCGAGCGGGTGGCGAAGGTCAGCGCGGCCGGCGGGCGGCGCTACAACCCGGGCTGGCACCTCGCGCTGGACCTGCGCAACATGCTGGTGGTCTCGGAGTGCACCGCGAAGGCGGCGCTGGAGCGGCAGGAGTCGCGCGGCGGCCACACCCGGGAGGACTTCCCGGCGATGGACCCGAAGTGGCGCATGGTGAACCTGGTCTGCGCCCTGGACGGCGACACGGTGCGGCTGACCCACAAGCCGCTGCCGAAGATGCGCGCCGAGCTGGTCGCCCTGTTCGACCGGGCCGAACTGGCCAAGTACCTGACCGACGAGGAGCTCGCGGACTTCGACGCCCTCGCTGAGGAGGCGGGCAAGTAATGGGAACCAAGCGTCACTTCAGGATCTGGCGGGGCGACGAGAGCGGCGGCGACCTGCAGGACTACCAGGTCGAGGTCAACGAGGGCGAGGTGGTCCTCGACGTCATCCACCGGCTCCAGGCCACCGACGCGCCGGACCTGGCCTGCCGGTGGAACTGCAAGGCCGGCAAGTGCGGCTCCTGCTCGATGGAGATCAACGGGATGCCCAAGCTGGGCTGCATGACCCGGATGTCGACCTTCGAGGAGGCCGAGACCGTCACGGTCACCCCGCTGCGCACGTTCCCGATCATTCGGGACCTGGTCACCGACGTCTCGTTCAACTACGAGAAGGCGCGGGAGACCCCGGCGTTCGCGCCGCCGGCCGGCGTGGCCCCGGGCGAATACCGGATGCAGCAGGTCGACGTCGAGCGCTCGCAGGAGTTCCGCAAGTGCATCGAGTGCTTCCTGTGCCAGAACGTCTGCCACGTGGTCCGCGACCACGAGGAGAACAAGCAGGCGTTCTCGGGTCCCCGGTTCTTCATCCGGGCCGCCGAGCTGGACATGCACCCGCTCGACGCGAAGACCGACCGCAAGGAGTACGCGCAGGCGGAGCAGGGCCTCGGCTTCTGCAACATCACCAAGTGCTGCACCGAGGTCTGCCCCGAGCACATCAAGATCACTGACAACGCGATCATCCCCATGAAGGAGCGCGTGGTCGACCGCAGGTACGATCCCCTGGTATGGCTCGGTAGCAAGATCTTCCGGAGGGGTCAGGTGCCTCAGACCAGCGTGACCAGCGCCTCGCACAGCGGCGCCGTGCACTCCCACGCCGCCGCCGGCGGGGTCCACTCGCACGCGGGTGGCTCCCACGACCAGGCCGCCGAGGCGCAGGCCCAGGCCGGCGTCAACTGGCACCGCGAGGTGCCGAAGCCGACCGCCCCGGCCGTGGACGACAACGGCAAGCTGCCGCTGACGGAGCTCACCTTCGACCGGGCCGCCGCGCCGTCGCCGTTCGGCGACGACGTGCAGTTCCCGCTGCCCCCGGAGCACCTCAACTTCGCCCACCCGGAGCAGGACAAGCACTGACCACGGCGAGACGGCGGGGGCTGGCGGCGCAGGCCGCCGGCCCCCGCCGGCGTTTCCGGGGTCGCCCGCCTGGTCCTGCCGCCCCTGCTGCCCGGCTGTCCCCGCTTCCCTGCTGCCCGGCGGCTTCAGTCGGCGGCGAGCAGGGGGCGCAGGGCGGCGACGATGGGGGCGTCGGCGGGCAGCCAGGTCACCGTGTCCAGCTCGGCCGCGGAGAGCCAGCGCAGCGCCGAGTGCTCCAGGGCCTTCGGCCGGTCGCCGTGCAGCAGGCGGGCCGCGTACACCTTCAGCACCGAACGGCCGTGGGCCATCCGCACGTTGCGGCCGACCCGGTCGCCGATCTCCACGCGTACGGCCAGCTCCTCGGCGCACTCGCGGACCAGGGCGGCGGTCTCGCTCTCGCCCGGCTCGACCTTGCCGCCGGGGAACTCCCACATGCCGGCCACCTCGGGCGGGGCCGACCGGGCGCAGGCCAGCACCCGCCCGTCGGCGATGATCGCCGCGCCGACGACCACCTTCGGGTCGCGTCGCTCGGTCTGTCCGCTTTCGTTAGCCCGTTCGGTCCGCACGGGCTCCCAGCGTGCCAGATCAATAGGCGGTTTGGGTACCGTGGCCGTCCGCTAGGCCAGTAGAAGTGGGAAGTGTGGGCGTGGACACACCCTCCGTCGGACGACAGACTGGGGTTACCGACTTAGACACGGGACGGCGACGATTTGGCCACAAGCCGGCAACGACGCCTGGGAGGTGCGGTGATGCGGGTGCTGTTCAGGAGCCGGGCGAAGCACGACTACCTGAGCGACGCACTCACCCTGCTGACCGGGTGGACCCGCGAGGGCGAGCAGATCCGGCGCACGCTGGTGATCGACGACACCCAGCACGCCGCGCTGACCGAACGGGTGAAGGTGGTCGCCGACGCCCTGCGCCTGCGCCCCGAGATCAGCCGCCGCGAGGACCGGACGCAGATCCGGGTCGGACACGGCGACGGCGCGCCGCTGAGCGAGGGCGAGGTCCTGCTGGCGGCCCGCATCGAGGACGCGTACCGCACCGTCACCGGCTCCTGAGCGGTCGCCTGTTTGGCGAGCCCGCCTACCGTGGGGTCATGGCGAATGCGACATACGACCGCAAGGAGCAGTTCCAACAGATCCAGAGCGGCCTGCTCACGGGTGAGCAGATCATCGCCGTCTACGACGCCGTCGGCACCGGCACCGGGTTCATCGGCCTCACCGACCGGCGGGTGATCATCCAGGACCGCTCCTTCGTCGGCAAGCGGTACGCGATCACCAGCATCCCCTACTCGAAGATCACCAGCGTGAGCGTGGTGAGCAACAAGTCGTGGGGCGGGGAGTTCTTCTCCACCGGCTCGATCGCCATCCACGTCGGCACGCACACGTACGAGGTCGAGTTCCGGGGCGCGCAGAAGAGCCACCACGTGCACAACGTGATCCTGCACTACATCTCCTGAGCGGGCCCGAGGCCGACTCCGGCCCCCGCCCCGCCGCCCCGAGCCCGCCCCGGTGGGTCGCCCGGCAAGCCGGGCGACCCACCGGGGTCAGGGTCAGCTCCAGGTCAGCTTGAGCAGTTCCCAGCCGCCTTCCGGGATGTCGTCGGTCGGGTCCGTACGCAGGTTCATCGGGTTGCCCATGCCGAGGTAGAGGGTCTTCCCGTCAGTGATCATGGTGCGGAAGCCGTAGTTGAGCTGGTTGCCCAGCCCCTTCGTGTCCACCGCCGTCGCCGGGTGCAGGTTCGAGTCGAACATGAACAGGTCGCCGCCGTAGAGCTCCGGGTCGATCGTGATCGGGTCCAGCCCGTCGCTCAGCCCCTCGACCGCGCCGCTGAAGCCCATCTGCGCCGCCGTCTGTGGCAGCAGGTCCTTGGCGAGATAGCTCCAGTCCATCGTGCCGACGAAGAGCCGGCCGTCGGTGACGGCCATGGTCCAGGTGTAGTTCGTGTAGATGTTGCCGAACCCCATCCGCCCGAACTGCGCGCTGTAGCCGGTGGACATGTTCTCCCAGCCGCCCGCGCCGGCGTTCGCCTGCGCGTTGTAGACGGGCAGTTGCGGCTCGCCGTAGAGCAGGTCCACGTCCTCGATCAGGTCGATCCCGCCGAGGAGCGGGCCGAACCCCCGGCCCCGGAAGATGCTGACCGCCCGCTGGGTGTTCTCCAGCGTGTCCCGGGCCGCGTACTCGTCGGCCGGCGGGTACATGGCGGCGACCACGCTCGTCGACTTCATCGGCACGTGCATCGTGCCCCAGTAGAGGTAGCCGCCGTAGGAGACCAGCGCGCCGAGCCCGTAGGTGGTGGCGATCAGCGGATCCGGCTCGTACTGCTGGACGCTCCAGACCTGCTCCCAGCCGGTGACGTCGTCCGTGGTCAGGCCGGGCGCGCCGTTCTTCAGCGGCGGGCTCATCCACACCCCGGCGATGGTGGGGTCGACGTCCTGGATCGGCCGGACGCCGAGGCGTTCGAGCAGCGGGTCGAGGACGGTGTGCGGCGGGTTTCCGCCCGCCGACCCACCCGCTGAGCCGCCCGCCAGCGAGCCGCCGCCGCTCCACGCCGACCAGGTGCTGACGAAGATCCGGCCGTCGTGCTCCGTCAGGTCGGCGATCTGGGCCGGGAGCTTGCCGACCTCGACGAAGTTGAACGGGTTGGTCCGGTCGCCGGCCCAGCGCAGCAGGTATCCGCCGTCCTTGCCGTTGGCACCCACCCCGACGCCCGCGTAGAGGACGCCGTCGGCCACGAGGAAGTGGCGGATGTTGCCGTATTTGGTGAAGTTGGCCGAGCCGAGATAGTCGCCGGTGACGGTGTCGAAAGCGAACATGTTGACGGTCGCGCCGAGGGCCGGCCCGGCAAGGAAGACGACTCCCTGGTTGGTCCCGCCGGCCCGCAGTCCCAGCGTCCGCTTCAACCGGTTCAGGTCGTCGGTCGACCGGTTCTTGATGACGTCCGTCTTCTCGGTGAGCACGCCGGAGGCGAGATCTTGGACGTAGACCCGGGGTTGCCGGTGATCGCCGACATTTGTCGGCATGGTCGGATTCTGCACCACGATCTGACTGCTCGCGTATTCGCACACGTAGTCGTCGTACAGCCGGGGCGTCGGCTGGGCGAGAGTGGTGCCGGCGACGATGCAGTTCACATTCGCCCCGGTGCCGAACCACAGCCGGCCGTTCGCCTGGGCGAGCGACCACACGTACGCCTGGTTGACCTTGGCCTGACCCTGCGCGCAGGGCGGCCCGGCCGGATAGGGCACCCCGACCCCGGCGAAGCACTCGTCGGCAGTGGCCTTGGCCAGCAGTTGGTGCCGGAAGGTCGGCGTCGAGTCCGGCAGCAGCACGCCGCGCCCGGCACCCGCTGCGGACGGGACGGCGGCGAGAACCGGCAGGACGCCGAGCAACACGGCGGACAGTAGACGCCATCGAGACATTCTGGGCCGATGCATCGCTAACCTCTCCTCAAACGAAGCCCATTAGTAGTAATGCACGGCAATGGCATCGATCATCGAAAGCCGCAGCCACCACGGGGACGGAGGCGTGGTCGCCAGTGACAGCAATCGGCGCACGAGCATTGCCCGCAATGCATCTTGGTGGCGATTCGACACAGCGGCTCTGGTGGATAGCTTGCTCCGATTTCGAGCGCCCATAGCGTACCGTCGGCGACCGCTCTTGTCAGCCACCCAAAGGCACCGGCCGACCACCGGGAGCTTCGTAGTCGAATTCCCCGAATGCCGGCAATCCGAGCGGCGGTCGCCTGCCTCAGCGAGCCGGACGGCGGGCGCAGGGGCCGTCGTGGTCGGCGCGGAGCAGGCAGCGCCGGCCGCCGGGCAGCCGCAGGTCGCAGAAGACCCGATGCCGTACGCCCTGCTCGTCCTCCGCCGACACGGTGGTCTCCCCCGGGTCCGCGCAGGAGAGCACGCCCACCCAGCGGGCCACCACCCGGGCGAGGCGCACCGCGCCGGCCAGGTCGACGGCGAGCACGGGCAGGTGGATGACGTACCGCCCCCGGTCCGCCATCAGCGTCGGCCCGCGTGGGGTTGGCGGGCGCGCTCGGCCCGCAGGCGGCGCACCTCGCCGCCGAGCCGCACCGCCTCCAGCCGGGCCGCCCGCAGCGCCTCGTGTTGGGCGGTCAGCTCGGTGGCCAGCCGGTCCAGGAACGCCCGCACCTCCCCCGGGTCCAGGCCGCGTCGCCCGAACCGGGCCGCCCGGAACCGCTGGGTGCGCACCTGCCAGGGCTGCAACGGCACGTACGCCGAGGGGCGCGGGCCGGGCGCGGCCCCGAACCTCCGCGACGCCCACCCGGCACCACCGTCCCACCTGAAGAACCCACCCACCATCGCCCCGCTCCTTCGCCTGACTGCTCCGGGTTTCCGTCCCAACTGGGGGAGCAACTGAAACCATAGCCATGGAGCCTTATGGCCACAAGGCCTTGTTGCCATATAGCCAAGAGGAGTCTCGCCCACGAGGCCACCACGCTGATGCCATGACCATCGATCCGCGCTCCCACACGCCCGTCTACGTGCAGCTCGCCGACCTGCTGCGCGAGCGGATCGAGGCTGGCGATCTCCCGGCGGGCTCGGCGATCGGCAGCGAGACGCAACTGATGCAGGAGTACGGCATCGGGCGGGACGCGGTCCGGATGGCGATCTCGACCCTGCGCTCGGAGGGGCTGGTCACCACCAACCGCGGCCGGGGCAGCCTCGTCCGGGAAGCGCCTCCGCGGCGGCGGGTGGAGTTGGCGCCGGGGGCCACGGTCGTCGCGCGGATGCCCAGCGGCACCGAGCGCCGGGCCATGCAGCTCGACGAGGGCGTGCCGGTCCTGGAGGTACGCGGCCCGGACGGCGGCGTGGAGGTCCTGCCCGGCGACGAGGTCGAGCTGACCCGCCCGGCCTGAGGACCCCGAACGCGCTTGATCCACACCATGTCGGGGACATGGTCCGGTCGGGGGCCGGTTGATACCGCGATGTCCCCGACATGGAGTTGATCAACGCTCAGTCGCGCGGATGATCGGGAATACTCGTACCCATGCGGCGTCGACTGTCCACCCTGATCGGCAGGCTGCGCACGGCCGGGGGCGCGCGCTGGCGCTGGCTGCGCCGCGCCCTCGTCGCGGGCGTCGTCGGGGCGGCGCTGCTGACCGGCGGCACCGTGGCCAGCGTGACGTGGATCCGCGCAGGCGCGCAGGGGCACGTCTTCGCCGAGGCGGACGTCCCGGAGGCCCCCGTCGCCCTGGTGCTCGGCACGAAGGTGCATCCGGACGGGACGCCGTCGCCGTTCCTCACCGCCCGGCTGGAGATCGCCCGGCGGCTGTTCGTCGCCGGGAAGGTGCGCGCCATCCTGCTCTCCGGCGACAACATGAACGCCGACTACGACGAGCCGACCGCGATGCGGCGCTGGCTGCTCGACAACGGGGTGCCGGCAGAGAGGATCGTGCTGGACTACGCGGGCTTCGACACGTACGACTCGTGCGCCCGCGCGAAGCGGATCTTCGGGGTGGAGCGGGCCACGGTGGTGACGCAGTCCTTCCACCTGCCCCGCGCCGTGGCGGTGTGTCGGCGGCTCGGCGTCGATGCCAGCGGGGTGGGCGACGACACCGCCCGCGCGTACGCCAGGACGTGGCAGGTCAGCTCCACCCGGGAGTACGGGGCCTGCGTGAAGGCCGCCGTCGACCTGCTCTCCGGCCGCGACCCCGCGCACCTCGGCCGCCGCGAGACCGGCGTCGACGACGCCCTGCGCGGCGCCTGAGCCGGGCTCGTCCCGCCGACCGCTCGTCCCGCCGACCGCCGGACGGCCGGGCCGGGTGTTCGGCGCGGAAGCACAACCGGTGCCCCGCCCCGGCACGCCGGCGTCTCCCGACCCTGGACAGTCGTCGTCGGCCGGTGACGCCGATTGTCCAGGAACGCGGGCGGGATCAGGCGGGGACGGTGCCGACCCGGATGCGGTTGCCGTCGGGGTCGGTCAGGTGGAACTCCCGGCCCCAGTCCCGCTCGGCGATCTCGACGCCGCCGCAGTCCGCCGCGACCGCGTCGACGTCGTCGACGTACAGGTAGAGCGAGGTGCCCGGCCGGGCGTCCCCCGCGTGCTCCGACAGGTGCACCTCGATGCCGCCGCGCGCGATGCTCACGTATCGCGGCAGCTCCGGCGCGAACCGGTGCTCCCACTGCTTGCGGAAGCCGAGCCGGGCATACCACCCGGCGGTCGCCTCCGCGTCCGCGACCCGCAACACGGGTGCCAGTCGTTCCGTCATCCGCACAGTGTGCACGTCAGGACCGACACCCCCGAGGGCTTCAGGAGACGTCGCTGAAGCGCCGCAGGGTCCAGCGGGGCGGCGGCCAGCCCGTCGGATCGCCGTCGGTGGTCCACTCGGTGATCGAGGCCGGCGCCACCTCCATGTCGAACGCCCGGAACAGCGGCTGGGCGGCGAGCGCGTGGAAGGACGCCTCGACCGTCTCGGTGTGCCCGACCAGCACGGCCGTGCCGCCCCAGTGCCGGTGCGCGATGTCCATGATCGCGCGACTGACGCGGACGACCAGCTCGGCCCAGCTCTCGTTGCCCTCCTCGAACGGCCGGAACACCCCGCCGCCCTCGACGGCGTGCTCGGTCTGGAACTGGGCGGTGGGCAGCCCGTCGGCGTACGGCGGGGTGTGCCAGGCGCAGAGCCCGCAGTCGGGCACCGGGCTGACGCCCAGCGCCTCGGCGATGGGCCACGCGGTCTCGACGGTCCGGCGCAGCACCGAGGAGTAGACCGCCACCGGCCCGGCGACGGCGAGTTCGTCGCGGAGCCGGTCGGCCAGCCGGCGCGCCTGCTGATGGCCAGAGTCGGTCAGTCCCCGGCAGCCACCGGGGCCGCCCACGACATCCTCGACCTTGTGCACCGACTCGCCGTGCCGGACGAAGAGGAGCCGAGTTCGCATCAGGACATCATGTCCTGCCCCGGGGCACCCTGTCGATCAAGCAGCGGCAACGTTCAGTACGCGACGCGGTACCAGTGGGCCGTCTCGCCGGGGATCGGCGTCAGTCGAACGGCAGGCCCGCCCGGGTCGTCGAAGATGCGCACCCCCGCGCCGAGCAGCACCGGAGCGAAGAAGATCAGAACTTCGTCGAGCAGCCCGGCGCGGACGCACTGGCGGGCGACGTCCGCGCCGAGGACGTTGACGTAGCGGTCGCCGGCGGCCTCCCCGGCCTGCGCCACGGCGCTGGGCAGGTCGCCGACGAACGTGATCCCCGGGTGCGGCTCGGCCGGCGGCCGGTGGGTGAGCACGAACACCGGCCCGTGGTACTGCCCGCCGAACGCGCCCTCCTTGTCGGTGCCCCGGTTGGGGTCGCCGCCGCCGAAGGTGCCGTTGCCGGCGAGGATCGCGCCGACCCCGGCCAGCAGGCGCTCCGCCGTCGGGTTCTCGCCCGTCAGGTGCTCGGTCAGCCAGGACATGTCGCCGCCGGGGCCGGCGATGTAGCCGTCGAGCGACGCCGTCGCCGAGTACAGCAGCTTGGCCATGGTGCTCCGTTCGTCGGTGGTCGGTCGGGTGGACCGCCGCCGGCCGGCGGACTCATCGGCGGAGCGGCCTCAGACGTTGAAGCGGAACTCCACCGGGTTGCGTCGCCGATCAACAGCTTGACGCACCGTCGCGGCCGTCGGAGAACCCACCTACAGCGCTATGGTCCGCACCCGCCTCCCGCACAGCTTGACCATGTCGTCGACATCGGAGGTCAGGACCGCCACCGGTGCGGGTAGCCGTAGCGCCACCTCGGCGACCATGGCGTCGATGGCGTACTTGTGCCCGTGTAGCCCGGCCGCCTTCAGCAGCCCGGCACTGCGACGGGCACTCTCCTTCGTCACCGCCTCGACTCGGATTCGGGACAGCAACCAGTTCAGCCGCGCGATGTCCAGACCGGAGTGGGAGACCTCGATGATGGTGGCCGCCGACATGGCGAGGTCGACCCCATCACGCTCCGCCTGCTCGAACAGGCGCATCACCTTTCGATCCTGGTCGATCCACCTTGAGAAACCCTGCGAGTCGAGCACCAGCGACTCAAGGCTCACGCCGCGCGCCCGATCTCCTCGGTTCCGTGCAACAGCGCCCGAGCCTCGGCCATCTCCTCGTCAGTGAACGCCCCGAGCTCGTCTTGGTAGCGGTCCAACTCCTCCCGGAGAAGTCTGCGCCGCTCGGCCCGCTCGGCCAGCTCGGTGAGGTAGCCGGAGACGTTGTCGGTGTGGGTCTTCATGCTCTCCAGCAGCTCTGCCGGCAGCGTGATGGTGACCTTCTTCGTCCTCGCCATTCACCGACCATACCACGGTGTTACCACCGCTGAGCGGAACCGATCCGAGCCGCGCGCATGACCTGACCGGCCTCAGACGTTGAAGCGGAACTCCACGACGTCGCCGTCCTGCATGACGTACTCCTTGCCCTCGATGCGGACCTTGCCCGCCGCCTTCGCCGCCGCCATCGAGCCGGCCGCGACCAGGTCGTCGTAGGAGACGACCTCGGCCTTGATGAAGCCGCGCTGGAAGTCGGAGTGGATGACCCCCGCGGCCTCCGGGGCGGTCGCGCCGACCGGGACGGTCCAGGCCCGCGCCTCCTTGGGCCCGGCCGTGAGGTACGTCTGGAGCCCGAGCGTGCGGAAGCCGACCCGGACGAGCTGGTCGAGCCCTGGCTCGGACTGCCCGATGGACTCCAGCAGCTCGCGGGCCTCCTCCTCGGGCAGGTCCACCAGCTCGGACTCGATCTTGGCGTCCATGAAGACCGCCTCGGCCGGGGCGACCAGGGCGCGCAGCTCGTCGAGGAACTCGGCGTTGGCCAGCTCGGCCTCGTCGACGTTGAAGACGTAGAGGAACGGCTTGGTGGTGAGCAGGTGCAGCTCGCGCAGGTGCTCCAGGTCGATCTTGGCGGGGGCCGCGCCGGCGTACAGGGTGGTGCCGCCGTCGAGGACCTCGACGGCCTGCTTCGCGGCGGTCACGGCGGCGGCCCGGTCCTTGCGGAGCTTGGCCTCCTTCTCCAGCCGGGGCAGCGCCTTCTCCAGCGTCTGGAGGTCGGCCAGGATCAGCTCGGTGTTGATCGTCTCGATGTCGTCGGCCGGGGAGACCTTGCCGTCGACGTGCACCACGTTCGGGTCGGAGAAGGCGCGCACCACCTGGCAGATCGCCGACGCGTCCCGGATGTTCGCCAGGAACGCGTTGCCCCGCCCCTGCCCCTTCGACGCGCCCCGGACCAGGCCGGCGATGTCGACGAACGACACCGGCGCGGGCAGGACCTTCTGCGAGGAGAAGATCTCGGCCAGCTTGGTCAGCCGCTCGTCCGGCAGCCCGACGACGCCGACGTTGGGCTCGATGGTGGCGAAGGGGTAGTTCGCCGCGAGCACGTCGTTCTTGGTCAGCGCGTTGAACAGGGTGCTCTTGCCGACGTTGGGCAGGCCGACGATCCCGATGGTGAGGCTCACGGCCGGCCAGTCTACGCGGCCGACCCCCGTCGGCTCCGGTCAGCTCGCCCCACCGGGTCACCGGCCGCCTCCGGTCGGCTCACCTCACCCGGCCAACAGGCGCGGCTCGATCCGGGTCTCCCGGACCTCGCCGTCGGCGGCGCGGGTGACCTCGTACGCGGCGACGCCCGGCCGGTCGGCGACCGCCTCGACCAGGCGGGTGCCCCGGTAGACCAGCCCGACGCCGTCGTCGGTGCAGTGGCTCGTCGGCAGCGTGCCGTCGGCGACCAGCGCGTGCATCAGGGGTCGCCGCTGCTCCTCGCTGTCGTAGTGCACCCCGTTGCCGTACGGCAGCCAGCCCAGGCCGTCGGTGAAGCCGCGCAGCCGGGGGCCGAAGCTGTCGGTGGCGCCGCCGAGGTGCCAGCAGATCGAGCCGGCGGAGACCCCGGCCAGCACCACCCCGGCCTGCCAGCACTCGTGCAGGATCTCGTCGAGGCCGTGCACCCGCCACACCGCGCACAGGTTGGCGACGCTGCCGCCGCCGACCCAGAGCACGTCCTGGGCGAGCAGGTGCGCCCGGACGTCGTCGACGTTCGGCATCGGGAACAACGCCAGGTGCGACGCCCGGAACCGGGTGCCGGCGAAGGCCGCGTGGACGGCGGCGATGGAGGCGTCCCGGTCGCCGACGGCCTGGCCGAGGTAGCACAGCCGGGGCTCGGGACCGGCCTCGGCCAGCTCGGCGGCCAGCTCGAAGACCGGCCCGGGGCGCAGGTCGTTCGGGCCGAGCCGGCGGCTGAGGAAGCCCATGCTGGTGGCGACGATGGTCGGTTCGCTGGCGGGCACGGCGGTCGGTCCTCTCCTCGGCGGGCCGCCGCGACGCGCGGCGGGCGCGCGGCACGGCCTCAGGGCGGGGTGGGGTCGGGGCGGGGTGTCAGGGGTGGGATGGGGTCGAGGGCGCGGGTCAGGGGCGGGGGCGGCGGCTGGTGGGGTCGGGGGCGGCAGCGGCGAGCAGCTCGCGCAGCAGCTCCGCCAGCCGCTCCTGGTCCCGTTGCGGGAGGACGTCGAGCAGCCGCTGCTGGGTCGCCAGCCCGGCGTCGGCGGCCTCCTCGGCGACCCGCCGGCCGGTGTCGGTCAGGGTCACCTGGAGGCCCCGCCGGTCGGCCGGATCCGGAGCGCGGCGCACGAGGCCGGCGCGCTCCAGGCGGTCGAGGCGGCCGGTCATCCCACCCGAGGTGAGCATCAGCCCGGCGGCCAGGGCCTTGGGTGCGAGCGTGTACGGGGCCCCGGCCCGGCGCAGGGCGGCCAGCACGTCGAACTCGCCCCGGCTGATCCCCCAGGCCGCGTACACCCGCTCCTGCTCGTCGCCGACCAGCCGGGCCAGGCGGTAGATCCGGCCGAAGACGGCCATCGGCTCGGGCCGCATCCCGGCGCGTTCGCGCCGCCACTGCTCGACGATGGCGTCGACGTCGTCCCGCTCGGTCACCCCGGCATTGTGCCGCACCTCGCATTGGCTCTGTCTGCTCGGTCGTGATTAGCTTAGTGGCAAGCTACTTAGTTGATAACGATTGGTGTCCCATGTCCCACCGCACCGCCGACCTGCTGGCCACCGCCGCCGCGCCCGCCGCCTGGGGCACCACCTATCTGGTCACCTCCGAGCTGCTGCCGCCCGACCGGCCGCTCTGGTCCGGGGTGGTGCGGGCCCTCCCGGCCGGGCTGCTGCTGCTCGCCCTGACCCGACGCCGCCCCCACGGCGCGTGGTGGTGGCGGGCCGCCGCGCTCGGCGCGCTCAACATCGGCGCGTTCTTCCCGCTGCTCTTCTACGCCGCGTACCGGCTGCCCGGCGGCACCGCCGCCGTGCTCGGCGCGGCACAGCCGCTGCTGGTCGCCGCGCTGGCCGTGGGCGCCCTCGGCGAACGCCCCCGGCCGCCGGCCGTGCTCGCCGCGCTCGTCGCCCCGCTGGGCGTGACGCTGGTCGTGCTCCGCCCCGACGCCGGCACCGACCCGCTGGGCGTCGCCGCCGGGCTCACCGGCACCGCCGCGATGGCGGCCGGGCTGGTGCTGACCCGCCGCTGGGGCCGTCCGGCCGGCGTCGGCACCCTCGCCGCGACGAGCTGGCAGCTCACCGCCGGAGGCCTGCTGATCGCGCCGCTCGCCGTCGCGGTCGAAGGACCGCCGCCGCCCGTCGACGGCCCGGCCCTGCTCGGGTACGCCTGGCTCGGGCTGGTCGGCACCGCCGCCGCGTACGCCCTGTGGTTCCGCGGCGCGGCGCGGCTGCCCCTGACCCAGGTCTCCGTGCTCGGCGCGCTGAGCCCGCTGACCGCCGCCGCGCTCGGCTGGCTGGCGCTGGGCCAGGCGTTGAGCGCGACGCAGCTCGCGGGCTTCGCCCGGGCGATCGCCGCCACCGTCGTCGGGCAGCTCCCGGCGCTGCCGGGCATCCGGCCCGGACGACGCGCCGCCGGCCACCAGCGGCCCCGCACGACGCCGCCCGCAGGCGCTTCGCCGCCCGCGCGCACGACGACCTCCGCAGGCGCGGCACCACCTCCGCGCACGACGACCTCCGCAGGCGCGTCACCGCCCGTCGGCTATCCGGGCTCGCGGCTGCCGACCCCGGAGAGCACGGCGGCGGCGAACTCCCGGCGGGCCGTCGGCGGCAGGCCCCGGGCCGCCGCGCCCGGCAGCGTGAACCGGTGCGCGGCCGACGGGCCGGCCGCCTCCGACTCCCCGAGCATCCAGCGCACCTCGTCGACCGTCCAGCCCAGCCCGGGGCGACCGGCGATCTCCCGCACCAGGCGCAGCCCCACCCGGGTGTCGTCGTCATAGAACCGCATGCACCAGTGGTGCGCCCACATGCCGAGCGCGCGCAGGCCGGGGGCGTCGAGCGAGGCGACGAGCCGGCCGCAGGCCGTGTCCGGGAACGCCCGCCCCGGGTCACCGGCCCGGTCCCGCTCCATCGCCCCGTACGCCGCCGGGGCGACCGCCCGCATCCGGTCGTAGAAGCCCTGGACCACCGTGCGGTCGAGCCGCGCCCGCCCCGACCGCATCAGCGGACCTCCCGCCCGACCAGGCTCGCCATCGCCGCACCCCTTCTTGAGTTGGTGGCGGGACGGTACCGGCCACGACCGACACTTTCCCGCCCGGTTTCGCCCGCCCCGGCACTCGCGGGCGGGCTGACCTGGAGCGCCGTTGTTAACAGGGGGCCCTTCCTCTACAGAAGGCGTTAACAAGGGGCCCTTCCTTGCAACCAGGTCCGAATTCCGCGAGCCGGGCGCCAGGAGGGCGGGGCAGTATCGGGGGCGTGGAGTTGGAGTTCGAGCGCTGCTACCGGGCCGTCGACAGCCGCGACCAGCGGTTCGACGGCTGGTTCTACACGGGCGTGACGTCGACCGGGATCTACTGCCGGCCGTCCTGCCCGGCGACGACGCCGAAGCGGCGAAACGTCCGGTTCTTTCCGTCGGCCGCCGCCGCCCAGTCGGCCGGGCTGCGGGCCTGCCGGCGGTGCCGCCCCGACGCCGCCCCAGGCTCGCCCGAGTGGGACGTCCGGGCGGACGTGGTGGGCCGGGCCATGCGGCTCATCGCCGACGGGGTCGTCGACCGGGACGGCGTGCCCGGGCTGGCCACCCGGCTCGGCTACACCGAGCGGCACCTGCACCGGATGCTCCGCGCCGAGCTGGGGGCCGGGCCCCTGGCGCTCGCCCGGGCGCAGCGCGCCCAGACCGCCCGCATCCTGATCGAGACGACCGGGCTCGGGATGGCCGAGATCGCGTTCGCGGCCGGGTTCGGCAGCGTCCGGCAGTTCAACGACACGGTGCGGGAGGTCTACGCCCTCGCCCCGTCGCAGCTACGGGCCGCCCGGGGTGGCCGGCCGACGCCGGGCGGGGCGGGCACGATCACGCTGCGGCTGGCGTACCGGCCGCCGTTGCACGCGGCGGCGCTGCTGGACTTCCTCGCGCTGCGGGCGCTGCCCGGCGTGGAGGAGGTGCGCGACGGGACGTACCACCGGGGGTTGCGGCTGCCGCACGGCGCGGCGGAGGTGGCGCTGACCCCGGCGGACGGCCACGTCTCGGCGACGCTGCGGCTGGCCGACCTGCGCGACCTGGCCCCGGCGGTGGCCCGCTGCCGCCGGCTGTTCGACCTCGACGCCGACCCGGTGGCCGTCGACGGCACCCTCGCCGCGGATCCCGCGCTGGCCCCGGCGGTGGCGGCCGAACCGGGCGTGCGCCTGCCCCGCGCCGTCGACGGCCTGGAGATCCTCGTCCGCGCCGTCGCCACCCAGCAGGTCTCGGTGGCCTCGGCCCGCACCACCCTCACCCGGCTGCTGCCGCCCGCCACCGCCGACGGCGGGTTGCGGGGCTTCCCCGACGCGGAGGAGCTGCTGGCGGCGGCCGACGGGGCGTTCCGGATGCCGGCGGCCCGGCGGGAGACGATCCGCGCCGCCGCGCGGGCCGTCGCCGACGGCACGCTCGACCTCGACCCCGGCGGGGACCGGGAGGAGGCCGTGCGGCGGCTCCTGGCGATCCCCGGGATCGGCGCCTGGACGGCCGGCTACGTGGCCATGCGCGCCCTCGGCGACCCGGACGTCGGCCTCACCACCGACCTGGCCGTGCGGCGCGGCGCCGCCGCGCTCGGCCTGCCCGACGACCCATCGACCCTCGACGCGTACGCCGGGCGCTGGCGCCCCTGGCGCTCGTACGCGGTGATCCGACTCTGGAGAGCAGCATGACCACCACCCTCGACGGCGCGGTCGTCGGCACCCCCGCCGGCCCGCTGAGCATCGTGACCGGCCCCGACGGGGCGGTCCGGGCGGCCGGGTTCACCGCCGAACCGGATTCGCTGCTGCCGCTGGTGCACCCCGGGCTGCGTGGCCCGGTGCGGCGGCGCGGCGACCTCGGGCCGGTGACCGCCGCCGTCGCCGCGTACCTCGACGGCGACCTGACGGCCATCGACCCGGTGCCCGTGCAGCAGCACACCGGCGGGGCGTTCCAGGCGCACGCGTGGCGGGTGCTGCGCGAGGTGGGGCCCGGTCACCCGGTCACCTACACGGCGTACGCGGCGCTGGCCGGGCGGCCGGCGGCGGTGCGCGCCGCGGCGGCGGCCTGCGCCCGCAACGCCGCCGCCCTGTTCGTCCCGTGCCACCGGGTGCTGCGCACCGACGGGAGCCTCGGCGGCTACCGCTGGGGGCTGGACGTGAAGCGCTGGCTGCTCGCCCACGAGGCCCGGACGGCGGCGGAAGCCGTTGCGGACAAAGAGAACTGCCGAAAGCTGACAGCATCAACCATCCACTGAGGCGCTACCGTCGGTTGATGCCTGCGGAGAGCGACGGCCTACCGACCCACCGTGGCGGCCCCGCTCGCCCGCTGCGCAACCTGTGGCGGCTGCGCCACTACCTCCGCCCGCACGCCGTCGCGTTCTGCTGGCTGCTCGCGGCGGCGCTCGCGGCCACTGGGGCGAGCCTGGCCGTGCCGCTGGTGATACAGAGGGTGGTCGACGGCCCGGTCGCCCGGCACGACCCGGGCGGCCTGGTCCGGCTCGGCGGGCTGGCCCTGCTACTCGGCCTGGCCGAGGCCCTGCTGATCTTCATCCGGCGGTGGGCCCAGACCTCGTCCTCGGTGGGCATGGAGGCGACGATCCGGGCCGACATCTACGCCCACCTGCAACGGCTGCCGGCCAGCTTCCACGACCGGTGGCAGACCGGGCAACTGCTGTCGCGGGTCACCAGCGACCTGTCGGTGATCCGCCGGTTCCTCTCCTTCGGCCTGCTGTTCCTGGTGCTCAACCTGGTCACGTACGTCGCCGTGGTGGTGCTGCTCGTCCGGCTGCACCCGGCGCTGGGGCTGCTGGTGGCGGCCAGCGCCGTGCCGCTGTTCCTGATCAGCCGCCGGTTCGGCCGCTATTACCACGCGGCGTCGCGGCGGATGCAGGACCAGCAGGGCGACGTGGCCACCCTCGTCGAGGAGACCGCGCAGGGCCTGCGCACGATGAAGGCGTACGGCCGGGGGCCGGAGCTGGCCACCCGGTTCGCCGACGGCGCGCGGGCGCTGCACGACACCGGCGTGGCCAAGAGCCGGCTGCTGGCCCGCACCTCCGCGCTGTTCGACCTGGTGCCCAACCTGACCCTCGGCGTGGTGCTGGTCGCCGGGGCGGTCGCCGCCGCCCGGGGCGCGCTGACCATCGGCGAGCTGGTCGCGTTCGTCAGCCTGCAACTGATGCTGGTCTGGCCGGTGCAGTCGCTGGGCTGGATCATCGCCAACGGCCAGGAGGCGGCGACGGCCGCCGACCGCATCCAGGAGGTGCTGGACACCGAGCCGGCGATCGTGGACGCCCCGCACGCCGTCGGCCTGGCCCGGGCGGGGGTCCGGGGCCGGCTGGCGTTCGAGGGCGTGTCGTTCCGCTACCCCGGCACGCCCGCGCCGGTGCTGCGCGGCATCGACCTGACCGTGGAGCCGGGCGAGACGCTGGCCCTGGTGGGCGCCACCGGGGTCGGCAAGAGCACCCTGCTCTCGCTGGTGCCCCGGCTACACGACGTGACCGCCGGCCGGATCACCCTCGACGGCCACGACGTGCGGGACCTGCGGCTGTCCTCGCTGCGCCGGCTGGTCGGGGTGGCCTTCGAGGAGCCGACGCTGTTCTCCATGTCGGTCTGGGAGAACCTCACGCTGGGCCGCCCGGACGCCGACGAGGACGAGGTCCGCGCGGCGCTGGCGCTGGCCCAGGCGGACTTCGCGTACGAGCTGCCGTGGGGGCTGGCCACCCGGGTCGGCGAGCAGGGGCTCACCCTCTCCGGCGGGCAGCGGCAGCGGCTGGCGCTGGCCCGGGCCGTCCTCGGCCGGCCGGCGGTGCTGGTGCTGGACGACCCGCTGTCCGCCCTCGACGTGCACACCGAGGCGCTGGTCGAGGCGGCGCTGCGGCGGGTGCTGCGGGACACCACCGCCCTGCTCGTGGTGCACCGGCCGTCGACCATCGCGCTGGCCGACCGGGTGGCGCTGCTGGAACGGGGCCGGATCACGGCGGTCGGCACCCACTCGCGGCTGCTGGCCACGGTGCCGGCGTACCGGGCGGTCCTCTCCGCCGACCCGGCCCCACCGACAGCCGCGGCCCCACCGACAGACACGGTGCCGCGGACGGGAGCGGCGCTGGCCGGGCCGGACGGACGGGGGCTGGTGCGGTCGTGACCACCAGCGCCGCCGACGACGCCGACAGTCCCGAGCCGGCGACGCACCTGGACCTCCAGCGGTGGCGGGGGCGGGCCATCGACCCGGAGGCCGACCGGAGCCGGGCCGAGGAGGCCACCCCCGAGGCGATCGCGCGGCTGCGGGTGCGCAGCCGGGCCCTGCTGCGCGACCTGCTGCGCCCGCACCGGGGCCGGCTGGGGCTGGCCGTGGGGCTGCTGCTGGCCCAGAACGCCGCCGCCATGTCCGGGCCGTACCTGGTGATGCTCGGCATCGACCGGGCCATCGGGCCGCTGCGGGCCGGCGACAGCGGGCCCCTGGCCGCCATCGCCGGCGCGTTCGCCGCCGCCACCGTCGTCGAGTACGCGGCCCGGCGCGGCTTCCTCACCCTCTCCGCCCGGATCGGCCAGGCCGTGCTGCTGGAGCTGCGCCAGCGGGTGTACGGCCACTTCCTGCGGCTGTCCGTCGGCTTCCACGAGCGCTACACGTCGGGCCGGATGATCTCCCGCCTCACCAGCGACCTGGACTCCATCGCCGAGCTGCTCGACGGGGGCGTCGACAACCTGGTCCTCGCCGCGCTGTCGATCCTGTCGGTGGCCGGCATCCTGCTCTGGCTGGACCTGCCGCTGGCGGCGGTGACGCTGCTGGCGTTCCCGTTCCTGTTCTGGCTGTCCCGCTGGTTCGCCCGCGCCTCGGCCGGCGCGTACCGGCGGACCAGGGAGGCGGTGTCGCTGGTCATCGTGCACTTCGTCGAGTCGCTGCGCGGCATCCGGGCGGTGCAGGCGTACCGGCGGGAGCCGCGCAACCAGCGGATCTTCGCGGCCGTCAACGACGACTACCGGCAGGCCAGCCTGCACGCGTTCCGGCTGATCGCCACGTACTCCCCGGGGATCAAGGTGATCGGGAACGTGACCGTGGCGGTGGTGCTCGGCTACGGCGGGGCCCGGGTGCTCGGCGGCGCGATGGAGGTGGGGGTGCTCGCCGCGTTCCTGCTCTACCTGCGCCGCTTCTTCGAGCCGATGCAGGAGCTGAGCCAGTTCTACAACTCGCTCCAGTCGGCGACGGCGGCACTGGAGAAGCTCGCCGGGGTGCTCGACGAGCGGCCGGCGGTCGCCGAGCCGGCGCACCCGACGCCGTTGCCCGGCGGCGACGCGCGCGGCGCGGTGGAGTTCCGGTCGGTCTCCTTCGGCTACCGGGCCGGCGCCCCGATCCTGTCGGGCCTGGACCTGACGGTGCCGGCCGGGCAGACCGTCGCGCTGGTCGGGGCCACCGGGGCGGGCAAGTCCACCATCGCCAAGCTGCTGGCCCGGTTCCACGACCCGGACGCCGGCGCGGTCGCCCTGGACGGGGTCGACCTGCGGGACCTGGCCGACGCCGAGCTGCGCCGGGCGGTGGTGCTGGTGACCCAGGAGAACCACCTGTTCAGCGGCTCGGTGGCGGAGAACATCCGGTTCGGCCGGCCGGGCGCGGACGACGCGGCGGTGCAGGCGGTGGCCCGCGCCATCGGCGCGCACGACTTCATCGCCGCCCTCCCCGACGGGTACGCCACCGAGGTGCGCCGCCGGGGCGGCCGGCTCTCCGCCGGGCAGCGGCAGCTCGTGGCGTTCGCCCGCGCGTTCCTCGCCGACCCCCGCGTGCTGATCCTCGACGAGGCGACGTCGTCGCTCGACGTGCCCACGGAACGGCTGGTGCAGCGGGCGCTCGCCACCGTGCTGCGGGACCGCACGGCGCTGGTGATCGCGCACCGGCTCTCCACCGTCGAGACGGCCGACCGGGTGCTCGTCCTCGACGGCGGCCGGGTCGTGGAGGACGGCCCGCCGGAGCGGCTCACCGCCTGCGGCGGCCGGTACGCGGCGCTGCGCCGCCAGTGGCGCGACTCCCTGGTCTGACCGGGTGCCCGCCGATCTGGGCTGACCGGACGCCCGCCGATCTGGGCTGACCGGGTGCCCGCCGATGTGGGCTGACGGGCGCCCGGCGAGCCGATATGCCGTGGCCGGCGCGGTCGGCGGTGCCTACCATCGGCGGATGACTGAACCGGGCAGGTCGGCCCGCGCCGGTGTCCCCGAGCGTCCCGCGCTCGACGGGATCGAGGACACCTGGGCGCGCCGCTGGCAGGACGACGGCACGTACGCGTTCGACCGCACCAGGACGCGGGCCGACGTGTACTCCATCGACACCCCGCCGCCGACCGTATCGGGCGAGCTGCACATGGGCCACGTCTTCTCCTACACGCACACCGACACCGTGGCCCGGTTCCAGCGGATGCGCGGCCGGACGGTCTTCTACCCGATGGGCTGGGACGACAACGGCCTGCCCACCGAGCGGCGGGTGCAGAACGTCTACGGGGTGCGCTGCGAGCCGACGTTGCCCTACGACCCGCACTGGCGGCCGCCGGACGCGCCCGTGGACGACGCCGCCCGGAAGAACCCGACCCCGGTCTCCCGGCGCAACTTCGTGGAGCTGTGCGAGACGCTGACCGCCGTCGACGAGGAGGCGTTCGAGGCGTTGTGGCGGCGGCTCGGGCTGAGCGTGGACTGGTCGCTGACGTACACGACGATCGGCCGGGCGGCCCGGGTCGCCTCGCAGCGGGCGTTCCTGCGCAACCTGGCCCGGGGCGAGGCGTACCAGGCGGAGGCCCCGACGCTGTGGGACGTCGGGTTCGCCACCGCAGTGGCGCAGGCCGAGCTGGAGGACCGGGAGCGGCCGGGGGCGTACCACCGGCTGCGGTTCGCCGGGCCGGACGGGCGGGAGGTGCTGATCGACACCACCCGGCCGGAGCTGCTGCCGGCGTGCGTGGCGCTGGTCTGCCACCCCGACGACGAGCGCTACGCCGGGCTGGTGGGCGCGGTCGTGCGTACCCCCGTGTTCGGGGTGGCGGTGCCGGTGCGCGCGCACCCGCTGGCGGACCCGGCCAAGGGCACGGGCGTCGCGATGGTGTGCACGTTCGGCGACCTGACCGACGTGACCTGGTGGCGGGAGCTTCAGCTCGACACGCGGGTGGTGGTCGGCCGCGACGGCCGGCTGCTGCCGGAGCCGCCGGCCGGGGTGCCGGCGGGGCCGTACGCGGCGCTGGCCGGGCAGACCGTGGCCGGGGCCCGGCGGGCCGTGGTGGGGCTGCTCGCCGACGCGGGCGACCTGGTGGGCGAGCCGCGCCCGGTGGTGCACCCGGTGAAGTTCTACGAGAAGGGCGACCGGCCGCTGGAGATCGTCTCGACCCGGCAGTGGTATCTGCGCAACGGGGGCCGCGACGCCGGCCTGCGCGCGGAGCTGCTGGCCCGGGGCGGGGAGCTGCACTGGGTGCCGGGGCACATGCGCAGCCGTTACGAGCACTGGGTGGGCGGGCTGACCGGCGACTGGCTGGTCAGCCGGCAGCGCTTCTTCGGGGTGCCGGTGCCGGTGTGGTACCGGCTCGACGACACTGGCGAGCCGGACTTCACCCACCCTCTCACACCGGACGAGTCGGCGCTGCCGGTCGACCCGTCCGGCGAGCCGCCGCCCGGCTACGACGAGTCGCTGCGCGGGCGGCCGGGCGGTTTCGTCGGCGACCCGGACGTGCTGGACACCTGGGCCACGTCGTCGCTGACCCCGCAGATCGTGGGCGGCTGGGAGACCGACCCGGACCTGTTCGGGCGGGTCTTCCCGATGGACCTGCGCCCACAGGGGCAGGAGATCATCCGCACCTGGCTGTTCGCCACCGTGGCCCGCGCCCACGCCGAGCACGGGGTGCTGCCCTGGCGGGACGCGGTGCTGTCCGGCTGGATCCTCGACCCGGACCGCAAGAAGATGGCCAAGTCCAAGGGGAACGTGGTGACCCCGATGGCGCTGCTGGAGCAGTACGGCTCCGACGCGGTCCGCTACTGGGCCGCCAGCGGACGGCCGGGGATGGACCTGGCGTTCGACCCGGCGCAGATCCGGGTGGGCCGGCGGCTGGCCACCAAGCTGCTCAACGCGTCGCGGTTCGCCCTTGGGCTGGGCGCGGCGGACGCCCTGCGCGCCCCGTACGACAGCTCCAGCTCGGCGCGTCCGACTCCGCGCCGCGACCTGGAGCTGTCGGCGACACAGCCGCTGGACACCGCGCTGCTCGCCGAGCTGTCCGGCGTGGTCGCCGCCGCCACGGCGGCCTTCGACGCCTACGACCACACGGCCGCGTTGCAGGCGACCGAGTCGTTCTTCTGGCGGTTCTGCGACGACTACATCGAGCTGGTGAAGGAGCGCGCCTACGGCACCGGGCCGGGGGCCGACTCGGCGCGGGCGGCGCTGACCACCGCCCTGTCGGTGCAGCTACGGCTGTTCGCCCCGGTGCTGCCGTTCGTCACCGAGGAGGTGTGGTCGTGGTGGCGCTACGGTTCGGTGCACCGCGCGCCGTGGCCCACCACCTACGAGGTGGACCGGGCGATCGGCGGCGCGGCCGACGCGGGGCTGCTGCGGCTGGCGTCCGACGCGCTGGGTCAGGTGCGCCGCGCCAAGTCGGAGCGGAAGCTGTCGATGAAGGCGGAGGTGCCGCTGGCCGAGGCGCTCGGCCCGGCCGACCTGCTCGACCGGCTGACGCTGGTGGTCGACGACGTGCGGGCGGCGGGGCGGATCGGCCGGCTCGACCTGCTGCCGGGCCGCACCCCGGAACTGGTGATCGCCTGCGCCGTGTAGCAAGGAGGGGCCCCCTGTTAACGCATTCTGCATAGCAGGGGCCCCCCTCCTCACACCGGCGGCGGGGCGACGGCCGGGTCACCAGCCGCGCAGCATGCGCACGCCGAGCAGGGCGGCGACCACCGCCGGCCCGAGCAGCAGGGTGACCGCCTGGAGCCGGTACGGCATCCGGTGCCGGGCCACCTCGACGGCGTTCGCGCCGACGAGCAGGCCGGCGGCCAGCACGAAGCCGCCCCACCAGTGCGTCTGCCCCGGGTCGACCAGGCGGTGCCGGATCAGCATCAGGGCCACGCCGACCCCCGCGCCGGCCAGGGCGAGCAGGGCGACCGTGCGGTGCAGCCCGCGCGCCAGCGGGTCGGCGGGCCGCCACAGGTAGGTGCCGACGCCCGCGAGGCAGGGCAGCATGACCAGGACGGGCCAGCCCCCGCCCATCGTGCCGGTCATCAGCAGCGCGCCGACCGTGAAGACCAGCAGCCCGACGCAGCCGACGACGTATCCGGCGAAGGCCCGGCCACCGCCGCGCGTCAGCAGCGCCCCGCCGGCCGCGCCGATCAGCGCGCCGGGGATCAGCACGAAGCCCGCCCACCAGTGGAACCGGTCGATCGTCTGGGCGACCGAGGTGGTCGCCGCCACGGCCACGCCGGCGGCCGCCAGGCTGGTCGCCCAGTGCCGGGCGTGCTTCGGGTACGTCCGCCGGGGCGCCGCCCGGCCCGTGTCGGCCACCATGCCCCCAGCCTGCCGGGCGGCGCGAGCGGGGACCATCCGGCAGGCCCTACCTTGTCCGTTCCGGCAGCCGGGTGGGGAGCCGGCGCGACGCGTCCGCCGTGCCGGCTCCCTGGCTCCCCCGGCTCCCCCGGGCTCAGCTCCGGTTGATCACCTCGTTGCCCTTGAGGCTCTCCGTCCGCTGTTTGACGAGGCTGCGCAGCCGCTCGGCGTCGGAGTCCACCGCCGCCGCGTCGACCCCGTCCACGGTCTTCAGCACACCGGTGATCGCGTCGAGCGCCCCGGTCGCCCGGCCGCTGGCGTAGACCTCCTGGTAGAGCTGGCGGTACGCGTTCTCGTAGACCTCCTTGAACGCCTCGCTGGCCAGGAACCGCTCCTTGAGCTTGTTGCCCATCATCATGCCGCCGACGCGGCCCCGCTCGGCATTGCCGCCCTCCTGCTCCCTCGCTCCGCCGCCCGGCGGTTGCATGCCCTCCGGGAGCTGCATGCCCTCGGGCAGTTCCATGCCCTCCGGGAGCTGCATGCCCTCGGGGAGCTGCATGCCCTCCGGGAGCTGCATACCGCCCCGCATGCCGAAGCCGCCGCTCTCGTGCGGCCCCTGCGCGGCGTTGCCGCTGAAGGTCAGGTTGTGGTCCCAGCTGATCACGCTGAACTTCTTCGTCTCCAGGTCGTACCAGAGGTAGTAGTTCTTCCCCGGCCCGGACATGTCGTCGAAGTTGAGCAGCAGATTCTGTAGGGCCACGTAGCGGGCGAACGACTCCACGTCGACCCGGTCGGCGAGCTGTGCGTCGAACTCCTCGTCGCTGGCCGAGTTGACCCACTTGATCAGGTTGATCACGGGCTGGAGGTCCTGGCTGCCCTTCATCGTGATCTGCTTGAAGTCGTCGGCGTAGTCGGTCTGGTCGTCGCCCTGGTCGGTGAAGCTGCTGCTGGCCAGGGACTTGTAGAGCACGCCGGTGCCGCCCATCTGGTCGGCGAAGTGCTCGTCCGGGTGCTCGACCAGCAGCCGGGCCGTGGTGGGCCGGTCGTTGACCGTGAACGACGAGTACGCGTACCGCTGGGCGGCCTCGCCGGTGCTGTCGAGCAGGGACAGCGCCAGCGCCTCGTTGAGCACGGTGGAGCCGCCGCCCATGCCGGCGACCCGGACGGCCACCTCGCGGTGCCCCTGGTAGCGGCGACCGTCGACGAACTCGTCGAAGCTGATCAGCCAGGGCAGCGCCTCGGGCTCCTCGGCCTTCAGGCTGGTACGGGTCATCCCGCCACCGGGAAACCCGCCACCAGGGAACCCGCCACCGCCCTGCTGTTGACCACCCTGCTGTTGACCACCCTGCTGCTGGCCGCCCTGCTGTTGACCGGCACCGGCGGGGGGCCGCTGGCCGCCACCGGGCGGGCCACCGCCGTTCCCGCGCGGCCGGGACTCGCCCTTCCAGGTCAGGCCCTGCAGGGTCGAGTTGCCCTTGAGCCGGATGCCCACGCTGGGGAGCGTGGTGCCGTCGACGGTCAGGTCCGCCTCGACGTACCCCTTCTCCCCCTCCTTCCAGTAGGTCTCCAGCATCTGCTGGTAGTCCGTGTCCTTGAAGGTCAGCGAGATCGAGTGGGCGACGGTCGCGTCGAACAGGTCCGTCGTGCCGGCGATGTTCACAGTGACCGTGTCCGATCCGACGTCGCCGGTGCTGGTCACGTACGGGCGGATCCGCTCGGTGCCGAGCACCAGGGTGAGGACGGCGAGGAACGCCGCGCAGGTGGTGAGCAGCTTCCAGTTCTGCCGCACCCGGGCGGGCAGCCGGCGGCGCAGCGCCCGGGGCAGCGGGGACCTGGCCCGAGGTGGCTCGGCCATCACAGGTCCGTCTGGTCGTAGCCGGTGAGCACGGTCACCCGCTGGCCGGAGGTCCGCTCGCTCAGCGCCGAGATCAGGTCGCCCGGCTCGGTGCCCTTCTTGAGCCGGACGGTGTACATCAGCTCGGTGAGCGCGCCGGCCCGGATCGACTCCAGGCTGACCAGCTCGAACTCGGTGGTGTAGCGGACCAGCACGTCCTGGATGTCGGCGGTGTGGTTGCCGCCGGCCGGGAGCTGGACCTTGACCACCTGCCGCTGCACGTTCAGCGCGAACCAGTTGAACCGGTACATCACCACGATGATCAGGCTGATCGCGACGGCCGCGACGACCGCCAGGGTGTAGAAGCGGGTGCCGCAGGCCATCCCGACGCCCATCACCAGGAAGATGAACCCGACGTCCCGGGTCTCCTTGATCGCGTTGCGGAACCGTACCACCGACAGCGCGCCGACCAGGGCGAACGCCCGCGCGATGTTGGAGCCCACCACCAGCATGATCAGCGAGATCAGCATACCGAGGATGATCAGCGTCTGGACGTACGACTGGCTGTAGGACACGTTGCGGTGGGTGGCCCGGTAGACCCAGCCGATCATGGCGCTGAGCAGGAACGACAGCGACAGCGCGATGGCGATGTCGCCCACACTGAACGTGCCGGACAGATCCTGGAACGTGATGTCCATCGGGGTTCGGGCCTCACTTCTCGAAGTAGGCCGCCGCCAGATCGGCGGCGGGGTCGGTGTCCTGGACGTGGAAGACCGAGCGCGGGGCGCGGCCGAACGCCTCGACGCTCTGGCAGTACTTGGAGACCCGCACCACCGACAGTTCGGCGCGGGCCGCGAGGTCGGTGAGCCAGTACGGCACCCGCTCGTTGGCCTTGACCTCGACGACCGCGAGCCGGGCCGGCACGATGAGCCGGTTCTCGGCGTCCGCGCCGAGGTGGAAGTCGCGGTCCCGGCCCCGGACCCGGTGGTCGAGGGTGACCCGCAGGCCGAGGTCGGCGTCCTGGCCGACGTACGCCTCGCGGTGGTAGCCCGTCATCGCCACCGGCCGCAGGTCGAGCCCGGAGACGAGTTCGAGGACCTCCTCGACGAACCCCCGCTGGGACGGGTCGTGCTCGACCAGTTCCCGCCCGTCGAGCAGCCGCCTCGCCACCCGGTACGGCAGGGCGATCCGCCGCTTCTGGGTGACCCGGTTGACCCGCTGCTTGATCTCGACGTAGACGGTGGTGTCGTCGTCGATCGTGGACCGGTCGCCGTAGTGGCGCACGCGCAGCTTGCGGCGGAACCTGAGCCCCTCGATCTTCTCCCAGTAGAACCGCAGGTCGGCGGTGTCGTAGTAGACGCTCCACACGCCGTACCCGCTGGTGCCGGCGAAGCTGTCCGGGGCCAGCCGGGCGGCCAGCTCCCGCCGCAGCCCCGGCACCTTCGCGGCGTCCACGAGGTACTTGATCTCGTACCGGTTGAAGGCGTGCAGCTTGCTCGGCGCGCGCAGCGCGTGCCCCGCCCGGTCCGCGCCGGCGGGGGGTGGGCCCGCGGCGGGGGCCGGATCGCCGTCGGGCGGGACGGCCGGGGCCGGTCCACCCCGGCCGTCGGCGGCCGGCTCCGGGGTTCGGGCTCGGCGGGGGAACCGTAGACGCATGGACGCACTTCCTCCGGTCTGGCGGCGCGGACGCTCCGTGGCGGCGCGGATCGGTCGAAGGGCAGCCAACCGGTCGGGTATGCGAACGGCATATGAACGACCTGTGGATGGGCTATGGACGGCAGGTGACGGGCGTCCGACGCGCCGGTAAGGGTTCCGTAACCGGCGCGACCGGTGCCGCCGGGCGCGGGCCGGACGAGACTGGACGCATGATCACCCGCCTGCTGCGCAAGCCGCTGGCCTGGGTCGCGGCCGCCGTGGTCGCCGCCGGGGCCGCCGTCGGCCTGGCCTGGTTCCAGCCCTGGAAGCTGGTCACCGACACCGAGGTCGACGAGACGCTGTCGGCCGTGGCGACCACCTCCGCCCCGGCGACGGCGGGTCCCGCCGGCCCGCCCGCGACCGGCCCGGGTTCCGCCACCGGCCCGGCCGCCGCGACCGGACCGACCGGGCCGACGCTGGTGAGCCGGGGTGACTTCGTCACCCACGAGCACGACACGTCGGGCAGCGCCCGGATCGTCCGGACCGCCGACGGGCGGCACCGCCTGGAACTCGTCGGGCTGGACACCAGCAACGGGCCGGACCTCCGGGTCTGGCTCACCGACCAGCCGGTGCGCGAGGGGGTCGCCGGCTGGCGGGTCTTCGACGACGGTCGCCGGGTGGAGTTGGGCCGGCTGAAGGGAAACCGGGGCGACCAGGCGTACGACATCCCGGCGGGCACCGACCTGACGGCCCTGACCAGCGTCTCGATCTGGTGCAAGCGGTTCTCGGTCTCGTTCGGCGCGGCCCCGCTGCGGGCCGCCACCTGATCCCGCGGCGAGGATCAACCCCTAGTGATGGGAATGGCACTCTCGACCGATCGGCGACGGGCTGAGAAACTGTGAGCCGGCCGGAAAGTGGGGGTGCGATGAGCAACGGGTGGGTGCTGCCCGACGAGGTGCTTCGGGACGCGCCGGCGTACACGCCGCGGCCCGGGGAACTGGCCGATCTGGAGTTGCTGGTCTCCGGGGCGTACGCGCCCCTGACCGGCTTCATGACCCGGGCGGATCTGGCCTCGGTGAGTCGGCGGGGCCGGCTCGCGGACGGCGCGCCGTGGCAGGTGCCGGTGGCCCTCCAGATCCCGGCGTCGCTCGCCGGCGACCTGGATCCGGCCGATCCGGCCCGCCGGGTGCTGGTGCTCTCCGACGGCGAGGGCGCCCCGGTGGCCTCGCTGGAGGTCACCGACGTGTGGTCGGCCCGCGAGGGCGTCGCCGGGGTCGGCGGCACGGTGCGCCGGCTCGGCGACGGCGGCCACGGCCCGTTCCAGCGGCTGCGCCGCAGCCCGGAGGAGATCCGGGCGCTGCTGCCCCCGGGCCGGGTGCTGGGGGTGGTCGCCGACCGGCCGCTGCACCGGCCGCAGCTCGCGCAGATCGCCCACGCGGCGCGCACCCTGGGCGCGCACCTGCTGGTGATGATCCCGGTCGCCGAGGGGACGATCAACGGGTTGCCCTCCGAGGCGCTGGTGCGGGCGGTCTTCGCCGCCCGGGACCGGATGCCCCCGGCGACGCTGGTCGCGGTGCCACTGGCCCGCCGCCGGGACGAGATCAGCGACGCGCTGCTCCAGGCCCGGGTGGCCGCCGCGTACGGGGTGACCCACCTGCTCTCCACCGGCGAGATGCTCTCCGGCGCGGGGCTGCGGGTGCTGGTCCCCCGCGAGCTGGCCTACGACAACCGGGACGGGCAGTGGCGCTGGCGGGAGGACATCCCGCCGCGCAACCGGCGGCTGGCGCTCAGCCAGGCGGAGATCGACGACCTGCTCGACCGGGGCTTCCCGCTGCCGGAGTGGCACACCCCGCCGGCCGTGGCGAAGGAGCTGGTGCGGGCCCGGCCGCCCCGGCGGCACCGGGGGCTGGTGCTGTTCCTCACCGGCTTCTCCGGCTCCGGCAAGTCGACGATCGCCCGGGGCCTGGCGGACGTGCTGCGCGAGGGCGGCGACCGCACGGTGACCCTGCTCGACGGCGACGTGGTGCGCCGGGAGCTCTCCGCCGGGCTGACCTTCAGCAAGGCCGACCGGGACCTGAACGTCCGGCGGATCGGCTGGGTGGCGGCCGAGATCGCCCGGCACCGGGGGGTCGGCATCTGCTGCCCGATCGCCCCGTACGCGGCGGCGCGGACCACCGCGCGGGAGATGGCGCACGCGGCCGGGGCCGGTTTCGTGCTGGTGCACGTCGCGACCCCGATCGAGGTGTGCGAGCAGCGCGACCGCAAGGGCCTCTACGCGCGGGCCCGCGCCGGCCTGCTCACGGGCATGACCGGCATCGACGACCCGTACGAGGTGCCGACGGACGCCGACGTCGTGGTCGACACCACCGGCATGTCGATCGACGAGGCGGTGCAGGCGGTGATGCATCACCTGACCGAGACGGGCTGGGTCGAGCCACGCCTCCAGTCCACCTGACCGCCGCTCCTCCGCCGCGTCGCCGCCGCCCGGTCCTCCTCCGTCCTTCGCCGGGGGGCCGGGCGGCGGTGTGTGCCGGGCACGTGTCGGCGCCCACCGCCCCTACGGCTCCGCTTCCGCAACGGCCACCCGCCGCGCTAGTGTTCAGCTTTGTTGGAACGCGTGCGACCACGTGAGAAGTGGGCGCGGGAGTCGGAGGTGCGGAATGCTCGCGCGGCAACGGCAGGCGGCCATCCTGGACCGCGTCCGGGCCACCGGCGGCGTCCGGGTGACCGAGCTGGCCGCCGAGTTCGGCGTCTCCGACATGACGATCCGGCGCGACCTGGACACGCTGCACGAGCAGGGCGTGCTGGCCAAGGTGCACGGCGGCGCCACCACGACCGGCCCCGGCTCCACCGACGAGCCGGGCTTCCACGCGAAGTCGGTGCGCCAGCTGCCGGAGAAGGCGGCCATCGCCGCCCGCGCCGCCGAGCTGGTGCGCCCCGGCGCGGCGGTCGCCCTCTCCGCCGGCACCACCACCGCCGAGCTGGCCCGCCGGCTGGTCGACGTGCCGGGGCTGACCGTGGTGACCAACTCCCTGCCGGTCGCCGAGATCCTGCACGCCGGGGGCCGCACCGATCAGACCGTGGTGCTCACCGGCGGGGTGCGGACGCCGTCCGACGCGCTGGTCGGGCCGCTCGCGGTCGCGGCGATCCGGTCGCTGCACCTGGACCTGCTCTTCCTCGGCGTGCACGGGATCAGCGAGCGGGCCGGCTTCACCACCCCCAACCTGATGGAGGCCGAGACCGACCGGGCCCTGGTGGCCGCCGCCGACCGGCTGGTCGTGCTCGCGGACCACACCAAGTGGGGCACCGTCGGCATCTCCTCGATCGTCGAGCTCTCCGCCGCCGACGTGCTGGTCACCGACGACCGGCTCGACCCGCAGGCCCGGCAGGTGCTCGACGAGCGGGTCGGCGAGCTGGTCCTGGTCGCGGGGGCGGGGACGACGAGCAGACCGACGCCGGGTCGGACGCCGGCCCCGGCGGATCGCGGCCCCGGCCGCGTGGCCGCGGCGACGAGGGAGGGAACGGCGGAGTGAAGCGTACGACGATCGAGCTGGCCGACGGCCGGGAGCTGATCTACTTCGACGAGCGGGACGACGCGGTCCGCGACCAGCCGGACCGGCGCGAGCTTCCGCCGCCGCCGCCCGCGTCCCAGCTCCGCTACGACCCGCTCACCGACGAGTGGGTGGCGGTCGCCGTGCACCGGCAGAGCCGGATCTTCCTCCCGCCGGCCGACCAGTGCCCGCTCTGCCCGTCCCGGGGCGACCGGCTCAGCGAGATCCCGGCGCCGGACTACGACGTGGCCGTCTTCGAGAACCGGTTCCCGTCGCTGAGCCAGCGCACCGCCGACGAGCCGGCGGAGATCACCCCGTTCACCCCGGTCCGGCCCGGCCAGGGGCGGTGCGAGGTGGTCTGCTTCACCGACGACCACCACGCCTCGTTCGCCGGCCTCCCGCCGGGCCGGGTGCGCACGGTGCTCGACGTCCTCGCCGACCGGACGGCGGCCCTGGCCGAGTTGCCCGGGGTGGAGCAGATCTTCTGCTTCGAGAACCGGGGTGTGGAGATCGGGGTGACCCTGCACCACCCGCACGGCCAGATCTACGCGTACCCGTTCGTCACGCCGCGCACCCGGGCGATGCTCGGCGCGGCCCGCCGCCACGCCGAGCGCACCGGCGGCGGCAACCTCTACGCCGACGTGCTCGCCGCCGAGCGCGCCGCCGGCACGCGCGTGGTGGCGGCCAACGAGCACTGGACGGCGTACGTGCCGGCGGCGGCCCGGTGGCCGTTCGAGGTGCACCTCGCGCCGCACCGGCCGGTGCCGGACATCCCCGCGCTGACCGACGCCGAGCGCGACGCGTTCGGCCCGCTCTACCTGGACCTGCTGCGCCGCTTCGACGCCCTGTTCGACATGCCGATGCCGTACATCGCGGCCTGGCACCAGGCGCCGGTGCGGATCGACCGCGAGCTGGGGCACCTGCATCTCCAGCTGTTCAGCGTCCGGCGGGCGAAGGACAAGCTGAAGTTCCTGGCCGGCTCGGAGTCGGGCATGGGGGTGTTCATCAACGACATCGCCCCGGAGCGCGCCGCCGCCCTGCTGAAAGCAGGGGCCCCTCGTTAACGCTTTCTGTATAGCAGGGGCCCCCTGCTAACAGGGCGGGACAGGCGGGACAGCCAGGCGCAGCGCAGCAGGGCGCGGGGGGCCCGGGACGGGCCCCCCGCAGGGAAGGGACGGCTGGCTGTGTGCGACAGCCGGGGAGGCTGGTTTCGTCGGCACTCGTGCCGCGCGGCGACCGCGGTCAACCCCCCTTGGACGCGACTGGCACCACGTCCATCCTGCACAACGAGCCACCTCACCCCGAGTGACGGCGGGACGGCCGCAGGCGCGCCGAAGCCCGCCGGCGGGCGGCCGGCGGGCTTCGGAAGGTGTGACGGTACGGTCAGGCGGCGAGCCGACGCGCCAGGTTCTCGTCCAGCGCGTTCATGAACTCGTCGGTGGTCAGCCACGGGGCGTCGCGCGAGATGAGCAGCGCGAGGTCCTTGGTCATCTGGCCGCCCTCGACGGTGTCGATGATGACCTGCTCCAGCGTGTCGGCGAACTCGGTGACGGCGGGGGTGCCGTCCAGCTTGCCCCGGTGGGCCAGGCCGCGGGTCCAGGCGTAGATCGAGGCGATCGGGTTGGTCGAGGTCTTCTCGCCCTTCTGGTACTGCCGGTAGTGCCGGGTCACCGTGCCGTGCGCGGCCTCCGCCTCGACGGTGCGGCCGTCCGGGGTCATCAGGACCGAGGTCATCAGGCCCAGCGAGCCGAAGCCCTGCGCCACGGTGTCCGACTGCACGTCGCCGTCGTAGTTCTTGCAGGCCCAGACGAAGCCGCCCTCCCACTTCAGCGCGGCGGCCACCATGTCGTCGATGAGCCGGTGCTCGTAGGTGATGCCGGCGGCCTCGAACTCGGCCTTGAACTCGTTCTCGAACACCTCGGCGAAGATGTCCTTGAACCGGCCGTCGTACGCCTTGAGGATGGTGTTCTTCGTCGACAGGTAGACCGGGTAGCCGCGGTCCAGGCCGTAGCGCATCGAGGCGCGGGCGAAGTCCCGGATCGAGTCGTCGAAGTTGTACATGCCCATGGTGACGCCGCCGCCGGGGAAGTTGGCGACCTCCATCTCGACCGGGGCGGAGCCGTCGGCCGGGGTGTAGGTGATGGTCACCGTGCCCGGGCCGGGGACGACGAAGTCGGTGGCCTTGTACTGGTCGCCGTGGGCGTGCCGGCCGATGATGATCGGCTTGGTCCAGCCGGGGACCAGGCGCGGCACGTTCGACATGATGATCGGCTCGCGGAAGACGACGCCGCCGAGGATGTTGCGGATGGTGCCGTTCGGCGACCGCCACATCTTCTTCAGGCCGAACTCCTCCACCCGCGCCTCGTCCGGGGTGATGGTGGCGCACTTGACGCCGACGCCGTGCTCCTTGATCGCGTTGGCGGCGTCGATGGTGACCTGGTCGTCGGTGGAGTCGCGGTACTGGATCGAGAGGTCGTAGTAGTGCAGGTCGACGTCGAGGTAGGGCAGGATCAGCTGCTCCCGGATCTGCTTCCAGATGATCCGGGTCATCTCGTCGCCGTCGAGCTCAACGACCGGGTTGTTTACCTTGATCTTCGCCATCGACCGGCGCTCCTCTCGGGGGACACGTGCTCAACAGTACGAGCGTACTGGAAACCGACTCGCAGTCCCCAGCCGGCCCGCGCCGACCGGGGAAAACGGGATACACGGCACAGCCGACGGCTGACACGATCACCGGATGCCGCCGCGCCGCACCCTCGGGTCTATCACGGTCACCGCCCTGACCGACGGCGAGGGGCCGTTCTTCCAGCCGCGCGAGGAAACGTTCCCGGCCGCCACCGCCGAGCAGTGGGCCGCCGCCGACCGGCGCGACCCGGGCGCGGTCACCGGCGACGGCCGCTGGTGGCTGCCGTTCCGCTGCTTCGCCCTGCGCGCCGCGGACGGCCCGGTCACCCTGGTCGACGCCGGCATCGGCCCGGCCGACGCGCCCGCCGCGAGCTGGGCCCCGGTGCCCGGCCGGCTCCCCGCCGAGCTGGCCGCCGCCGGCATCGACCCGGCCGACGTCCGCACGGTCGTGCTGACCCACCTGCACACCGACCACGTCGGCTGGGCGGTCGTCGGCACCCCCTGGTTCCCCAACGCCGACTACCTCGTCCAGCGGGCCGAGCTGGCCGCCCTGGCCTCGGTCAACCCCGCCCTGGAGGCCGGCCTGGTCGCGCCGTTGCGCGCCGCCGGCCAGCTCCGGGTCCTCGACGGCGACACCCCGCTCACCCCGGGGGTACGCGTGCTGAGCACCCCCGGGCACACCCCCGGCCACCAGTCGGTGCTGGTGGACTCCGGCGACGAGCGGCTGCTGGTCACCGGCGACCTGCTGGTGCACACCGTCCAGCTCGTTGACCCCGACGTGGCGTACGCCCACGAGGAGCAGCCGGAGACGGCGCGCGTCTCGCGGGCGACGCTGCTGCGCCACCTGGCCGCGCGGGGCCCGGCGGCCCTGGCCACCCCGCACCTGGGCGAGCCGTTCGTGGCGCTCTGAGCGCCGACGGGACTTCACGCACCCGGCGCGCCGGTCCCGGCCGCTCGGACGGGGGCGGCGGAAACGGCGAAGGGGCGGGTCCGGCGTCGGCCGGCCCGCCCCTTCCGCGTGGCTCACATGCTGGCGACGTCGGCCTGCTTCGCGCGGACGGCCTCGGCGGCCTCCTTGAGGCTGGCCAGCTCGTCGGCGTCGAGGTCGGTCTCGACGACCCGCTTGATCCCCTCGGCGCCGATCTGGGCCTCGACGCCCAGGTAGACGCCGGAGATGCCGTACTCGCCGTCGACCCAGGCGCAGACCGGCATGACCTCGCCGGAGTCCTCCGCGACGGCCTTGGCCATCCGGGCGGCGGCGGCCGACGGGGCGTAGTAGGCCGAGCCGGTCTTCAGCAGCGCGACCACCTCGGCGCCGCCGTTGCGGGTCTTGACGACCAGCTCCTCGATCTGCTCGGCCGGCATGGCCTCGCGCAGCGGCTTGCCGTCGACGGTGCTCTGCGACGGCACCGGGACCATGGTGTCGCCGTGCGAGCCCAGGGTCAGCGTCTTCACCGAGCGCACCGGCACGCCGAGCGCCTCGGCGACGAAGTTGGTGAACCGGGCGGTGTCGAGCATGCCGGCCTGGCCGAGCACCCGGTTCTTGGGGAACTGGGTGGCGAGCTGGGCCAGCGCGGTCATCTCGTCGAGCGGGTTCGACACGACGATGACGACGGCGTTCGGGGCGTACTTGGCGACGTTCTCGGAGACCTGACGGACGATCTTGGCGTTCGTCTCCAGCAGGTCCATCCGGCTCATGCCCGGCTTGCGCGGGAGGCCGGCGGTGATCACCACGACGTCCGAGCCCTCGATGGCCTCGTAGCCCTCGCCGTTTCCGCCGGTGGTGACGCCGACGACCTTGGTCTCGAAGCCCTCGATGGCCCGCGACTGGTTGAGGTCCAGGGCCAGGCCGGCGGGCTTGCCCTCCACGATGTCGGTGATCACGACGGTGTCGAAGACGTCGTACTCGGCCAGGCGCTGCGCGGTGGTGGAGCCGTAGAAGCCGGCCCCGACGACAGTGACCTTCTTACCCATGGTCGTCCCACTCCCTGTTACCAGTCGTTTTCCGGACCGTATCAGTCATCCTGGCAGCCCACCGGCCAGGGGCGGCGGCCATCGGCGGGATGGGGCGAACGTCACCGTCGCCGGGTTCGGCCCGAGGTCGCCCCGGAGTCGGCCCGACGCCGGCCCGGCCGCTCCGGGCCGGGCGGTCGCGGCTCAGCCGCGCTCGGCCCGCTCGACGACGTTGGTCAGCAGCATCGCCCGGGTCATCGGGCCGACGCCGCCGGGCATCGGGACCACCTTGCCGGCCACCTCGGCCACCTCGGGATCGACGTCGCCGGTGTAGCGGCCCTTGCCGTCCGCCCCAATCACCCGGGTGATGCCGACGTCGACCACCGTCGCGCCGGGGGTGACCATGTCGGCGGTGAGCAGGCCCGGCACCCCGGCCGCGACGATCACGATCTCGGCCGCGCGGGTGTGCCCGGCGAGGTCGAGCGTGCCGGTGTGGCAGAGGGTGACCGTGGCGTTCTCGCTGCGCCGGGTCAGCAGCAGGCCCAGCGGGCGGCCGACGGTGTTGCCCCGGCCCACCACGGCGACGTTCGCGCCGCGCAGCGGCACGTCGTGCCGGCGGAGCAGCTCGACGATGCCGCGCGGGGTGCACGGCAGCGGGCCGTCGTAGCCGAGGACCAGCCGGCCGAGGTTGACCGGGTGCAGGCCGTCGGCGTCCTTGTCGGGGTCGATCATCTCCAGCGCCCGCTGGGTGTCCAGGTGACCGGGCAGCGGGAGCTGGACGATGTAGCCGTGGCAGGCCGGGTCGGCGTTCAGCTCGGCGAGGACGTCGTCGACCTGCTGTTGGGTGGCGTCGGCGGGCAGCTCGCGGCGGATCGAGGCGATCCCCACCTCGGCGCAGTCACGGTGCTTGCCGTTGACGTACGCCTGGGAGCCCGGGTCCGCCCCGACCAGGACCGTGCCCAGCCCGGGGACGACGCCCCGCTCCGCCAGTGCCTTCACCCGCGCCCGCAGCTCGTCCTTGATCTCCGCCGCGGTCGCCTTGCCGTCCAGGATCGTCGCCGTCACGCCCAGATCGTCTCACGTCCGCCCGCCCCGCTGACTGCGGACCCGGTGCAGGTCGGTCGAGGCAGCGGGGCGCGGCGGCGGCATCAGCGGCTCGACTCGCCAGGATCGGCGGGTCGAGCCGGCGGGGTCAGTGGAAGAAGTGGCGGGTGCCGGTGAGGTAGAGCGTGACGCCGGCCTCCTTGCAGGCGGTGGCGACCTCCTCGTCGCGGATCGAGCCGCCCGGCTGGACGATCGCCTTCACCCCGGCCCCGATGAGGACCTTCGGGCCGTCGGCGAACGGGAAGAACGCGTCGGAGGCGCAGACCGAGCCGGCGGCCCGCTCCGCGCCGGCCCGGGTGACCGCGAGCTGCGCCGAGTCGACCCGGTTGACCTGGCCCATGCCGACGCCGACGGTCGCCCCGTCCTTGGCCAGCAGGATCGCGTTGCTCTTCACCGCGCGCACCGCCCGCCAGGCGAACGCCAGGTCACGCAGGGTGGCCTCGTCGGCCGCCTCGCCGGTGGCGAGCCGCCAGTTGGCCGGGTCGTCGCCCTCGGCGTCCACGGCGTCACGGGTCTGCACCAGCATGCCGCCGGTGACCTGCCGCCACTCCGCCGGCAGCGGGGCGTACGCCGGGGCGCGCAGCAGCCGCAGGTTCTTCTTCGCCCGCAGCAGCTCCAGCGCGTCCGCGTCGAAGCCCGGGGCCACCAGCACCTCGGTGAACACCTCGGCGACCTGCCGGGCCAGCTCGGCGGTGACCTGGCGGTTCACGGCGATCACCCCGCCGTACGCCGACACCGGGTCGCAGGCGTGCGCCTTGCGGTGCGCCTCGGCGACGTCGGCGCCGACCGCGATCCCGCACGGGTTGGCGTGCTTGATGATCGCCACGGCCGGCCGGTCGGCGAAGTCGTTCGCCGCCCGCCAGGCGGCGTCCGCGTCGACGTAGTTGTTGTAGGACATCTCCTTGCCGTGCAGCTGTTCCGCCTGGGCCAGGCCGGCGGGGCTGGCCGGGTCGGTGTAGAGGGCGGCGGCCTGGTGCGGGTTCTCGCCGTAGCGCAGCACCGCCGAGCGGCGCAGCGACACCCCGGCGGACTCCGGCCAGCCGGCGGCGTCGGGGGCGAGCGTGGTCGCGCACCACTGCGCCACGGCCACGTCGTACTCGGCGATGGCGGCGAACGCGCGGGCCGCCAGCACCCGGCGCTGGGCCAGGGTGAACCCGCCCGCGCCGAGGGCGGCCACCAGCTCCGGGTACGCGGCCGGGTCGGTGACCACCGCGACGGACGCGTGGTTCTTGGCGGCGGCGCGCACCATCGCCGGCCCGCCGATGTCGATCTGCTCCACGCACTCCTCGACGCCGGCGCCGGAGGCCACCGTGTCCTGGAACGGGTAGAGGTTCGACACCAGCAGGTCGACGCCGGCGATGCCGTGCTCGTCGAGCTGGGCCGCGTGCGCGGGCTTGCGCAGGTCGGCCAGGAGCCCACCGTGGATCGCCGGGTGCAGGGTCTTGACCCGGCCGTCGAGGATCTCGGGGAAGCCGGTCACCGACTCCACCGGGGTCACCGGCACCCCGGCGGCGGCGACGGTCGACGCGGTGCTGCCGGTCGAGACGATCTCCACGCCCGCCGCGTGCAGGGCCTGGGCCAGCTCGACCAGGCCGCTCTTGTCGTAGACGCTGACCAGCGCCCGTCGGATGGGGCGGCGCTCGCCCTGACTGGAACTCACTCCGACCGTGACCTTTCTTCCGGTGATCGTCCAACCTTCGCGGACCAGCCGACCGACCTGCTCCACGAGCTGACGCCGCTCGGCGGACTTGATGCGCTCGGTGAGCGTCTCCTCGTCGTCGTCGTCGCACACGGGCACGGCGACCTGGGCCACGATCGGCCCGGTGTCCATGCCGGCGTCGACGAAGAAGAGGGTGGCCCCGGTGATCTTCACCCCGTAGGCGAGGGCGTCCCGGGGGCCGTGGATGCCGGGGAACGCCGGCAGCAGCGTGTTGTGGGTGTTGAGGTAGCGGTCGCCGAAGGCGGCGAGGAACTCCGGGCCGACCAGCTTCAGGAAGCCGGCGGAGACCACCAGGTCGGGGCGGTGCGCGGCGACCTGCCTGGTCAGCGCGGCGTCCCAGTCCGCCCGGGTCGGATGGTCGGCGACCCGCTCGACGAAGGTCGACACCCCGGCGGCGGCGGCCCGGTCCAGGCCCGCGATCCCGGCGCGGTCCGCGCCCACGGCGACGACCCGGGCGCCGTACGCGGGGTCGACGGCGGCGTCGAGCAGCGCCTGGAGGTTGCTCCCGGAGCCGGAGACGAGGACGACTATGCGGGCGACGGACGCGGGCTCGGTCACGCGGCCACCCTATCGGGCAGGTCGGGCCCGCTCCCGGGCGGGCGTCCAGGTCGGGGCCGCACAGCAGCGCGCGGGCAGACGGCCCGGGGCCGCACAGCGACGCGCGGGGCGTCCAGGTCCGGGCCGGAATTCGGTGCCCCTTCCTGTCGCCCGGACCCTGTACGCTGCCGGTCGCTCGGTGCCCGGCGCACGCCGGGTCCCGCACCTGTCAGTGACGCGACACGCGCGGTGTGTCGACGGAATGAGGAGCACCCAGGATGCAGCCCGGTTACCAGTCCCCCCAACCGCAACAGATCAATAACAACATGACGATGTCCATCGTGGCCATCTTCCTGTTCTGGCCGCTGGCCATCCCCGCCATCATCAACGCGTCGAAGGTCAACCCGCTGATCCAGCAGGGTGACTACGCCGGGGCCCAGGCGGCGGCGGCCGAGTCGAAGAAGTGGTCCAAGTGGGCCCTGATCGTCGGCATCGTCTGGCTCGTGATCGTCCTCGTGTGCTGCGCGCTGGGCGGTCTTGCCGGGATCATGGGTGGAGCCAGCAGCACCAGCAGCTACTGACAGCAGCCCGAAGCAAGGAGCACCGACGCATGCAGCCCGGTCAGGACCCGTACGGCCAGCAGCCACACGACCCGAACCAGCCGCAGTACCACGACCCGTACGCCCCGCCGCCCGCGGCGCCGTACGGGCAGCAGCCGACATCGGGCCAGCCCTACGGGCAGGACCCGTACGCCCAGCAGGCCCCGCCGCCGTACGGGCAGCCGCCCACCTCGGGCCAGCCCTACGGGCAGGACCCGTACGCCCAGCAGCCGCCGCCCTACGGGGCCGCGCCGGGCTACCCGAACGCCGGCTACCCCCACCCGCAGGGGCAGAACAACACCCTCGGCCTGGTGTCGATGATCCTCGGCATCGCGTCGATCCCGCTGGTCTGCTGCCTGTACCTGGGCATCCCGGTCGGCATCGCCGCCGTGGTCACCGGCTACCTGGGCCGGCAGAAGGCGGCGCAGGGGCTGGCCAGCAACGACGGTCAGGCCAAGGCCGGCCTGATCTGCGGTGCGGTCGGCGCCGGGCTCGGCGTCCTGCTGTTCATCCTCGGGGTGGTGGGCAACGTGACCCTGCCCACCACCTGAGGCGGGCCCAGACCACCTGGTCGCGCACCGACGCGAGGGGCGCTCCGGAGATTTCCGGGGCGCCCCTCGCCGTGTCCCGCCCGCCGCGCTCAGGTGTGAGCGGGGCGCCCCTCTCTACCGGATGCGTTAGGAGGGGGCCCTTCCTTTCACCCGCAGCGCGCGGGTGGCGGCGGCGCCGAGCAGGGCGCCGGCCGCGATCACGGCGGTGGCCGCCCCGGCCACCTGCCAGCCGACCGGGCCGATGTCGGCCAGCCGGCCGCCGCCGAGCGGGCCGCCGGAGACCGCCGCGAGCACGCCGAGCAGCAGCCCGGCGACCGGTCCGGCCAGCGCCGCCGGGACGAGCAGCGCCGGCCAGGCCAGCTCGGCGCGGTCCTCGGCGGCGATCCGCAGCAGCCGGCGGGCGAGCAGCCACCCGGCGGCCATGCCGGCCAGCACGGGCACGGCGAGCAGGCCCGCGCCGTAGCCGTCGACGGGCCCGCTGGGCAGCCCCGCCAGCAGCGGCACCGCCGGGAGCGCGCCGACGGAGACCTCGCTGGTGCGGACGGCGGTGTCGACGCCGACGGCGAACCCGGGGCCGAGCAGGTAGCTGGCCGACCAGATCGTCGCGTTCGGCGCGTAGGCGAGGCTGACCAGGGTGATCCCGGCCTGCCCGGCCACCCCGGTGCGGTAGGCGCCGATCATGTCGGCGGCGTCGCCGCCCCCGGTGGCCACCGCGAGCCCCGCTGCTCCGGCCCCCGCGCCGAGCAGCAGCAGCCCGGCGACGAGGCCGGTGCGCACCCCGTCCCGAAGCTGGGTGGGGGCCCGGGCGGCGAGCAGGCGGGCCACCGCGGTGGTCCGGAGCGCCCCGGCCAGCGCGGCGAGCGTGCCGACAAGGGCGAACGTCGCCCCGGCGCGGGCCGGGGCGGTGCCGGTCGGCACGGCGGCGAGCGCGCCGAGCAGCGCGTACCCGACGCCGACCGCGCCGGCGGCGGTGAGCGCCTGGCGCGGGGAGCGCCCGCCCCGCGCCCCGATGGCCCGGCTGGCGTGCACCCCGGCGCGGGTGAGCCGCCAGACGGCCAGCGCGGTCAGCGCGAGCGGGGTCAGGCCGAGTGGGCCGGCATCGGTGGCGAGCGGGACGCCGTGGCCGAGCAGCCAGCCGGCGAGCCCGGCGCGCAGCGCGCCGGTGACGGAGCCGGCGTCCTCGGTGAGCTGGGCGAGCCCGAGCACGAGGGCGACCGGGAGGTAGGACGTGAGCGCGGCCCAGGCGGCGGCGACCCCGGCGGCCACCACGAGGGGGGCCCGACCGCGGGTGGGCTCCCCGGGCCGGGGCGCGGGCCCCCGGGGACCCGGGACGCGGCCGGCGGGCCGGGCGTCGGCGCCGACCCTGGCGGCCGGACGACGGGGCTGGTCAGGGGTGACGGAGGACATCGGCTCTACTCTGGCATGTCGCGCCGTCGTGGGCAGTCCGATACCGCCCCCGACCGGCCGGAAGTTCGGTGATCCACCGACCTGGCACCCCCGATCCGGTCTAGCCTCGGCCCCAGGACGCGAATTCCTGTCGCGGCCGCGGACCGCTCGGAGGAAGCCGTGAACGCTCCGTATCCACCGCCCCCCGCGCAGGCCGGGGGCCGGGACCGCACCACGTTGTGGGGCGTGCTCGGCATCATCCTGGGCCTGCTCTGCTGCGGCATCCTGGGGATCATCTTCGGGTACCTGTCGATCCGGGACGCCAAACGGTACGGCCAGTCGCCGGTGCTGGGTTACCTCGCCATCGCCTTCGGCGTGATCAACATCATCGGCAGCGCGATCCTGCGGGCGAGCGGCAACTACCCGTTCTGGAACAACAACTGACCGCTGCGGCCGGACGCCGGGCCGACGTGACGACGCGAGGGGGCCGACCGGCTCGGTCGACCCCCTCGGCGCGTCGCGCGGCGGTCAGCCGGCCGACATGATCTCCCGCATGAGCTTGGCGGTCTCGGTCGGGGTCTTGCCGACCTTCACGCCGACGGCCTCCAGCGCCTCCTTCTTCGCCTCGGCGGTGCCCGCCGAGCCGGAGATGATCGCGCCGGCGTGGCCCATGGTCTTGCCGGGGGGCGCGGTGAAGCCGGCGATGTAGCCGACCACCGGCTTGGTGACGTGCGACTTGATGAACTCGGCGGCCCGCTCCTCGGCGTCGCCGCCGATCTCGCCGATCATCACGATGGCGTCGGTGTCGGGGTCGGCCTCGAACGCGGCGAGGGCGTCGATGTGGGTGGTCCCGATGATCGGGTCGCCGCCGATGCCGACGCAGGTCGAGAAGCCGATGTCGCGCAGCTCGTACATCATCTGGTAGGTCAGGGTGCCGCTCTTGCTGACCAGGCCGATCCGGCCGGAGCCGGTGATGTCGGCCGGGATGATGCCGGCGTTCGACGCGCCCGGCGAGGCGATGCCGGGGCAGTTGGGCCCGATGATCCGGGTGCGCTCGCCCTTGGCCACGTTGTACGCCCAGAAGGCGGCGGTGTCGTGCACCGGCACGCCCTCGGTGATGACCACGGCCAGCGGGATCTCCGCGTCGATCGCCTCGATCACGGCGGCCTTGGTGAACTGCGGCGGGACGAAGATGACCGTCACGTCGGCCCCGGTCTCGGCCATCGCGTCGGCGACGGTCGCGAAGACCGGCAGCGCGGTGCCGTCGAAGTCGACGCTCTGGCCCGCCTTGCGCGGGTTGGTGCCGCCGACGACGTTCGTGCCCGCGGCGAGCATCCGCCGGGTGTGCTTGGAACCCTCGGATCCGGTCATCCCCTGCACGATGACCTTCGAGTCCTTGGTCAGCCAGATAGCCATTGTCAGACCCCCGCAGCCGCCAGCTCGGCGGCCCGCTCGGCCGCGCCGTCCATGGTGTCGACCCGCTGCACCAGCGGGTTGTTCGCGCCGTCGAGGATCGCCCGACCGGCCTCGGCGTTGTTGCCGTCCAGCCGGACGACGAGCGGCTTGGTGACCTTCTCGCCGCGCTGCTCCAGCAGGGCCAGCGCCTGCACGATGCCGTTGGCGACCTCGTCGCAGGCGGTGATGCCGCCGAAGACGTTGACGAAGACGCTGCGCACCGACGGGTCGGACAGGACGATCTCCAGCCCGTTGGCCATCACCGCGGCGCTCGCGCCGCCGCCGATGTCGAGGAAGTTGGCCGGCTTGACGTTGCCGTGCCGCTCGCCCGCGTAGGCCACGACGTCGAGGGTCGACATGACCAGGCCCGCGCCGTTGCCGATGATGCCGACCTCACCGTCGAGCTTGACGTAGTTGAGGTCCTTCTCTTTGGCGGCCTGCTCCAGCGGGTCCACGGCGGCCTGGTCGACGAGCGCCTCGTGGTCCGGGTGCCGGAACCCGGCGTTCTCGTCCAGGGTGACCTTCGCGTCGAGCAGCAGCAGCTTGCCGTCACCGGTCTTGGCCAGCGGGTTCACCTCGACCAGCGTGGCGTCCTCGGCGACGAAGGCCTGCCACAGGCCCACGGCGACCTCGACGACCTGGTCGGCGACGTCGGCCGGGAAGCCGGCGGCGGTGACGATCTCGCGGGCCTTCGCCTCGTCGACGCCCGCGACCGCGTCGATCGGGGCCTTGACGACCTTGTCCGGGGTCTCGGCGGCGACCTGCTCGATGTCCATTCCGCCGGCGACGCTGGCGATGCAGAGGAAGGTGCGGTTCGCCCGGTCGAGCAGGTAGGAGAAGTAGTACTCCTCGGCCACGTCCGCCGTCACGGTGATCATGACCTTGTGGACCGTGTGACCCTTGATGTCCATGCCGAGGATGTCGGTGGCGCGGGCCACCGTCTCATCCGTGCCCTCGGCCAGCTTCACGCCGCCGGCCTTGCCACGGCCGCCGACCTTCACCTGTGCCTTGACGACCACCCGGCCGCCGAGGCGTTCGGCGATCGCGCGGGCCTCCTCCGGGGTGTTGGCGACGCCGCCGGCCAGCACGGGCAAGCCGTGCCGCTCGAACAGGTCCCGCCCCTGGTACTCGTACAGGTCCACGATTGCGCGTCCCGTCCCGTCTCCGCGGCGCGCCGTCGCGCCGCCGCCAGCGTTGTGGAATCAGTTTGACGCCTGTCATCAGTTGAAACAGGCCATTGGGCGCAGCCTAGCGAGGTCGGCACCGGCGGCAACCGAGCGGGTGCGCGGTGTGCCCTACTCCACAACCAGCGGGATCGCGGTCGTCGGCGGGGCGCGCAACAGCGCGCGTGGGAATTCCGCGGGGGATGTTCCCAGCTCCGCGTAACCCCCTGGTCAGGGCGTCGTTGAGTCAGGTGTCGGAGCGCTGCCGAGGCGCGAGGACGGAGACGGCCGATGCCCTGTCGGTCGAGGGGTGGCGGCGGGGCATCGTGCATAGAGGGGCCGGACGTGTGAGGGGTGCGTCCGGCCCCTCACCCTGCCCGCCGCAGGGCGGAGGGGCGCGGGTCAGGCGACCGGCTGGGCCACGTTGGCCCGCACCCACTCGACGATCGACTGCGTGGTCGCGCCCGGGGTGAAGATCTTCTTGACGCCGAGCTGCTCCAGCTCGGGGATGTCGGCGTCGGGGACGATGCCGCCGCCGAAGACGACGATGTCCTGCGCGTCCCGCTCGCCCAGCAGCTCGACGACCCGCCGGAACAGGGTCATGTGCGCGCCCGAGAGCACCGAGAGCCCGACCGCGTCGGCGTCCTCCTGGATGGCCGTCTCGACGATCTGCTCCGGGGTCTGGTGCAGGCCGGTGTAGATGACCTCCATGCCGGCGTCGCGGAGGGCGCGGGCGACGACCTTGGCCCCCCGGTCGTGGCCGTCGAGGCCCGGCTTCGCGACGACGACCCGGATACGAGAGCTCATCAGCGGACACCTTTCGAGGGCGCTACGACTGTCACCTGAACGAACGGTAACCCGGCGGGTCGCCGGCAGGGAATCCGACCTGCGCTCCGAGGGCAGAGCCTAGGGGGCCGGGGCAGGGGGTCGGACATTCGGGCGACAGTGGTCACGGTGCGCGACGAACGGGCAGGTGAGGGCACGTATGACCAAGTGACGAGGCGTGACAATAGAGGACGTAAACGGACAGATCGACACGCCAATTACCCCGTCTGGCTTGTGACGGGCGTGGCGGTTGGCTACCGTGTCCACGGTTGTCATCAGGTCCACGGACGGGTGACGACGCGGCCAGCCGACGTTCACCACCGCTTCACGAGCGCCGGCCGACCGCATCGGATCCCCGACAACGGAGGGTGTGCGTGCGCCAGCGCCTGTCGTCTGAGCCCGATCGATATCGCGGTCGCCGCCGCGTACCCACCCCGCCGCGTAGCCGCTACGCCGCCGTCGTCACCACCGCGTTCGTCGGGGCCGGCATCGTCGCGATCGGCGCGGGAGCACTGCCGGACGCCAAGAGCGTCAGCCCGTCGGTCCTCGACGAGCTCAAGCAGGCCTCCATCACCAGCCAGGACGCGGCGGCCCGCGCGGACTCCGCCGACCGGGCCTCCCGCGACAGCCGGGTCGAGACGAAGGCGGCCGGCGAGCAGGAGGCCTGGCTCCTGCCGTTGCAGGGCTACGACTTCAACTCCCCCTACGGCATGCGCTGGGGCAAGCTGCACACCGGGATCGACCTGGTGGCCCCCGAGGGCACCCCCTACGTCGCCATCCACGAGGGCACCGTCACGAAGGCCGGCTGGTTCGGCGGCTACGGCTACGCGGTGATCGTCAAGCACGCCGACGGCAGCGAGGCCATCTACGGCCACTCCTCCGCCGTGAGCGTCAAGGAGGGGCAGCAGGTCAAGGCCGGCGACCAGCTCGGCCTGGTTGGCAATACCGGCCACTCCTACGGCTCCCACCTGCACCTGGAGATCCATGTCAACGGTGACCCGCTGGACCCGGTGCCGTGGCTCCAGGAGCGCGGAGTGGACATCAAGATGCAAATCGAGCTGTACTACAGCGACGTAGCCGCTTCCTGACGCTGCGCATCGACCGTTGACCGCCCGGATCGACTGATCCGGGCGGTTCTTCGTGCGCCGCCCGCACACCAATGTCTGCTGCGTCACAGCCGCTGATGTGACCAGCCGCACATCGCCAATGATCAATTATCCGGACATGGGGGTCCGGCACGGGACGCCGCGGACACCGTCCCTCCCGGTCCACGTCGCCCCACCCGTCCCCCTGCCCGCCTCCTCACCAGCGCGAACACCAGTATTTCGAGGTCCACGTCCCCTCGAAGGTGTAGGTCCGCCGTGCACGAAGAGAACATCCGCGACAGCAGCACCCCCGACGCGCCGGCCCGCCACCGGATGCGTCCCCGGCCCGGCACCCGGGCCCTGGTCGTCGGCGCGGTCGCCCTGGTCGGGCTCGGTCTCGCCGGTGCCGCCGTCGCCACGACCGCCGGCGACGACGACCCGGCCCCCGCCACCGTGGCGGTCGACGCACCGGCCCGCGCCGAGGCCGCCGACCGGGCCGACCGCGCCGCCCGCGGGTCGGCCAGCCCCGCCGCCAGCCCCAGCACCGTCTCGCCGAGCCCGTCGAGCGCCAGCCCCAGCCCGACGGCGAAGAAGGCCACCGCCAAGCCCAAGCCCAGGCCGACCCCGAAGCCCGCGCCGAAGAAGACCAGCAAGCCCGCCCCCGCCTGGGTCATCCCGATGGCGGGGGCGACGATCACCTCCTGCTACGGCCCGCGCGGAGGCGCCCTGCACGCCGGCATCGACTTCGCCCTGCCCGCCGGCACCCCGATCCACGCCGCCGCCGCGGGCACGGTCGTGAAGGCCGGCGACGTCGGCGACGGCTACGGCATCTCCGTCTTCGTCGACCACGGCAACGGCTACCTGACCCACTACGCCCACCAGAGCCGCACCGCCGTCGGCGTCGGCGACAAGGTCACGGCGGGCCAGGTCATCGGCTACGAGGGCTCCACCGGCGACTCCACCGGCCCGCACCTGCACTTCGAGGTGCACCAGGGCCAGATGTGGAACCAGATCGACCCCGCGCCGTTCCTGCGGGCCCGGGGCATCGACGTCGCCTGCTGACGACCCGGCGACGCGCCGGCCGCCGGAGGGAACCACCGGCGGCCGGCGCCCACCGGTCAGCCCAGTTGCTGCGCCAGCGTGTCCAGGCCGCCCCGGATCAGCTCCCCGTAGGCGTCGTCGCCGAGCGCGCCGATGCCCGCCCGCGCCTGCCGGAGGCACTCGCGGGCCCGGTCGAGGTCGCCGAGCCGGCGGTAGCACTCACCGAGGTTGAGGTGCAGCGACGGATAGAGGGCGGCCACCGACATCGGCACCCCGGCCTGCGCCACGCGATCGTCGGTGAGCAGGTCGGCCGCCGCCAGGGCCCGCTGGTCCCAGCGCAGCTCCTCGTGGACGTCGTCCTGCACGTCGGCCATCGAGTGCGCGAGGACGCACACGTGCAGCGGATCGCCCCGCTCCCCGCCGATCTCGGCCCAGAGCTGGGCGAACAGGTCGCGGGCCGCCTCGCGCCGACCCTGCTGGTGGTGCAGCTGCACGCCCTCGTTGATCCGGGTGAGCGTCTCGTCCATGGTCGTCGGCCGGCTCAGAGCTTGTCGATCGGGGCGTGCCGCAGCACCAGCCACATCGTCTGGTCGCCGAAGTCGATCTGCGCCCGCGCCCCCGGGCCGTGGCCCTCCACGGCGAGCACCCGACCCAGGCCGTACCGCTGGTGGTTGACCCGGTCCCCGGCGGCGACCTTCGGGCCCTGGGGCAGCTCGCTGGCCGTGGCCAGCCGGCTGCCGTCGACGCCGAGCCGCTTGGCGAGCTGCGCGGCCTTCGGGGTGCCCCCGGTGAAGCCGCCGCCGCGCGGCGCGCGGTCCGCGCGCCCGCCGACGCCGCCGCCACCGCCGCCCCACGAGGTGTACGTCCCTTCGGTGCGCTCCCAGCGGACCAGCTCCGGCGGCAGCTCCTCCAGGAACCGCGACGGCGGGTTGTAGGCCGGCTGTCCCCACGCCGAGCGGGTCACCGCCCGGGACAGGTAGAGGCGCTGCCGCGCGCGGGTGATCCCCACGTAGGCCAGCCGCCGCTCCTCCTCCAGCTCCCGGGTGTCGCCCAGCGCGCGCAGGTGCGGGAAGACGCCGTCCTCCAGCCCGGTCAGGAACACCACCGGGAACTCCAGCCCCTTGGCGGTGTGCAGGGTCATCAGGGTGACCACGCCCTGGTGGTCGGGGTCGTCGGAGGGGATCTGGTCGGCGTCGGCGACCAGCGCCACCTGCTCCAGGAAGCCGGCGAGGGTGGCCCGCTCCCCCTCCTCCCCCAGCGCCTCGACCCGCTCCGTGTACTCCCGGGCGACGCTCACCAGCTCCTGGAGGTTGTCGACGCGGCCAGCGTCCTGCGGGTCGAGGCTCTCCTCCAGCTCGGTCAGGTAGCCCGAGCGGGTCAGCAGCGCCTCCAGCACCTCCTCCGGGGTGCCGGTCTCGGCCAGCTCCCGGGCCCCGTCGAGCAGCGCCACGAAGTCGCCGATGCCGTTGGCCGCCCGGGTGGAGATGCCCGGCGCGTCGCCCGCCCGGCGCAGGGCCGCCCCGAAGGAGATGCGGTCCCGGCTGGACAGGGCCTCCACGCACGCCTCCGCGCGTTCGCCGATGCCCCGGCGGGGGGTGTTGAGGATGCGGCGCAGGCTGACCGTGTCGTCGTCGTTGACCACCGCCCGCAGGTAGGCCAACGCGTCGCGGACCTCCTTGCGCTCGTAGAAGCGCACCCCGCCGACCACCTTGTAGGGCAGGCCGACCCGGATGAACACCTCCTCGAACACCCGGGACTGGGCGTTGGTGCGGTAGAACACCGCCACGTCGCCGGGGCGGGCCTCGTCGTCGTCGACCAGCCGGTCGACCTCCCGGCCCACCCAGTCGGCCTCGGCGTGCTCGGTGTCGGCCACGTATCCGACGATCTGCTCGCCGGCCCCGGCGTCGCTCCACAGCCGCTTGGGCTTGCGGGAGGTGTTGCGGTCGATCACCGCGTTGGCGGCGTTGAGGATGGTCTGGGTGGAGCGGTAGTTCTGCTCCAGCAGGATCGTCCGGGCGTCGGTGAAGTCCCGCTCGAACTCCAGGATGTTGCGGATCGTCGCGCCCCGGAACGCGTAGATCGACTGGTCGGCGTCGCCGACCACGCACAGCTCCGCCGGCGCGATCCCCTCGGTGCCGGAGACCAGCTCCTTGATCAACGTGTACTGCGCGTGGTTGGTGTCCTGGTACTCGTCGACCAGCACGTGCCGGAACCGGCGGCGGTAGCCCTCCGCGACGTGCGGGTGCGACTGGAACAGGTGCACCGTCGTCATGATCAGGTCGTCGAAGTCCAGCGCGTGCGCCTCGCGCAGCCGCCGCTGGTAGAGCGTGTACGCCTCGGCGAGGGCCCGCTCGTTGGGCCCCTTGGCCCGGCCGGCGAACTCCTCCGGGTCGACCAGCTCGTTCTTCAGGTTGGACACCTGGGCGGCCAGCCCCCGCGCCGGGTAGCGCTTCGGGTCCAGGTCCAGCTCGCGGGCGACGAGCTGCATCAGGCGGCGGGAGTCGTCGGCGTCGTAGATCGAGAAGCTCGACTTCAGGCCGGCGTGCTCGTGCTCGGCCCGCAGGATGCGCACGCACGCCGAGTGGAACGTCGACACCCACATCAGCCGGGCGCGCGGGCCGACGAGCTGGGTCACCCGCTCCTTCATCTCGCCGGCGGCCTTGTTGGTGAAGGTGATCGCGATGATCTCGCCGGGGTGGACGTCGCGGGCCGCGAGCAGGTAGGCGATCCGGTGGGTGAGCACCCGGGTCTTGCCGGAGCCGGCGCCGGCCACGATCAGCAGCGGCGAGCCGGCGTGCACGACGGCGTCGCGCTGGGGGCCGTTGAGGCCCTCCACCAGGGCCTGCGGGTCGAGGCGGACGGCCGGGCCGGGCCGGGGCGGCGGGGCCGACGCGGGCTCGGGCTCGGGCGGGGGCGCGGGGATGTCGAAGAGAGGCTGCATCGCACGGCGAGTCTATGCCGCCGGCCGGACACTTCCCGACAGCGCGGCCCCGACGCGACCGATCGGGGCGGCAGGGACACCGGGCGACATCAGGAAGAGACCAACCCGTCACCCGTCCGGCTCTGGCGCGGCCGTCCCCGATCCACAACGATGGCTGGTGAACCCCCACTTCCTCCCCCGTACACGATTTTGGGAGAAAAACCATGAGTCAACCGCGCTCGCGCGGTCGGGCGGTGCTGCGTCACCTCGCCGCGCCGGCCCTCGCACTGGCTGTCGTCGCCACGCTGCCGGCCGCCACGCGGCCCGCGCCGGCCCCGGCCGCCGACCCCTGGGCGGCGCTCGCCCCGGTCTCGGTCTCCTACGCCAAGCCCCCCGGCGGCGAGGTCAAGGGCAACTTCCTCAGCTACAACGACTTCCACGGCGCGATCGACCCGCCGGCGGGCAGCGGCGCCGTGGTCAACGGCACCCCGGCCGGCGGCGTGGAATACCTCGCCACCTGGCTCAAGAAGCTGCGCGCCGAGGCCAAGGCCGAGGGGCGGACCAGCACCACCGTCGGCGCTGGCGACCTGGTCGGGGCGACCCCGCTGGTCAGCGCCGCGTTCCACGACGAGCCGACGATCGAGCTGATGGACAAGATCGGGCTGGAGATCAGCTCGGTCGGCAACCACGAGTTCGACGAGGGCGTCGACGAGCTGATCCGGCTCAACAAGGGCGGCTGCCACCCGGTCGACGGCTGCCAGGACGGCGACGGCTTCAAGGGCGCGAAGTTCACCTACCTCGCCGCCAACACCATCAGCAAGAAGACCAAGCTGCCGATCCTGCCCCCGGTCGACGTCAAGTTCGTCGGCGGCGTGCCCGTCGGCTTCGTCGGGGTCACCCTGGAGGGCACCCCCGGCATCGTCAACCCGGCCGGCATCACCGGCGTCACCTTCGCCGACGAGGTGGAGACCGCCAACAAGTGGGGCGGCCTGCTCAAGCTGTTCGGTGTGAAGGCCATGGTGCTGCTGGTGCACGAGGGCGGCGCGCAGTCCCCGCCGCCGAGCACCCCCGGCGTCTCCGACTGCGCCAACTTCTCCGGCCCGATCGTCGACATCGTCAAGGGCCTGCGGCCCGAGTTCGGCCTGGTCGTCTCCGGCCACACCCACCGGTTCTACTCCTGCTCGCTGCCGAACTCCTCCGGCCAGCCCAGCGTGGTCACCAGCGCCGGCAACAACGGCCAGCTGATCACCGACGTCGACTACTCCCTCAACCGGCGCACCGGCCGGTTCACCGGGATCTCGGCCCGCAACGTCATCGTCGAGAACGGCGTCCGCAACGCCGACGGCACCTGGCAGCAGACCAGCCCCGGCGTGTACGCCCGCAACCCCGACCTGGTGGACGCGGGCGCGAAGGCGCTGGCCGACAAGTACCGCACGGCGGTCGCCCCGATCGCCAACAAGGTGGTCGGCAAGATCAGCGCCGACATCGTCCGCGACGCCCTGCCCAACGGAGAGAGCCCGCTCGGTGACGTGATCGCCGACGCGCAGCTCGCGTACACGAAGAGCAACGGGGCGCAGATCGCGCTGATGAACCCGGGCGGCGTGCGGGCCTCCATGTCGTACGGGGCGTCGGCCGGCGGCGAGGCGCCGGGCGAGGTGACCTACGGCGAGGCGTTCGCGGTGCAGCCGTTCAACAACCTCGTGGTCACCCAGACCTTTACCGGGGCACAGCTCAAGAACGTGCTGGAGCAGCAGTTTGTGGGCTTCAACGGGCAGACCACCCAGCGGATCCTCCAGGTGTCGGCCGGGCTCACCTACTCGTACGACAGCACCGCCCCGGCGGGCTCTCGGGTGAGCGCCCTGGCGCTGAACGGGACCCCGATCGACCCGGCGGCCAGCTACCAGGTCACCACGAACGACTTCCTGGCCAACGGCGGCGACGGCTTCACGGAGCTGAAGGGCGGCACCGGCCGCACCACCGCCCCCGGCTTCGACGTCGACGCGCTGGTGGCGTACGTGGGCGCGGGCGACCCGGTCGCCCCGGGCCCGGCGAACCGCATCACCCGCCTCGGCTGAGCTGGTGGTAAGGAGGGGCCCCTTGTTAACGCATACGGTCGAGAAGGGGCCCCTTCTCACACTGCCCGCCCGGATGGTGGGCGGCGGCAGTGCTTGCGCAGGTGGCCGGGCAGTCGGCATACTCGACGGCGTGTTCGGTCAGCGCTTCTACTTTTACTACGGCACCGGGAGTCCGGCAGCCGTGGGTCGCGCCTGATCAGATCAGACCTACGAAAGCCCCGGGCTCTGGAGAGCCCGGGGCTTTTCCGTCCCGGGATCCGGGCACCGGGCCCGACGTCCGAGGGGTACGGCGATGATGGCAGACGTGATGGAGCAGAACGGCAGCTTGGCGCGGTCCCGCCCGCAGGGTGACCAGGGCGGCGGCGTCCAGGCCAACGCCGGCAGCGGCGGCACGGGTAGCGGGAACGCGGGCGGCGGCCTCCCCGGCGGTGGCACCGGCCCCGGCAACCCGAACGCGGGTGCCGCCGGCGGCGGAAACCCGGCCAGCGCCGGCAAGGCCGGCAACGTGGGCGGCGGCAACGGCGGCCCGGTCCCCGCCGGCAAGGCGGGCAACACGGGCGGCGGGCGGGGCGAGCCGGCGTCGTCGGCCGCCGGGCCGACCCGGACCGGCACCGACGACTCGGTGGCGGCGGAGCGGATCGTCGCCATCCGGGAGCGGATCGACGAGATCGACAGCACGTTGATCGCGCTGTGGCAGGAACGGGCCGCCCTGTCGCAGGAGGTCGGCGCGACCCGGATGGCCTCCGGGGGCACCCGGCTGGTGCTGTCGCGGGAACGCGAGATCCTGGAGCGGTTCCGGCAGGCACTGGGGGCTGACGGCACCCAGTTGGCCCTGCTGCTGCTCCGCGCCGGCCGCGGCCCGCTGTAGCAAGAACCGCCTGCCGGCGTCGCGGGGACGCCGGCAGGCGGTCGGATGTCACAGGCCGGCCGAAGGCCCGGCAGGTGGGCCGGGACCGGTCGGTCAACCGGGGAGGCTCACGCCTCGTGACTGGCCACGATCTCGCGCTTCTCGGCGAAGTGGCAGGCGCTCGGGTGGTCCGAGCCGGAGCGGATCTCCAGCAGCGGGACCTGCTCGGCGCAGACGTCCTGCGCCTTCCAGCACCGGGTGCGGAACCGGCAGCCCGAGGGCGGGCTGACGGGCGACGGCACGTCGCCGGTGAGCCGGATGATCGCCTTCTGGTCGCGCAGCGTCGGGTCCGGCACCGGCACCGCCGACAGCAGCGCCTGCGTGTACGGGTGGGTGGGGCGCTCGTAGATCTCGTCCTCGGTGCCGATCTCGACGATCTTGCCGAGGTACATGACCGCGACCCGGTCCGACAGGTGCCGGACCACCGACAGGTCGTGGGCGATGAAGACGTACGACAGGCCGAGCTCGGCCTGGAGCTTCTCCAGCAGGTTCATCACCTGGGCCTGGATGGACACGTCCAGGGCCGACACCGGCTCGTCGCAGATGATGATCTCCGGCCGCAGGGCGAGGGCCCGGGCGATGCCGATGCGCTGCCGCTGGCCGCCGGAGAACTGGTGCGGGTACCGGTTGATGTGCTCCGGGTTCAGGCCGACGAGGTCGAGCAGTTCCTTGACCTTGTCTCGCCGGCTGCCCTTCGGGGCCACCTCGGGGTGGATCTCGAACGGCTCGCCGATCAGGTCGCCGACCGTCATCCGCGGGTTCAGCGAGGTGTACGGGTCCTGCATGACCAGCTGGATCTGGCGGCGCAGCCGGCGCAGGGCGCCGCCGGAGAGCTTGGAGATGTCCTGGCCCTTGTAGTTGACGCTGCCGGCGGTCGGCCGCTCCAGGTTCATCAGCACCCGGGCCAGCGTGGACTTGCCGCAGCCGGACTCGCCGACCACGCCGAGCGTCTCGCCGGCCTTGAGCTCCAGCGACACCCCGTCGACGGCCTTGACGTGCCCGATGGTCTTCTTGAACACCACGCCGCGGGTGACGGGGTAGTGCTTGACCAGGTCACGGACTTCGAGGATGTTCTCAGTCACGGTTCACCAGATCCTCAGCGAAGTGGCAGGCGCTGGCGCGGTCGGCGCCGATCTGCAGCAGCGGCGGCAGCGTCTCCCGGCAGACCGGCTGCGCCATGGGGCAGCGCGGGTTGAACGGGCAGCCCGGCGGGATGTTCATCAGGTTCGGCGGCAGGCCCTTGATGGTGCGGAGCTGCTGCCCCCGCTCGTCCATCCGCGGGATCGAGTCGATCAGACCGATGGTGTACGGGTGCGCCGGCTTGGCGTACAGGTCGTAGACGTTGGCTTCCTCGACGATCCGGCCCGCGTACATGACCGCGATCCGGTCCGCGACGTCGGCGACCACGCCGAGGTCGTGGGTGATCAGGATCATGCCCATCTGCCGCTCGCGCTGGAGCTCGGCGAGCAGGTCCATGATCTGGGCCTGCACGGTCACGTCGAGCGCGGTGGTGGGCTCGTCGGCGATCAGCACCTCGGGGTCGAGCGCCAGCGACATCGCGATCATCGCGCGCTGCCGCATGCCGCCGGAGAACTGGTGCGGGTAGTTGCTGAACCGGCCCTTGGCGTTCGGGATCTTGACCTGGTCGAGCATCTCGATCGCGCGCTTCTTGGCGTCGGCGCGGCTGAGGCCGCGCCGGACGCGGAACTGCTCGGCGATCTGGAATCCGACGGTGAAGACGGGGTTCAGGGCGGAGAGCGCGTCCTGGAAGATCATCGCGATGCCCTCGCCGCGGATGCGGCGGCGCTCCTCGGCGGACATGGTGAGCATGTCCTTGCCGTGGAAGCGCACCTGGCCGCCGGTGACGAAGCCGGGCGGCGTGTCGAGGATGCCCATGATGGTCTGCGCGGTGACGCTCTTGCCGGAGCCGGACTCGCCGAGCACGGCGAGGGTCTCCCCCGCGTCGACGTGATAGGTGACGCCGTTGATGACCTTGGCGACGCCGTCGCGGGTGCGGAACTCGACCCGCAGGTCCTCGACCTCCAGGAGGCGACCCGAGGGGCGGCCGGATCCGGCGGCACCCGGCTTGGACTGCTCGGACACGAGAATGTCGGACAACTCAATCTCCCCTAGCGCAGTTTCGGATCGAGGGCCTCGCGGACCGCCTCACCGAGCATCACGAAGCTCAGCACGGCGGTGACGAGGAACGCGGAGGGGAAGAAGAGCAGGAAGGGCGAGACCCGGATGTAGTTCTGCGCCTCACTGATCATGATGCCCCAGGAGACCACCGGGGTCTTCAGGCCGATGCCCAGGAACGACAGCGTGGCCTCCGCGCCGATGAACGACCCGACCATGATCGTGCCGTAGACCAGCAGCGGGGCGAGGCAGTTCGGCAGCAGGTGCTTGAGGATGATCCGGCCGTGGCCGGCGCCCAGCGCCCGGGCCGCGACGATGTAGTCGGCCTCCTTGGTGGCCAGCACCGAGGAGCGCATCAGCCGCATCACGACCGGCCAGCTCAGCACGACCAGGGACATGATGACCAGGCCCATGATCTGCCACTCGTTGTTGCTCGACCCGGCCCCGTTGAAGGTGGTCAGGATGACGATCGCGCCGAGCACGAAGGGCAGGCCGAAGAAGATGTCGGCGAAGCGGGACAGCAGGGCGTCGACCCAGCCGCCGGCGTAGCCGGCGATCATGCCGACCGCGCCGCCGATCAGCAGCGTGCCGATGGTGGAGATCAGGGCCACCACGATCGAGGCGCGGGCGCCGTAGATGACCCGGGCGTAGACGTCACGGCCCTGCACGTCGTAGCCGAACCAGGCGTCGGTGGACGGCTCGACCCGGCTGCGGGACAGCGCGCCGTTGACCGCGTCGCCGGAGGTGAACAGCGACGGGAAGGCCGCCATCAGCACGAAGACCACGATGAGGGCCGCGGAGATCCAGAACAGCGGCTTGCGGCGCAGGTCGCGCCAGGCGTCGCCGAGCAGGCCGCGCGGCTTCTCCTTGCGGGCGTTCTCGGGCAGGCCGGCGTCGACGGGCGCGCCGGAGCCCGCCTCGGTGGGCATGGTCGCCGGCGGGGTCGAGACGATCGATGCGGTGCTGGGGTCACTCATGCCGCCACCTCGCTGCGCTCGGTGCCGGCACGGTGGCCCCGGCACGCTGCGTTCTTGACTCGTTCGCGACGCTGCTCACTCATAGCGGATCCTCGGGTCGAGAGCGGCGTAGAGCAGGTCCACCAGCAGGTTCATCAGGAGGTAGACGAGCACCAGGACCACCACGATGGAGACAACGGTAGCGCTCTCCTTCGTGACGATCGCCCGGAGCACGGCGCGGCCGATGCCGTTGATGCCGAAGATGCCCTCGGTGACGATGGCGCCGCCCATGAGCGCGCCCAGGTCGGTGCCGAGCAGGGTGACGACCGGGATCAGCGAGTTGCGCAGCAGGTGGACGCCGACGACGCGCCGCATCGGCAGGCCCTTGGCGATGGCGGTGCGGACGTAGTCGGCGCGCCGGTTCTCCGCGATGCTGGTGCGGGCCACGCGGGCGACGTACGCCGTGGACGCGCTGCCGAGGACGAAGCCGGGCAGGAGCAGCTCGGTCAGCCGCATCTCGCTGGAGACCGTCGGGTGGACGATGCCCCACTTGACGCCGAGCAGCCACTGGAGCACGAAGCCGACGACGAAGACCGGCAGCGCGATCAGGAAGAGCGTGGAGACGAGGACCAGGTTGTCGAAGAAACCGTTGCGCCGCAGGCCGGTCAGGACACCGGCGGTCAGGCCGATGATCGCCTCGATCGCCAGGGCCACCACGGCGAGCTTCAGCGTGTTCGGGTACGCGGTGGCGATGATGTCGCCGACCTCGCGGTTGTTGAACGTGATGCCGAAGTCCCCCTGGAACAGGTTCTTCATGTAGGTGGCGTACTGCACCCAGATCGACTCGTCGAGCTGGTACTTCTCGGTCATGAAGTTGATGTACGAGTCCGGGCACCGGCGGTCGCCGCACTTGCCGGCGAACGGGTCGCCCGGCACGGACCAGACGAGCCAGTAGATCAGGAACGTCGTACCGATGAAGACCGGGACGAGTTGCAGTAGCCGTCTCAACAGATAACGGCCCATGGGGGTCCTCCTGACAGGGGGCGCGTCGGACGACCGCCGACACGGGGTGACGTCAACGTGGCGGGGAGTGTTGTGCACTCCTCGCGGAACGGCCCCGGGCCGGACCCACCGGTAGGTGAGCCCGACCCGGGGTCAGACCGAACGGATCAGAGCTCGACCGAGGTGATGTCGAGTTCGCCGACGTTGCTCAGCTCCATCTTCTTGACCTTCTCCGAGTGGCCGGACTGCTGGCCACCGAAGTAGATCGGCATCGACGGAACGTCCTGGTCGATGAGCTTGACGGCCTCGGCGAACTTGGCGTGCGAGGCGTCGAGGCTCGGTGCCGCGCTGGCCTCCTTGGCCAGGGCGTCGACCTGCTTGTTGCTGTACATACCGTCGTTGGACGAGCCACCGGTCACGTAGAGCGGGTTGACCCAGTTCTCCACGTCGGGGTAGTCCTGCTGCCAGCCGGCGCGGTAGGCGCCCTTCATCTTGTGGGCGTTGATGTTCTGGCGGAACACCGCGAAGGTCGGCACGCCCTCGGCGCGGGCGTTGATGCCGAGGTTGGTCTTGACCTGCTGCGCGACGGCCTCCATCCACTCCTTGTGGCTGGCGTCGGCGTTGTAGTACATGACCAGCTCGCCCGTGAAGCCGCCGGCCTCGGCGAGCAGCTTCTTGGCCTCGTCCACGTTGAACTGGCACGCGGTGCAGTTGCCCGGCGCCGCGCCCGGGGTCAGCGGGTTGGCCCAGCTGTCGGCCGGCTTCCGGCTACCGAAGAAGATCTTGTCGGTGATCTCCTGCCGGTTGATCGACAGCGAGATGGCGCGACGCAGCTTCGGGTTCTGGAAGCGCTTGTCGTAGATCGGGAAGGCGATGATGCCGGTCGACGGGGTGGTCGACGAGATGGCCCGCTCACCCAGGTCCGACTTCCACTTGTCGCCCGCGATGGCGGACACCGGCACCTGCTGCATGAAGTCGAGGTTCCCGGAGACCAGGTCGCTGTACGCGGCCGTGTCGTCCTGGTACATCTTGATGGTGACGTCCTTGATCTTCATCTTGTCGCGCAGCTGGTAGTCGTCGAACCGCGTCAGCTTGATCTGGACGTTGTTCTCCCAGGACACGAACTTGACCGGCCCGTTGCCGATCGGCTTCTTGCCGAACTCCTCGGCGCTGCCCGAGAAGAACGCGTCCGGCAGCGGCATGAAGGTGCTGTAGCCGAGCTTGGTCGGGAACACGGCGGTCGGCGCGGCGAGCGTGACCTCGAAGTTCCAGTCGTCGACGACCTTGAGGCCGGACATCTCCTTGGCCTTCGGCTCCGGGGCCTTCTGCGGGCCCTCGGGGCCGTCCGGGTCCGCCGTGTTGACGTCGGCGAAGCCCTCGATGTCGGCGAAGAAGCTGGAGTTCTGCGCGCCGTTCGGCGAGTAGGCGCCCCAGTTCCAGGCGTCCACGAAGTTCTTGGCCTTCACGACGGTGCCGTCGTGGAACTTCGTGTCCTGCTTGATCTTGATCTTGTAGACCTTGGAGTCGGTCGTCTCGATCGACTCGGCCAGGGCGTTCTGCGGGGCACCACCGTTGTTGGGGTACTCGACCAGACCGGTCCACATCCAGTCGATGATCTTGCCGCCACCGGTCTCGGTGGTGTTCGACGGAACCAGCGGGTTCTCCGGCTCGGTGCCGTCGACCGTGATCGCGCCGTCCGCGCTGGTGGCGTCGCCACCCTCTCCGTCGCTGCTGGAGCAGCCGGACGCGACGAGCGCGAAAGCCGCGCCCAGCGCGATCGCGCCACTCGCCCGCTTCGAGACTCTCATTCCGAGGGGCCTCCTCTTTCTAACCTGTTCCGTCGTGGGTTTCACGCACGCATGGGGGGTGACACCGCCGGCGGTCACAACCACCGACCGCCGGTTACCGCAGGAAATCGGGACACCCCTGATGTACCGATCCGCCGGGCTGCCGCACCGTACCGGATTCGGCCCCCGCGCAGGAATCGACGACCACGAACCGTGACTTCTCGCCGCATCCGTGGCCGCGCGACCGTGCCTGGGTGCCTCACACCGGGGGTGAGGTGCTGCAACTGTGACACCTACCGGCCCGTTACGTGAAGGTGCCGTTATCAAGCCGTTAGTTGCCCGCAGTGCGGCCGATACTTGAGAAATGATCTTGAAACAAGTCGGCCGCGCCCCGCTGAACAGCCAACATACAACCCCTTTTTGCGCTCCGCCCAACGCCCGTGACCGGCCTGTGAGCTTCCCCGCGCCCGCGGCGCGGGCGCGGGGGATCGGGACGGGCAGCGACACGGTCTGCCCGTCCGGGCGAGGCGGCCTTCGGCCACCCGGTGAGCAGCACGGACCGAGCGGGGGATGCGACGGGAATGACCAGACTCACAGTTACGCTGCGTCACGTCGGCCGGCACCCGGGATCACCGTCGGGGCCGGCCGGGACAAGGAGTGGATCACACCAGTCGGCGGTCCGCAGCCCAGCGCGACAATTCGTACCGATTGGACATCTGGAGCTTGCGCAGGACGTTCGACACGTGCGTCTCGACCGTCTTGATCGAGATGTAGAGCTCCTTGGCGATCTCCTTGTACGCGTACCCCCGGGCGAGCAGGCGGAGCACCTCGCGCTCCCGGTTGGTGAGCTGGTCCAGCTCCGGATCGGCCACCGGGGCGTCCGGCCGGGCGGCGAACGCGTCCAGCACGAACCCGGCCAGCCGGGGGCTGAACACGGCGTCCCCGTCGGCCACCCGACGGATCGCCCCGGCCAGCTCGTCCGGGGAGATCGTCTTGGTGACGTAGCCCCGGGCGCCGGCCCGGATCAGGCCGATCACGTCCTCGGCGGCGTCGGACACGCTCAGCGCCAGGAAGCGCACCTGCGGGTGGCTGCGGCGCATCGCCTCCAGCACCGCCCGGCCGCCGCCGTCGGGCATGTGCACGTCCAGCAGCACCACGTCGGGCGTGCTGGCGGCGATCCGGGCGACCGCCTCGGCCACCGTGCCGGCCTCGCCCACCACGTCGACGTGGACGCCCAACTCGGCGCGGACCCCGGCACGGAACATGGCGTGGTCGTCGACGAGGAAGACGCGCAGGCGCGCAGGCGCGCCCGCCCCGCCCTCGACCGGTCCGGTCGGCTGCTCCGCCATGGTCATCTGTCCCTTTCCGCCGTGGACTGGTCGCGGGAGATCGGCAGGATCAACCGGACCTCCGTCCCCTCACCCGGCTCGGAGCGGATCTCCGCCCGGCCGCCGTGCCGCCTCATGCGCCCGACGATCGACCCCCGGACCCCGTGCCGGTGGTCCTCCACCGTATCCGGGTCGAAGCCCTTGCCCCGGTCCCGGACGAAGACGCTCACCTGCTCCGGTTCGACCTCGGCGTACAGCGAGACCGTCCGCACCCCGGCGTGCCGGGCCGCGTTCACCAGCGCCTCGCGGGCCGCCGCCACCAGCGCGCCGACCCGCTCGTCGGTGCCCCGGTCGCCCACCACCACCGTCTCCACCGTGATGGCGAAGGTGTCCTCGACCTCGGCCGCCGCCTGCTCCAGGGCCGCGGCGAACCGCTCCGTCGGCGAGGCGGTCGGCTTGTAGAGCCAGTTGCGCAGCGACCGTTCCTGCCCGCGCGCGAGCCGCTGCACCGTCGTGGTGTCGGCGGCGTTGCGCTGGATCAACGCGAGGGTGTGCAGCACCTGGTCGTGCACCATGGCGGCCAGCTCCGCCCGCTCCTGCTCGCGGATGCGCCCCTCGCGCTCCGAACGGAGCTGGTTGTAGGTCCGCCAGAGCACCGGGGCCGCCACCACCCCCACCCCGGCCAGCCCCACCAGCGCGAAGATGACGCCGTTGACCACCGCGTCGAAGTTCTGCGCGGGCGAGTAGACCGCCGCGACGCCGATGATGCCGACCGCGACCAGCACCCCGCCGCCGATGAACCGCAGCACGAACGCGCGCCGGTCGTTCTCCTCGATCACCGCGCCGAGCCAGGGCACCGGCATCCGCTCGTCCCACTGCCGACGCCGCTCCGGCGCGGACTGGTGCCAGATCACCCCGGCCCCCACCGCGATGATCGCGACCAGCCAGCCGGCGGTGCCCGCCGCCCCGACGGAGCCGAAGAGCACCGTCTGGAGCACCAGCACCACCAGCCCGATCGCCACGAACGGCAGGAGCTGGCCGAGATCACGACGGGCCGGGACGGCCGCGTCACCGGGCCGCAGCGGGACCACCGCCCAGAACGCGGCGTAGAGCAGCAACCCGAGCCCGCTGAGGCCGAGCAGCACCATGAACGCGATCCGCACCCGGACCACCGAGATGCCGAGGTGGTCGGCGATGCCGGCGGCGACGCCGGCGGCCATCCGGTGCTCGGGCGCCCGGTAGAGGCGGGGCGGCTGGGTCACAGCGCTGATCGCAGGCTCCCTGCTCGGGCGGGGCGCGCCCCGGGCGTGCGGCGCGGGCGCGGGCGCACGCCGGGTCGACGTCGCCGATCCGATCGTCACACGCCACGCCGGCCGCAGACCACGGGGAACGCCCGGACATCCCGGCCCGCCGGATCTCAGGGTGGGGTCAGGGTCGGTTCCGGAGGTCTCTCGCCGGCCCGCGCAGCAGGATCGAGGCATGACCGAGGAAGCTGCCCCGCCGCCCCGCCCCGGGACGGCACCGCCGGGCGGGCCACCACCGCCCCCGCCGCCGGCCCCGGCGGCCCCCGCCACCCCCGCCGCCTGGGCCGCGCCGACCGCCTTCGGCCCGGCGACGCCCGACGCGCCGGGCACACCCGGGCAGGCCGGCCGGGACGCCGGGGGCGCGCCGCCGCCGGAGAGGCCGGGCCCGGCCGCGCCACCCCCACCGCCACCGCCACCGCCCGGGGGCGACGGTCCGGGGGCGGGCGGCCCACCACCCGGGGGGTACGCGGCCCCGCCGCCCCCGCCGCCCGAGGGCGCCGGCTTCACCTCCCGGTACGGGCTCATCCGGCCGCGCGAGGGTCGCTACCTGGCCGGTGTCTGCGCGGCGATCGGCCGGGCCACCAACACCGACCCGGTGCTCTGGCGGGTGCTGCTGGCGGTGCTGGGCTTCTTCGGCGGCATCGGCATCCTGGTGTACGTCACGGCCTGGCTGATCATCCCCGGCGAGGGCGACACCGCCTCCCCGGTCGAGTCGATGCTCGGCCGGGGCCGGTCCAGCATGTCCCCGGTCACCGTGATCGTGCTGAGCATCCTGGTCGCGGTGAGCTTCGGCTACATCGTCACCGACGCGTTCCGGGCGGTGCTGCTCGGCGCGGCCATCCTGATCGGCGGCGCGCTGCTGCTCAACCGCGACCACGCCACGGCGGGCCGGGGCGCGGGCCACGCTCCGACGCCCGCCGGCGGGCCGGGGTCGGCCCCGCCGGTCGCCTGGCCCACGCGAGGCCCGGTCGTCCCGCCCGCGCCGGGCCTGTTCACCCCGCCCACCGGCCCGCAGGCCACCCCCGGCACGCCGCCGGCCGGCCCCGGCGCTCCCGGTCAGCCGGCCACGGCACCGCTCGGGGGGCAGCCGTTCGGGGTCGCCCTGGGGCAGCCGTTCGGGGCGGCCGTCCCCGGGCAGCCCGGCCCCCGGTGGGTCGCGCCGCCCCCGCCCCGGGGCGGGGCCACCGCCGAGCTGCCGGCCTGGCCGCCCACGCCCGCCCCGTCGGCCGGCCCACCCGCTCCGGTCGCCTACCCGCCGGTCACCCCGCCCGCGCCGTCCGGCTACCGGCCGCCGTTCGCCCCGCACGGCCCGTACGCCCAAGGGCCGCAACCGGCCCCGGCCGCGCCGTACCCGCCGGCCAAGCCGCCGAAGCGGCCCCGGGAACGGTCCCCGCTGGGTGCCGTGACGTTCTCGCTGATCTTCCTGGCGCTGGGCGTGGTGGCCGTGCTCGACCTGCTGGACGTGGTCGAGGTGGGTGCGGCGGCGTACTTCGCCGCGGCCCTGGCGACCATCGGGCTCGGGCTGCTCGTCGGCGCCTGGTTCGGCCGGGCGCGGTGGCTGATCGCGCTCGGGCTGGTCACCGCGGCGGCGCTCGGCGTCGCCACCGTCGCCGAGTCCTACGACCGGGTCCGGGGCGTGGACGGGGACGTCACCTGGGCCCCCACGGACCGCCGCGACCTGGCCGACCGCTACGAGAACAACTTCGGCGACGCCGTGCTGGACCTGCGCGCCATCGACTTCGACAAGCAGGAGACCCAGATCACCGTCGCGATCAACTTCGGCAAGGCGACCGTCGTGGTGCCGCCCGACGTCGACGTCACCACGACCGCCGACGTCAACGCCGGGGACGCGACCATCTTCGGCAACCGTTCCGGCGCGCTGGACGGCCGGCTCCGGGAGGTCACCGACCTCGGCGCGGACGGCCCCGGCGGCGGGAAGCTGCGCCTCTACGTCCACGTCAACGCCGGAGACCTGGAGGTGACCCGGTGAAGGCGCACCGCACCGACGTCGTATCGCTCGGCTTCGGGCTGTTCTTCGTCGCGCTGGCCGCCTGGTGGCTGCTCGCCCAGCTGCTCGGCCTGGCCCTCCCCCCGGTCGGCTGGTTCCTGGCCGGCGGGCTGCTCCTGATCGGCGTGCTGGGGCTGGTCGGCGCGCTGCGCTCCGGCCGGGGCAACCGGGCGGCCGACCAGCCGCAGGCCGACCAACCGCAGGCCGACCCGCAGCAGGCCGACCCGCAGCAGGCCGACGTCGGGGCCGAGGCCGAGGAGCCGGGCGTCGGGCGGACCGACGAGTGGCCGACCGCCGCCGTCACCGACGACCTGCCCGAGGCGGTCGAGGACCGGCCGGTCAGCGGCGGCGGGACACCCCGTGGGGACGAGCGGGCCGGCGGTTGACCGCTGCGGTGCGGCTCCCGGCGGAGGGCGCATATGCTGGCCGTGGAGATCTCGCCTCCGCCGGCCGGTCCACGCCGCGGGCCTCGCCCGTAACGAGCCGCCGGGCCGTCGACGACCGGGCCGCGTCGCGGGGCCCCGCCCCCGGCCCGCCGCCCGGTCGTCGGGCCCGTCCGCGGTCGACCCCGACCGGTTCGCCGTGGCGATCCCGCCGCGATTGCCGTCTCTACCCCGTCAGGAGCCCGTCCGACATGACCCAGTCCCCCGCCGTGCGCACCTCCGGCCGGCCCGGTCCGGTCCGCATCGGCGAGCGTGCCGCCCGTACCCTCGTCACCGAGCTCGCCCGGCGCAACGACCCGAAGGCCGCCCTGGTGGTCGGCGCGACCCCGGACTCCGCGGTCCTGGCCGCGGCGATCGACGCCCTGCTGCCCGGCGACGTCCTCACCGTCGTGCCCGCCGGATCGGCGACGCCGGCCGCGCTGCGCGAGCACGTGAGCGCCCAGGGCAGTTGGGTCGCCGACCGGGTACGCGTGGTGGACTCCCTCGCCGAGGCCGACGCCGTCGAGGTGGTGATCGCCGCCGAGCCGCTCACCGGCACCGCCGACGAGACCCGCACGACCGTCGACGGCCTGGCGAAGTACCTTGTCGACGGCGCGGTGCTCGCCGTGGCTGTGCCGGCGACCCCGGCCCGGACGGCCGGCGCGGCGGCCGAGCTGGAGCGGCAGGCAGCCCTGCACGGCGTCGGGAGCGACCTGGTGCTGCGCAACCCCCCGCCGGTGCGGGTGCACCGGCTCCGGTTCACCCCGGCCGACGCGGCGGTCGCCGCCCGCCTCGCCCCGGCCCACCGGCCGTCGAGCGTTCCGTTGACCCGAGGCATGCACATCGACTCCAACGGGGTCGCGGCGGCCGGCATCACCCTCGGCCTGGCCGCGCTGACCCGCCTCGCCCGGCCCAAGTCGAAGCTGTGGCTGGTGCCGGCCCTCGCCGCCGTCCCGGTGGCCGCGTTCTTCCGGGACCCGCAGCGGGACGTCCCCGAGGACCAGTCGGCCGTCGTGGCCGCCGCCGACGGTCAGGTGCTGTCGGTGCAGCGGCTGCACGACGAGCGGTTCGGCGACGGCGAGTGGCTGCGGGTCGCGGTGTTCCTGTCGGTGCTGGACGTGCACGTCAACCGCTCCCCGGTGGCCGGCAAGGTGGTCGACTACTTCGTCGCCGACGGCGGGTTCGTCAACGCCATGAAGCCGGACGCCGAGCACAACGTGGCGGCGTACACGGTGCTCGACACCGACCACGGGACGGTCGTCGTGGCGCAGCGCACCGGGCTGATCGCCCGGCGCATCGTGCAGCGGGCCCCGATCGGCTCGCTGCTGGCCCGGGGTGAGCGGTTCGGCCTGATCCGGTTCGGCTCGCGCACCGACGTCTACCTGCCGGCCGACGCCGCCGACCCGCTGGTCGGGCCGGGCGACCGGGTGGTCGGCGGGTCCACGGTCATCGCCCGCTGGCGCTGAGCCGGGCACGACGAAGGGGGCACCGCGGTCGCGGCGCCCCCTTCGTCGTCGAGCGTCGGATCAGGCGGTGCGGCGCTGGTGCAGCCAGAGCACCGGGCCGCTGACCAGGTAGCCCACCACGATCAGGGCGAAGGTGAGCCGGATGTCGACAAGCGCGCCGACCACCGGGGCCAGCCAGAGCCACGGCGGCAGCTTCACCAGCCGGGCCAGCTTCGCGTAGGGGAAGCTGGAGACCATCGCGAACGCGAGCAGCGCCACCCCGGCGATCTGCACGAGGCCGGGCAGCGGCAGGCCAAGGGCGACGGTCAGCGCCAGCACGGCCGCGGCCATCGTGGTCGGCACGCCGCAGAAGAAGCGGCCGTCCTTCGGCGAGACGTTGAACCGGGCGAGCCGGATCGCCGCGCAGGCGGCGACGAGCGCGGCGGCGACCGCGGCGGCGGCGCGCGGGGCCTCGCCGGCGAGTGAGGCGTAGACCACGACGGGGGCGGCCAGGCCGAAGGAGCACATGTCGGCCAGCGAGTCCATCTGCGCGCCGAACGGGCTGGCCACGCCGAAGCGGCGGGCGAGCGCGCCGTCGAGCCCGTCGAACGCCACGCAGGCGATCAGCAGGAGCGCGGCGAGGCGCACCTGACCCTGCATGGCCACGAAGATGGCGTTGATGCCGAGCACGAGGCTGGCCAGGGTGCAGGCGTTGACCAGCGCGAACTTGACCCGGCGGCCCGTCGTCCGCGCGCCGGGCAGCAGCGGGATCGACATCGACGCCGCGTCGTCGACCGGGGCGGCGGGGCCCACAGCCGGGCTGACCGGCGCGACCGACTCGACCTCGGTGCGCTGGTAGCGGTCGAGGCCGTAGCGGCGGCGCTGCCGGTCGAGGTAGCGGTGCTCGGGCGAGGTCAGGTCGGTGCCCGCGGCGGCGACGCCGTCGCGGCGTCCCACCCGGACGAGCAGCACCTGGCGGGCGAACGTGCTGCTGCGGCGCAACGGGCCCGCCCAGCGACGCCCTGCGGGGCGCGGACTGTCAGTCGTACGACGCCGGCGCCATGGGGCTCTCGGCACGTTTCCTCCATCACCGGATCGGGCTGGCCGCCGCGGGGGCGGGTGTCCGGCTGTCTCGTGCCGGACCGCTTCGGGCCCGGCAGCCGTCAAAGCGGAGTACACCATTGCACAGGGGTAGGGGGCTTGGCGATAGCTGCCGGCGGACCTGATATCTCCGTTAACCGCGCGAATCGCCTCTTCTATTCCCATCTCGGGCCTGATCGCCCGATCCTCCACCAACCCCGCCTTCAGCCTACCGGAGGGCGTCGATACCGGCTCGGCGGGCGGGCGCTATGCGACCCGATGTCCGGTTACCAGGGCCGCCACCTCGGTCAACGGCAGGTCGCCGAGCGCGTCCGGCGGAAACCAGGCGGCGGCGGCCGTCGAACCGCCGGCCAGCTCGGTGACCCGGGCCTCGGTGGGGTCGTCGACCACCACCCGGTAGACCACCCGCACCCCGTGCCAGTCCAGCGGCCGGCCCTCCGGGCCCAGCGCGCCCGGATCGTAGCGGTCGTGGACGGTGAGCAGCTCGACCACCCGGCCGAGCTGGCCGGCCTCCTCGACCAGTTCGCGGAGCAGGCCGGCGGCCGGCTGCTCGCCGTGGTCGGTGCCGCCACCGGGCAGGTGCCACAGCCCGGCCCCCGGGTAGCCGTCGGCGATCAGGGTGAGCAGCACCCGCCCGTCCGGGTCGGTGACCAGCCCGTACGCCGCGAAGCGCTGCCTCCGGTCGGCCGGCACCGGCGGTTGCGCCCCGCCGGGGGACGCCCCGGACGCGGGCCGCACCGGGGCGACCGGCAGGCCGAGCGCCTCGGCGGTGAACGGCAGCAGCGGCAGCCCGGCGGCCTCCTCGGGCGTCGACCAGCGCGCCAGGTCGGTGACGCCGTCGGGCGCGGCGCGCAGCGTGCCGCCGGACGCCTCGACGGCGAAGACGATCCGGTCGGTGTGCAGCGCCACGCCCGGCAGCCCGGTGACGTCCGAGACGGCGGCGAGCAGGCCCGTCACCTGCACGGCGAGGCCGGTCTGCGCGGCGAACTCCCGGACCACGCCGGCCTCCGGGTGCTCCCCGTGCGCCAGCCCGCCGCCGGGCAGCCGCCACGCCCCCGGGTGGTCGGCCGACGCGGAGCCGCGCACGAGCAGCACCCGCCCGTCACGCCCCCGGCACACCCCGTGGACCCCCACCTGCCGTCGCTGCTCCAGCACGCCGCGCCTCCCGATCCCCCGGGCGGGACGCCCGGTCGGTCAAGAAGCTATCGCGGACGCCGGGTGGGCGGGCGACGACGTGGGGCCGTAGGGCCGCGCCCCGGGTCGGGCCACCGGTCCGGCCCGGGCTCGGGCGGCAGTCAGGCGAGGCGGGCGGCCTGGACGGCCTCCGCCGTGACCTCGGTGAGGCGGTCGGCGGGCAGCGCGCCCAGCTCCTCGCGGGCGAACCAGCGGGCCTCGCAGGTGGAGCCGCCGACGTCGGTCACCGTGGGCGGGGCGGGCTGGTCGACCATCACCCGGTAGAAGGCGCGCACGCCGTGCCAGTCGATCGGGTAGCCCTCGGGGCCGAGGGAGGCGGCGTCACGGTGGCTGGCCACCCCGAGCAGCTCGACGAGGCGGCCCTGCTGGCCGGTCTCCTCGACCAGCTCGCGGATGAGCGCCGCGCCCGGCTGCTCGCCGTAGTCGGTGCCGCCGCCGGGCAGGTGCCAGCAGCCGGCCCCCGGGTAGCCGTCGGAGACCCGGGTGAGCAGCACCCGGCCGTCGGGGTCGGTGGCCACCGCGTACGCGGCGAAGCGCTGGGCGCGGTGCAGCCCGTCGGGGCCGGGCACCGCGTAGAAGGAGGGGAACTCCGGCGGCTCGTCGGGCACCACGTCGGCCGAGGAGGCGGGCAG